>NZ_JBHXLU010000210.1:0-1010 GCF_042720695.1 Streptomyces sp. NPDC058457 | reverse complement strand
CTAGGCCGTTTCTGATGGCTCTTGGTGGGCTGGTGGATCTCGTGGGTTGCCGGGCAGGAGGCCCATATGGTGCGGCGACACGAGCTCACGGACGCGCAGTGGCAGAGGATTGAACCTCTCCTGCCCTGCAACGGCAGGCCGGGCGGGCAATGGGCGGATCACCGGAAGGTGGTCAACGGGGTGCTGTTCAGGGCCCGGACCGGGGTGCCCTGGCCCGACCTTCCGGAACGGTACGGGCCCTGGCAGACCGTCTATGAGCGTCATCGGCGCTGGTCGGCCGACGGCACCTGGAAGACCGTCCTGGAAGAGCTGCAGATCGAGGCGGATGCCGGTGACCCGGACGGCACGCACGCCCGCCAGGTGTCCCGGCAGGAGTGGGCCGTGAACATCGACTCGACCTCCTGCCGGGCGCATCAGCACGCGGCCGGAGCGCCTCGCAAGCCACCGGCCGACTACCCGCAAAAGGGGGCGGGGCCCGTGATGAGGCAGATGGGCGCGAGGCGCTGGGACGCTCGCGGGGCGGACTGACCAGCAAGGTCCATCTGCTGTCCGACGACCGGGCCCGCCCGCTGACCTGGCAGACCTCGCCCGGCCAGCGGGGTGACAGCCCGATGTTCGCCCCGGTGCTGGACGGCTTACGCATCCGGCGCCGCGGACCAGGCCGCCCGCGCAGCCGACCCGACCGGGTGCGCGGCGACAAGGCGTACTCCAGCCGGGACAACCGCGCCTACCTGCGACGACGCGGCATCAAAGCCACCATCGCGCAGCCCGACGACCAGCGCGCCCACCGCAGGCGCCGCGGACGCTCCGGCGGCCGGCCCCCGGCCTTCGACAAGACCCAGTACCGCTGCCGCAACGCGGTCGAGCGGTGCGTGAACAAGTGGAAGCAGTTCCGCGCCGTGGCCACTCGGTACGACAAACGCGACTACGTCTTCAACGGCACCCTCACCGTCACCGCGATCGTCATCTGGCTCCGCGACATCGTCCAAGAGCCATCAGAAACGGCCTAG
>NZ_JBHXLU010000209.1:0-1116 GCF_042720695.1 Streptomyces sp. NPDC058457 | reverse complement strand
TTGGTGGAGGTGGAGGGGCACGGGCGGGAGTCGCTTGTGGAGGGGATGGATCTGTCGCGGACGGTGGGGTGGTTCACGGCGGCGTATCCGGTGCGGTTGGATGCGTCCGGGGTGGACCTGGCCGACGCCGCTTCGGGTGGTGCGGGGGCCGGTGATCTGGTGAAGCGGATCAAGGAGCAGGTGCAGGCCGTTCCCGGGGACGGACTCGGCTATGGACTGCTCCGCCACCTCAACCCGCGGACACGCGACGAGTTGGGCTCCCTGCCGTCGCCTCAGATCGGCTTCAACTACCTGGGACGATTCGCCTCCACCTCCACCTCCAGTTCTACCTCCACCGCCGACCCGATCGTCCCCTGGGAGCCAGCCGGCCCCTCCGCGCTCGGCGGAGCCGCCGATCCCGCCATGCCCGCCTCCCACCCGCTCGACGCCGGTGCAGTGGTCCGGGACACGCCCGACGGCCCCGTACTCGAGCTCACCCTGAGCTGGCCCGCCGCACTGTTCGACGATGCTGCCGCCGAGCGGCTGGGCCGTGCGTGGCTGGAGCTGCTGTCCGGGCTCGCCGCCCATACCGCCGATCCCGGCGCGGGCGGCCACACCCCCTCCGACTTCCCGCTCGTCGATCTCGCACAGGACGAACTCGACGATCTGGAAGCAGAGTTCGCCGACGACCTCATGTGATCCGACCACTGCCGAAGACCGTTGTGAGGAGTAGCACGCGATGACTCGGATTGGCATAGAAGACATCTGGCCGCTGTCTCCCCTCCAGGAGGGGATGCTCTTCCACGCTGCCATCGAGAGCGAGGGCTCGGATGCGTATGTGGGGCAGCGGACTCTGGAGCTGACCGGGCCGGTGGACGCGGCACGGTTGCGGAAGACGTGGCAGGCGTTGCTCCAGCGGCACGCGGTGCTGCGCGCCGGGTTCCGGCGGCGTAAGTCCGGTGAAGCGGTTCAAGTAGTCGCTCGGGAGGTGGTGTTGCCGTGGCGTGAGGTGGATGTGTCGGGGTTGGGTGGTGACGCCGGCGGTGACGGTGGTGCGGTGGTGGCGGCGGAGCGGGTGGCGGGGGAGGAGTTGGCGTGTGGGTTTGATGTGGGGGTGCCGCCGTTGGTGCGGGTGGC
>NZ_JBHXLU010000208.1:0-1160 GCF_042720695.1 Streptomyces sp. NPDC058457 | reverse complement strand
GACGGTGCGCCGGCCGGGCTGGGTGGCGGGATCCTGTACGCGGCTGATCTTTTCGACGAGGGTACGGTGCGTGGTCTGGCCGCTCGCCTGGCCCGTGTGCTGGAGCAGGTGGCCGCCGATCCGCAGTTGCGGCTCAGCGACCTCGACTTGCTGGACGCCTCGGAACGCGCCACCGTCGTCGAGACATGGAACGACACCGCAGGTCCGGCGTCGGCGACCAGCGTCCTCAAGGCCTTCGCCACGCAGGTCGCGGCAGCGCCGGACGCGGTGGCGGTGCGCTCGGAGGGCCGCACCTTGACCTATGCCGAGGTGGACAGGCGTTCTGACGCGTTGGCGTGGGGGTTGGTGGCGCGGGGTGTGGGGCGTGAGTCGCGGGTGGGGCTGTGCCTGCCGCGCGGGGTGGAGATGGTCGTGGCTGAGCTCGCGGTGTGGAAGGCGGGTGGGGCGTATGTGCCGTTGGATCCGGAGTATCCGGCGGACCGGCTGGCGTTCATGGTCGCTGACAGTGGTGCGCGGCTCGTGCTGGTGACGGAGGAGACGGCCGACCGGGTTCCCGATGGCGTCGAGGTGGTCCGGCTCGGGGATCTGGAGGTGGGATCCGGTGGCGAGTCACTGCATGTGAGTGTGGAAGCTCACCAGTTGGCGTACGTCATCTAT
Organism: Streptomyces sp. NPDC058457; assembly: GCF_042720695.1. Taxonomy (NCBI): domain Bacteria; kingdom Bacillati; phylum Actinomycetota; class Actinomycetes; order Kitasatosporales; family Streptomycetaceae; genus Streptomyces; species Streptomyces sp. NPDC058457. The sequence goes on along the minus strand of NZ_JBHXLU010000208.1, from coordinate 503 downwards.
ACGTCGGGGTCGACGGGGCGGCCGAAGGGGGTGGCGGTGGCTCATGGTTCGGTGGCGAACCTGGCTTCGGCGATGGGTCCTGTGCTGGGGGCTGGTCCTGGTGTGACGTCGTTGCAGTTCGCTTCCTTCAGCTTCGATGCTGCCGTCCTGGATGTCGCCGTGACCCTGGCTGCCGGCGGCACGCTGGCGATCGCCTCGGCGGCGGAGCGCCTGGACACGGCGGCGCTCGCGGCGATGGTCGAGTCCAGTGGTGTGGGTACGGCGAGTGTGGTGCCGTCGCTGCTGAGTGCGCTGGAGCCGGAGGCCGTTTCTGGTATTGCGAACTGGGTGCTGGGTGCGGAGCGTCTCGAAGCGGGCCTGGCCGCCAAGTGGCGTGCTGCGGCCCGTCTGTGGAACACCTACGGGCCGACGGAGGCGACCGTCATCAGTACGGCCGTCCTCCTGGAGGAGGGCATCACGGGTGAGGATGCGCCTCCGGCGATCGGCCGCCCGCTGCCCAACGT
>NZ_JBHXLU010000207.1:0-1228 GCF_042720695.1 Streptomyces sp. NPDC058457 | reverse complement strand
CTCCGGTTGTGGTGAAGACAGGCATCTCCACTACGCCCGGAGGTCTTCTCTTGATCAACTACCGACGCGAGTCACCAACCTCTTGGCCGAGTACATCTAGAGGCTCACACCGACGGTCACCGGCTCGTTGACGAGCGTCACACCGAACGCGTCCCGGACCCCGGCGACGACCTCCCGCGCCAGCGCCAGCAGATCCTCGGTCGTGGCCCCGCCCCGGTTGGTCAGCGCCAGCGTGTGCTTCGTGGAGATCCTGGCCGCGCCGCTGCCGTACCCCTTGGCGAACCCTGCCTTGTCGATCAGCCAGGCCGCCGAGGTCTTGGTACGCCCGTCCCCCGCCGGGTAGGCGGGCGGCTCGGACGCGTCCCCCAGCCGCTCCCGCACGCGCGCGTGGAAGGCGGCGAACTGCTCGTCCGTGAGGATCGGGTTGGTGAAGAAGGAACCCGCCGACCAGGTGTCGTGGTCCTCGGGATCCAGCACCATCCCCTTCCCTGCGCGCAGCTTGAGCACCGCCTCGCGGGCTTCGGTGAGCGGCACCCGGTCCCCCGGCTCCACCCCGAGCGCTCGCGCGGCCTCCGCGTACCGCACCGGCGCCGACAGCCCGCCGGCGTCCTCAAGCCCGAACCGGACGCGCAGGACGACGTACCGCTCGGGGTCGGCCTTGAACCGGCTGTGCCGGTACGAGAACGCACACTCCTCGTTGGTCAGCGTCACCGTCTCGCCGGTCCGCCGGTCGTACGCGACGACCTCGGTGACGGTCGCGGAGACCTCCTGCCCGTACGCCCCCACGTTCTGGATGGGCGTGGCCCCGGCGGAGCCCGGGATCCCGGCGAGGCACTCGATGCCCGCGAGGCCGGCTTCGACGGTGCGGGCGACCGCGTCGGTCCACACCTCGCCGGCCGCCAGCTCAAGCGTCGTGCCGCGCAGTTCGAAGCCGGTGGTGGCGATGCGCAGGGCGGTGCCGTCGAAGCCCTTGTCGCCGATGACCAGGTTCGAGCCGCCGCCGATGACCAGCAGTGGGGTCCCGCTGTCGTCGGCCGCGCGGACGGCGGCGACCACCTCGGCGTCGGTGGTCGCGGTGACCAGCCGGGTGGCGGGGCCGCCCAGCCGGAAGGTGGTGAGGGGGGCGAGGGGGGCGTCGTGGAGTTCCTGCACGCGCCCAAGACTACGAGACGCCACCGACAGTCCCGCCGCCGAGAGCCGCACGCGCGCGTGGGGCCCCGTCCACCGG
>NZ_JBHXLU010000206.1:0-1238 GCF_042720695.1 Streptomyces sp. NPDC058457 | reverse complement strand
ACCTGACCAAGCACTACTAGTGCTGGGTTCCTCTTTCGCTGGGTATATGTCCTGGTGACGGGGTGGTTCGGCTGTTCGGGGGCGGGTGCTGGACGGTGGCGTTACGGGCACGGCCGAGCCGTGACGAGAACGAGGAACGGATGGTGCACCGGCTGGCACGGGCGCGCAAGGCGCCGCGTGATCTGGTGTTACGGGCTCGGATGGTCGAGCTGAGCTGGGCTGGACAGCGAGTGCCTGCCATCGCGGACGAGTTGAGGTGCAACCCCAAGACAGTTCGCCGGTGGCTGCACCGCTTCGACCGCTTCGGCCTGGACGGACTCGAGGACCTGGGTGGGCAGGGCCGGAAGCGACGGATCACTGAAACGGAACGCTCAAGAATCATCGGCCTGGTCAAACAGCCGCCCCCAGGTCGACTGACCGTGCAGGCCGACGGCGAGTTGGCCGCGGCGGATGAGTCCGGGCCGCCGGAGTGGACCCTTGACGCACTGGCCGCCGAGGCCGGACGGATGGGCATCGAGGTCGGTCGCAGCCAGGTCCGCCGGATCCTGTTGGCTGAGGGGGTGCGCTGGCGCCGTACCCGGTCCTGGACCCGGTCGAGAGACGTCGACTTCGAGGGAAAAGGACACGGATCATCGAGCTCTACACCTGCCCGCCCGAAGGTGCGACGGTCGTCTGCGCCGACGAGCTCGGACCGGTGATCCCCCGCACGTTCCCGCCGGCGCCGGGCTGGTCGCCGGACGGCCACCGCATCAAGTCCGAGGTCGACTACGGCCGTGGGCCGGAGAAGACCTGGGTCTACGGCGCTCTGCGGGTACGGGACGGACACGAAATCACCATGACCGCCTCGTCCCGCAACAGTGCCTTCTACCAGCAGTTTCTTCAAAGAGTCGAGGGGGCCAATCCGGTCGGCGACATCTACGTGGTCACCGACAACCTGTCCTCGCACAACAGCCTGTCCACCCGAGCCTGGCTTGAGGACCACCCCAGAATCCGGCACGTCTTCATCCCCGTCGGGGCCTGCTGGCTCAACCTCCAGGAAGGCTGGTGGCGCATCTTCCGCAAGGCTGCCCTCGCGGGCCAGTCCTTCGCCGGACCACCCGAGATCGACCAAGCCACTCGCCTGGCAACAGCCCAGCTCAACACCCGCGCCAGGCCCTGGGTATGGGGAAGACCCACACCATCAACCCGCGTCCTACGCCGCCGATACGTGTACTCCGTTTGAGGAACCCAGCACTAGT
>NZ_JBHXLU010000205.1:0-1256 GCF_042720695.1 Streptomyces sp. NPDC058457 | reverse complement strand
ACGTGGTGGTGCCAGCCGCGCCAGGTGCGGCCTTCGAAGTGGGCCAGGCCCAGGGCCTGTTTCATCTCGCGGTAGTCGTGCTCGATGCGCCAGCGTAGTTTCGCGGTGCGCACGAGGGTGGCCAGTGGGGTGTCGGCGGGCAGGTTGGACAGCCAGAACTGGACGGGTTCGGGCTCGGTCGTGGGCCATTCGGCCAGCAGCCAGCGCACGGGCAGTTCGGGGCCGTCGATGTTCTTGCGGATCTCGCGTCCGGCGGGACGGACCCGCAGGGCCACGAACCGTGAGTACATGCGCTTGAGGCCGCTTCGGCCGCTGCCTGGGCGGGAGCCTTCCCGCCACTGCACCGGCCTGGCGGCCTTCCGGCCTGCCGCGATGACCTGGCTCTTCACGGTCCGTGCCGGCTCGGGATAGACGGGCCGGGGCCGGGGACCACGGCCGCCGTAGGGCGGGGTGTGCAGCTGTGCTTCCTCCGGCTGTGCGGTGGTCGTGGTGGAGATGCCCACCACGTAGGTGAGTTTGCGTTCTTCCAGGCCCAGCCGGAAGGCTGCCGTGTCTCCGTAGCCGCCGTCGGCGACGGCGAGGGGGATGTCGATGCCCCACGACCTCGTCTCGTCGATCATGTCCAGGGCCAGCTGCCACTTCTCGACATGGCCCACCTCGGCAGGGATGCCGCACGGCCTGCGGCGGGCCACCTTGTCCGGATCTGCTTTCGGTGAGGCGGGATCCCAGCTCTCGGGCAGGAACAGACGCCAGTCGACGGCCGCCGAGGCGCCGTCGGACGCCAGATGCAGCGACACCCCGGCCTGGCAGTTGGTGACCTTGCCCGCGGTGCCGGTGTACTGCCGCGTCACACACGCCGACGAATCGCCGTCCTTGAGGAAGCCGGTGTCATCGATGACCAGCACGGTCGGCTTGATCACCTGCTGCATCCTCCACGCCAGGCGGGCGCGGACATGCGCCGGATCCCACGGGCTGGAGGTGATGAAGTGGGCCAGGGCCTGCCGGTTACCGTCCTCACCCAGCCGGGCGGCCATCGGCTCCACCGACTTGCGCCGCCCGTCCAGCAGCAGTCCCCGCAGATACACCGCTCCCCACCGGCGCTGATCCGCCCTTGCGAACGGCTCGAACACCTCTGCCGCGAAGTCCTCCAGATCACACCGGACCGCAGCCAGCTCCTCAGCCATCACACCCGCTCAACAACACAGGCAATCAAGGAGACACGCCACCGGCGAGTGAACCTGACCAGGCCCTACTAG
>NZ_JBHXLU010000204.1:0-1262 GCF_042720695.1 Streptomyces sp. NPDC058457 | reverse complement strand
CCGAGTTCCGCCGCCCGCTCCGCCATGTTGCGCAGCCCGCTACGACGACCGTCGGGCGGGATACCGACGCCGTTGTCCCGGACAGTGAGAACCAGTTCCCGACCATCGGTCGCCAGCACGATCTCCGCACGGTCCGCGTGAGCATGCCGGGCGATATTGGTCAGAGCCTCGGAAAGCACAGCGACCGCATGATCGGCGACCTCCTTGGGCACATCCGTGTCGATCAGCCCCTCCATCCGCACACTCGGCGCGAACCCGAGCGCCGAAGCCGCCTCACCGGCCACCCGCACCGCACGGGCCCGCAACCCGGTGCCCGCACCACCCTCCCGGGCCCGCAACCCGAAGATCGTCGACCTGATGATCTTGATGGTCTCATCCAGATCGTCCACAGCCCGCAACACCCGCTCGGACGCCTCCGAATGCTCGATGAAACGCCCCGCACTCTGCAAAGTCATCCCGGTCGCGAACAACCGCTGGATCGCCAGATCATGCAGGTCCCGGGCAATCCGGTCACGATCCTTGAGCACCGCGATCTCCTCGGCATCCCGACGCCGCTCCGCCAGCTCCATCGCAATACCGGCCTGAGCCGCGAAAACCTGCAACGGCCCGGTCTCCTTCACGGTGAACAACGGCTGCCCCACCTCACGCGCCAGCAGCACCACACCCCGCACCCCCGCCCCACCCGTCCCGATCGGGATCGCCACCGCCGGACCAAGCCCGCCAAAACGCGGCGGCTCCGGCGACACCCGCTCGTCCTGGGTGATATCCACGCTGGTCACCGCCGCACCCTCACAGAACGCCAGACCCATCAGGGTCCTGTCCATGGCCAGCACCAGCCCGCGGTGAGCATCCGCGTCCATACCCACGGCGATCTCCACCGTCAGCGAATCCGTGTCCGCCATCGGAGTCGCAACAGCAGCCAGCGCCGAACCGGTGATCTCCCTGGCCTGCTCGGCAATCAACCCCAGGGCCTCAGCACTCCCCGTACCCGACATCAGACTGTGACTGATCTCCGCACTCGCCCGCAGCCAGCGCTCACGCAGCCGCGACTCCTCATACAACCGGGCATTGTCGATCGCCACACCAGCCGCCACAGCCAGCGTCGACGTCACCGACACATCCTCCTCGTCGAACTGACCACCACCCCGCTTCTCGGTCAGATAGAGATTGCCGAACACCTGATCACGGACACGGATCGGGACACCCAGGAACGTGCTCATCGGCGGATGATTCGGCGGGAAACCAAACGAGGCCGGATGCTC
>NZ_JBHXLU010000203.1:0-1280 GCF_042720695.1 Streptomyces sp. NPDC058457 | reverse complement strand
GGCACGTTCTGGAGGGCGAGCATCACCTGGAACAGCGGGTTGCGGGAGGCGGAACGAGCCGGATTCAACTCATCGACCAACCGCTCGAACGGCACGTCCTGATGCGCGTACGCCGCCAGATCCGACTCCCGCACCCGCCGCAACACCTCGGAGAACGACGGATCACCCGTCACATCCGCACGCAACACCAACGTGTTCACGAAGAACCCCGCCAGCTCCTCCACCTGCGCATCCGAACGCCCCGCGACCGGAGTACCCACACTCACATCCTCACCCGCACCAAGACGGGCCAACAACACCACCAGCGCCGCATGGACCACCATGAACATCGTCGCCCCGCCCCGACCCGCCAACGCCACAAGCCGCGCATGCGTCCGCGCATCCACCCCCACCGGCACCGAACCACTCCGGAACGACGGCACCGCCGGACGCGGCCGATCAAACGGCAACGCCAACTCCTGCGGCACCCCCGCCAACGCCCCACGCCAGTAAGCAACCTGGCTCGCACCCTCGCTGTCGGCGTCGTCGAGCTCACCCAGAACCTCGCGCTGCCACAACGCGTAGTCCGCATACTGCACCGGCAACGGAACCCAGTCCGGCTCCGCACCCAACCGGCGCGCCGCATAAGCCGTCCGCAGATCACGGGCCAGCACACCCATCGACCAACCGTCGGAAGCAATGTGATGAGCCACCAACAACAGCACCCACTCCGACGCACCGATCTCCAACAGGCTCACCCGCCACGGCAGATCAACCCGCACATCGAACCCACGCCCGGCCTCCTGCGCCATCACCTCCCGCCACCGCTCCCCCGCCTCCACCACAGACAACGACGGACGCCCCACAACACCCTGCAAAATGTGCTGATACGCAACCCCGTCCGCCCCATCGGGGAAAACCGTCCGCAGACTCTCATGACGATCCGCCACATCACCCAGCGCCCGCTCCAGAGCCACCACATCCAACGGCCCCGAAACACGCAACGCAAAAGGCAAGTTGTACGCCGCACCACCCACACCCGAACCATCCATACGATTCAGGAACCACATCCGCTGCTGCGCGAACGACAACGGAATCCGCTCCGGACGCACCTCCCGCGCACGCAACGGCATGACGGGGTCGACACGAGACACGGCGGCATCCACAAGACCGGCAACGCCTGACACCGTCGGAGCTGCGAACACCTCCCGGACACCGAGCGCGACATCGAGCACCGACCGGATCCGCGTGATCAGCCGCATCACCAGCAGCGAATCGCCACCGAGGTCGAAGAAGCTGTC
>NZ_JBHXLU010000202.1:0-1366 GCF_042720695.1 Streptomyces sp. NPDC058457 | reverse complement strand
CAGTGATTCCTAATGCGGTCTGTCAAGCCGCGTGAGCACTGGGCGGGGTGAGTTCGTAGCATCGCCCGTCGCGGAGGAGTGCCCAGAGGACGTTGACGCGACGGCGGGCAAGGGCGAGGACGGCCTGGGTGTGGCGTTTGCCCTCGGCGCGTTTGCGGTCGTAGAACCGGCGCGATTCCTCGCAGTGCCGGATGCTGAACAACGCCGAGGTGTAGAAGACACGTTGGAGGCGGCGGTTGTATCGCTGAGGGCGCCGCAGGTTGCCGCTGATCTTCCCGGAGTCGCGGGGCACTGGTGCGACGCCGCCGAAGCCGGCGAGGCGGTCGGCGGTGGCGAAGACCGTCATGTCGCCGCCGGTGGCGGCCAGGAACTCTGCGCCGAGGATGATGCCCAGGCCGGGCATGCTGGTGATCACGTCGAAGGCGTGGTGGTCGCGAAACCGGGCCTCGATGACCTTGTCGAGCTCGGCGACCTGCTGGTTGAGGCCCATCACCTCCTTCGCCAGCCTGTGCACCAGCTCGGCGGCCAGCTTCTCGCCGGGCAGGCTGGTGTGCTGCCGTTCGGCGGCCTGGACGGCGATCTCGGCGAGCCGGTCGGGGCGGACGACGTGGCGGTTGCGCAGCCAGGTCTCCAGCCTCTTGGCACCGATTCGGCGGATGGCTGCCGGGGTCTGGTAGCCGGTCAGCAACGTGAGCGGGCCGGTGTTGGTCAGGTCCAACGCCCGTTCCAGGCCGGGGAAGACGCCGGTGAGCTGGGCTCGCAAGCGGTTGACGGTGCGGGTGCGGTCGGCGACCAGGTCCATGCGGCGGCCGGTGAGGATCTTGAGGTCGGTCACGGTCTCGTCGCCCGTGCGTAAAGGGTGCAGGTCGCGGCGGACGCGGACCTGGTCGGCGATGACCGCGGCGTCCTTGGCATCGGTCTTGCCCTCGCCTCGATAGCTCTCGGAGGCGCGGTGGATGGCCCGACCGGAGATGTAGAGCACCGGCTGGTCGTGGTTGAGCAGGATCGCGATGGCCAGGGCGGCTCCGCCGTCGGCCAGATCTATGCCCCAGGTCACCTCCTCGCCCAAAGCCAGGACGTCGGCGAGGAGTTCGAGCAGTTCGGGCTCGTCGTTGGTAACACGTCGGGACAGCAGCCGGCGGCCGCTCTCGTCGATGGCGACGCAGTGGTGATGAACTTTGCCTGCGTCGATTCCGGCCCAGATCGCGGCCATGTGGTGCCTCCGTGCGGTGTTGTACTGGTGCCTCCCGACGGACGACCTCGCTGTCGATTCCCTACGGAGCGATCATTCGCAATTCCTAATTGGCAGCCGAGTCGTCGTGGGGCGCCGGGCGGCCAATCACTGAGAGCCACAAGCGGCAGAGCT
>NZ_JBHXLU010000201.1:0-1415 GCF_042720695.1 Streptomyces sp. NPDC058457 | reverse complement strand
GGCCCTGTGCAGGCATGACTTGGGATCATGCTGATGTGGTCACTTGAAGAAGTTTTCACATCGTGGGCACACGAAACCCCGGACTCCGGATCGCCTCTAGACCTCGAGTTGTTCCTCGACCCGCTTGAGCTGGTGACGGGCCATGGCGAGGTTCGAGCGCTCCTTGTCCAGGACCAGATAGAGGAACAGCCCGTTCCCGCTGCGGCCGGTGATCAGGCGGATGAGGTGATACTGCCTTTCGAGGGTGATGAGGATGTCCTCGATCCGGCTCTTGAGGCCCAGTTGTTCCATCGTGCGCACCTTGGCCCGGATGACGTCCGTGTTCCCGGCCGCGGCGATCGTCAGATCGAGGTCCTTGCCCCCGCCCAGCGTCCCCAGTGCCATGCCGCTGGTGTAGTCGACGACCGCGACTCCCAGAGCCCCCTCGACCGCGGTCATCATTTCCTTCATCGACACTTCCACGCTCGCCATGACGGCGCCTCCCCTTCGGGTGTCGGTTGCGACGGGAGCGACTCTCGACGTCCCCGTCCGATGCACGGACCGTAGGCCGACGGGAGCGGCGCCGGGACGGCGTCTCCGCCTCTGACGCATGATGACCGAAGCTCTGCACCCCTGGTTCGTATGAGCGACGGAAACTGGTGCGAGAGTGGGCGAAGTTGAAGTTCCGCCCCGACCACCGGGGAGCGAGAGCGGGGGTCGGCTCCAGGACCGGGCGAGCAGACTGCGTTGGGTGCCGTTGTCCGGCCGGCCGGTGCAGGCCGGCAGTCCCCGGTCGCCGTCGCGAACGGGGGCCACGGCGGCGACGGGACGGTCGTGGAACTCGCGAAGGGACGCGGCGGCCGGTTCCTGGGGCCGGCGCGAGAGGAACGCGGGCGGGCGTACCCGGCGCACCGCTGCGTCGGCGCAGCGGCGAGGCGTACGAGGAGAAGGGGGCCGTCGCCCAGTGGGCGGCACGCCACGTCGAGCTGGGCGAGACGCTCCTGCTCGACCCCGGTACGACGGTGGGCGCGCCGGCCCACGAGCCGCGCGCGGTCAAGGAGCTGACGATCGCCACGACCGGCCTGAGCGCGCTGCACGCCCTCGCGGACGCGGAGGGCGTGCACGTCGAGTGCCTGGGCGGCACCCTGCGCCCGCTCAGCCGGGGCTACGTCGGCCCGCTCACCGAGGCCGAGGCCCCCCGGGGGGCCCCGGGGGGGGAGTGACCCCGTGCGCCACGAAGCCCCCCGACAGGCCCCCGCAACCGGCCCGGCGGCGCGGGTGGCGGCCTTGTTGACGCAGGCCCTGCTGACCCAGGCCCTGGCGACCTGGGCCCCGGCGGCTTACTTCGCCGGTCGTCCCCCGGTCTCGGGCTGTTCCAGGTGGGAGGCGAGGACGGCGGCCTGGACGCGGCGCTGGACGCCCAGCTTGGCGAGGAG
>NZ_JBHXLU010000200.1:0-1460 GCF_042720695.1 Streptomyces sp. NPDC058457 | reverse complement strand
GGGCAGCCCCACACCACCCGTCCGACCCCCGCTGCGAGATCGCAGGTTCCCCGCTCCAGGGGCCGCACTCCCCAGTTACGGACCTGTCCGGCAGTCACGAGGACCATGCGATCCCGGGCTCAGAAGGCGAAGACGCTCGTCCCGTAGGCGTCCCTCATGCACTGGTTGCCGAAGGTGTGCTCGTAGGAGACGCGCTTGCCCTGCCAGACGCCCTCGACCGTGACCACGACGGGGTCGTAGAGCTTGGTGCACCACACATCGGCCCTGGGCGCCAGGGCGTCGAGGTCACCGCCGGCGCCGCGCAGTTCGGCGCAGGCCTCGGCGGCGGCCGGATGGGTGCCGGAGGCACTCGGGGCGCAGTTCAGGGTGACGGCGCGCTCGGGCGTGGCGGTGGCCGCTGCCGTGCCGTGGCCGGTGGTGAGCACCAGGGCCGAGGGGGCGTAGAGCGAGCTCGGGGCGGCGACGGCGGCCCCCGTGAGGGGTCCGCAGACGGCGACGGCCGTAAGGCCGAGGGTCGCTGCCCAGCGCGCGGTGGTTCGCATTGTGTGCATCCTTCCGCTCGATTCGACGGGTGCCGCCCTCGGCCCGGTGGGTGCCGGGGCGGCGGGCGCCACTCTGCCGAGTCCGCCGCCGAAACACACATCGAACCCACAGGTTTCAGTAACCTTGCGTATTGAATCAGTGGCGTGAAGTCACGGAATTCGAACGCCTCGACCGCGCAACAGAGCGGTTCTTGATCGCCCGAAGCGGCCAGATGGCCGGATCACACCGCTTCGTTAATAGTCCTGAAACATTCCGCTTCCGCTGTCGGCGGACTTCCCGGCAAGCCCTTGCCTTCGTGCTGCAACGGAGTAATCGTCATTACATGATTACTCAAGAGCAACGAGACAAGCTCCGCGGCTGGTTCGCCGGCCGGCTGCCCGACGACCTCTTCGAGGAACTGGTCGAGGTGATCGCCGACCGCGAGGAGGTCACCGTCATCGGGCGCATCCCCGGCCCCAAGCTGGCGGACGACGCGTCGGACGCCGAGCGGGAGGCGGCCGTACAGGGCCGGATCCAGGAGTTCCGGGAGCGCACCCGGGAGAGCCGGATGGCCGTGGCCCGCGAGGCCGAGCACCGGTTCCGGCACAAGGTCTCCTGGGGCGTGGAGTGCGCCGGGCAGCGGGCGCTGTTCACACATGTGGCCGCGCCGGTGATGACCCGGCTGCGCCAGCCCGAGCGCCAGGTGCTGGACACTCTGATCGCCGGCGGGGTGGCACGCAGCCGCAGTGAGGCGCTGGCCTGGTGCGTGCGGCTGGTCCAGCGGCACACCGACGACTGGCTGACCGAACTGCGGGACTCCCTGGAGCACGTGGAGCGCGTCCGGGCCCAGGGCCCGGGCGCCGACCAGGACAGAACGCGCCCCGCAAGGGGCGCGGGGGGGTATTGAGTGTGCGGCTACCGCCGCGCGGGCGCGGCCC
>NZ_JBHXLU010000199.1:0-1511 GCF_042720695.1 Streptomyces sp. NPDC058457 | reverse complement strand
GGAACCATGTACTCCGGCAGTCGCCCCGCCGCATAGTCACGAACGGCATCCGCACCCACGTCCCCGACCACATAACCCACAAGCCGCCCGTCACGCACCACCACCACCGCCCGCTCCACCCCGGAGTAAGCCGCGACAACAGCCTCCACCTCACCAAGCTCCACCCGGAACCCACGGATCTTCACCTGCTCATCCGCACGCCCGACGAACTCCAGCACACCGTCCGCCGTCCACCGCACCAAGTCACCAGTGCGATACATCCGCTCACCCAACCCGAACGGGCAGGCCACAAACCGCTCCGCCGTCAGGTCGGGGCGACCGATGTATCCACGGGCCACACCAGCACCGGCGACATACAACTCACCCGTGACACCTACCGGGACAGGACGCAGGAACGCATCCAACACATACGTCCGGACGTTGGGCAGCGGGCGGCCGATCGCCGGAGGCGCATCCTCACCCGTGATGCCCTCCTCCAGGAGGACGGCCGTACTGATGACGGTCGCCTCCGTGGGGCCGTACGTGTTCCACAGACGGGCGGCTGCCCGCCACTTGGCGGCCAGACCCGCTTCGAGACGCTCCGCACCCAGCACCCAGTTCGCAACACCGCCAACACTCTCCGGCTCCAGCGCCCCGAGAAGGGACGGCACCACACTCGCCGTACCCACACCACTGGACTCGACCATCGCCGCCAAAGCAGACGGATCCCGCCGCTCCTCGGACGAGGCAATCGCCAGCGTGCCGCCGGCAGCCAGGGTCACGGCGACGTCCAGGACGGCCGCGTCGAAGCTGAAGGAAGCGAACTGCAACGACGTCACACCAGGGCCGGCCCCCAGTACCGGACGCATCGCGGAGGCCAGGTTCGCCACCGAACCATGCGCCACCGCCACACCCTTCGGCCGCCCCGTCGACCCCGACGTATAGATGACGTACGCCAACTGATGAGCTTCCACACTCACATGCAGTGACTCGCCACCGGATCCCACCTCCAGATCCTCGAGCCGGACCACCTCGGCGCCATCGGGAACCCGGTCGGCCGTCTCCTCCGTCACCAGCACGAGCCGCGCGCCGCTGTCGTCGACCATGAACGCCAGCCGGTCCGCCGGATACTCCGGATCCAACGGCACATACGCCCCGCCCGCCTTCCACACCGCGAGCTGAGCCACCACCATCTCCACCCCACGCGGCAGACACAGCCCCACCCGCGACTCACACCCCACACCCCGCGCCACCAACCCCCACGCCAACGCGTCAGAACGCCTGTCCACCTCGGCATAGGTCAGAGTGCGGCCCTCCGAACGCAGAGCAGCCGCGGCCGGAGCCTCAACAGCCCACCGCCGGAACCGCTCCAACACGGAGGCCGTGTCCACGTCCTGCACGGTCTCGTTCCACCGCTCGACAACGGAGGCGCGCTCCGAGGCGTCCAGCAGGTCGATCTCCCCGACCCGCGTCATCGGATCGTCCGCGATCTGCTCCAGCACCCGAATGACCCGATCGGCGAGGTCACGGAC
>NZ_JBHXLU010000197.1:0-1720 GCF_042720695.1 Streptomyces sp. NPDC058457 | reverse complement strand
CCTAGAAGGCTCATGAAGATCTTGGGTTCTGGCCCTGCCGCGTCAGCGGCAGGGCCAGACTCGTCAGGTGGCGATGGGTGAGTGGGTCGGCGAGACCGTCGGGCCGGACGTGTGGGAGACGTGTCGGGAACTGATCCCGGCAGGGAGTGTGTTCGCGTTCCTGGCCGGGCATCGCGGCGAGCTGTTCCCGGCTGAGATGTTCGCGGACATGTACCCGTCGGCGAACGGGCGGCCGAGCATGCCGCCGCAGATCCTGGCCGCCGCGATCACCTTGCAGGCCCTGCACGGGCTGTCGGACTTCGAGACGGTCCAGGAACTGCGGTGCGACCTGCGATGGAAGGCCGCCTGCGGACTGGGCCTTCACGACATGGCCTTCGACCCGTCGCTGCTGGCCTACTTCCGCCGCCGACTGGCCCGTTCCGCCCGCCCGAACCGCGTGTTCGAGGCCGTGCGCGAGGTCGTGAAGGCCACCGGCGTACTCAAGGGCAAGCACCGCAGGGCACTGGACTCCACCGTGCTGGACGACGCGGTCGCCACCCAGGACACCGTCACCCAGCTCATCGCCGCCGTCCGCACGGTGATCCGCGAGGTCCCCGGCGCCGACGCGGTCGCCGCTGCGCAGTGCAGCGCGCACGACTACACCGACCCGGGCAAGCCGAAGATTGCCTGGAACGACGGGCAGGCCCGCGCCGAGCTGGTCGACGCGCTGGTCACGGACGCGCTGCGGCTGCTGGGTCACCTGCCCGACCGGCAACTCGGCGAGAATGCCGCCAACGCGGTGGGCATACTGGCCCTGGTCGCCGGGCAGGACGTCGAGCCCGCCGAGGACTCCGACGGCCGCGACGGACGCTGGCGCATCACCCGTGGCACCGCCCCCAACCGGATGGTCTCCACCGTCGATCCCGAAGCCCGGCACGTCCACAAGACCCGCAGCCACCAGCAGGACGGATACAAGACCCACCTGGCCATCGAACCCGAGACCGGCTTATACACCGCCGTCGCCCTGCGGCCCGGCGCCGGAGCCGAACACCACGAGGCAGCCGTCGGCCTGGACCTGCTCGCCGACGAGGACAACCCGCTGGACGTCTTCGGCGACACCGCCTACTCCGCCGGCGACGCCCGCCAGGCCCTGCACCAGGCCGGGCACCGGCTGTTCCTCAAACCCGCCCCGCTGCGGCCCGCCGTCCCCGGCGGCTTCACCCTCGACGACTTCGCCATCGACACCACAGCCGCCATCGTGACCTGCCCGGCCGGACACACCGTGCCCCTGTCCGACCCCGGCGGGCAGCACCACCAACGCAAAGCCCCTTTCGGGGACTTGTGCACCGGATGCCACCTACGTGAGCGGTGCACCAAAGCCAAGGCCGGACGCATCCTGACCATCCGACCGCACCACGACCTCCAGACAGCCGCCCGCCACCAGGCCGCCACCGACCCCGGCTGGCAGGCCGCCTACCGCCGCTGGAGACCACCCGTCGAACGCGCCGTCGCCTGGCTCGTCCACCACGGCAACCGGCGCCTGCGCTACCGCGGCACCATCAAGAACGACACCTGGCTCCACACCCGAGCCGCCGCCCTCAACCTCCGCCGACTGATCAACCTCGGACTCACCCGCACCAGCGGCACCTGGCACCTCACACCGGCCGGCGCATGACCACAGGGGCTTGTCCGGCCTGACGGCCGGACAACCCCTCACCAAGATCTTCATGAGCCTTCTAGG
>NZ_JBHXLU010000196.1:0-1833 GCF_042720695.1 Streptomyces sp. NPDC058457 | reverse complement strand
AGACACCTCACGCGGCTAAGTGTCAAGCTGCGGTGGCAAGTTGGGTTGGGAACGCGGTCTGTTCGTCGAACAGTTCGTGTTTCTGGAGGCAGTGGTAGAGCTGGCCGATCATGCGGTTGAAGAGGTTGCGCTGGGCGGCCGCGTGCCAGTCTCCATGTTCGTCGCGGCGTCGCCGGTAGTGCGCCTTGGCGCCGGGTGAAGCGGTGATCGCGGAGAATGCCCAGAGGTAGCCGACGTGGTTGAGCCGGTCGTTCTTGACCCACCGGCGGGTGATGCTCGACTTCTTTCCGGAGGCCCGCGTGATGGGCGAGGAGCCCGCATACGCTTTCAGGCCGCGAGCGTGGTCGAACCGTGTGCGGTCGTCCCCAATCTCGGCGAGTACCCGGGCGCCGAGCTGGGTGCCGAGCCCGGGGAAGCTCAGGATCACGTCAGCGTCCGGGTGCTGACAGAACGCCTCCTCCACCGCCCTGGCGAGGTCGTCGGTGGCGACACAGGCGGCCTCCAGCTGGCCCAGAAGGGCGAGCATCTGCTGGCCGAGCGCATCCTCGACCAGGGGCGGCTGGTGGGCGAAGTCGCCGCGGAAGACTTCACGGATCCGCTCGGCCTCGGCCTCGATGCCGCGTTTACGGCCGGCTCGCTTGAGTGCGCCAGCGATCTGCGGACGGGTCAGTTTCGCGGCCCTGCCCGGGGTCGGCGCGGCCTTGAGGAGCTCGCGGGCTTCGGGCCGGCACAGGCCGTTCTGCCAGGTCGCGAAGGCGTCCAGAGCGGCAAGGTAGTACTCGCGCAGCAGGGAGCGGAGCTGGTTGGCCATCTGCTGTCGGTTCCAGGTGGCGTCCTGCTGGGCACGAGCAAGGACGGCGATGGCGCGGGCCAGATCGCTGTCGCCTGGCAGGGGCCGGTGGGCGTGCATATCTGTGCGCAGGATGTTCGCCAGGACCAGGGCGTCGCCGGGGTCGGACTTCTTGCGCGAGACGCTGTGCCGGTCGCGGTAGCGTGCGGCAGCCAGCGGGTTGATCGCGAATACCTGCCGCTTGCCGGTGCGCAGCACCGCGACCAGCAGGCCGCGAGAGGTCTCGATGGCAACCGGGATCGGATTCTCCTCGGTGTCGCCGAACTCGGCGAGCAGATCCAGCAGGAGCTTGTAGCCCGCCGCGTCGTCGGTGATGTGACGCTTGGCCCGTAACTCGCCTCTGTCGTCGACCAAGGCGACGTCGTGTGTCTTCTCGGCCCAGTCGATTCCGCAGTAGATCAAGATGTTCCCTCCCCATGGCACGGTTGTCTGTGCTGGTCACGAGCACATGCGGGCCACGCAGCGACCTAATTCCAGGACTCGGCCCACCGGGCTGGTCCGCCACCTCACTAGCCGTTCGTGGCACCAGCGCACCACGCGGGCCTCGGTCTGTGCGGGAGCTCGGACGGCTCGGGCGTATCGAGAGGTCACCGTGTGGTGGGCTCGCACCACAGCACCAACGAGTGAGCAAGACAAGGGGTGTTGACGCTCGACGGCGCCGGGCATCGCCGCTCTGCACGGAGGCATCGTGGCCAGGTAGAGCACAGGCGTCCGCCCGGCGCCCACGAGCGCCAGCCCCTCGCTTTACGGTGGTGGCCGCGAGGACGCCGAACGCCGCCGCTCTGTTGTGAGACGTCGAGGCCAGGGCCTCCTGAGGCGTCCGTCCGACAGCCCACGCGACCACCACCATGAGCATCGGGGCCCACACCGCTCTCAGTGGAGGCTTCAACGGCCCGGGTCCAGAAAGGCGTCGTAGCCCCGCGCTCGAACAGCCCGGCGAGAGTGTGGTTCCCGCTACTGGAGCTGTTCACAAGGAATTAGGG
>NZ_JBHXLU010000195.1:0-2041 GCF_042720695.1 Streptomyces sp. NPDC058457 | reverse complement strand
TCTTCGAGCTCGGCGGTGACTCGATCATGTCGATGCAGCTCGCGTCCCGAGCCCGGGCCGCCGGCTGGGTCGTCTCGCCCCGGCAGATCTTCGAGGAGAAGACGCCGGAGCGGTTGGCTCGGGTGGCTGTCGCGGTTGATGCGGTGTCCGTGGAGGTTGCGGACTCGGGTGTCGGCAAGGTGCCGTGGACGCCGGTGATGCGGGAGATGGGCGCGGACGCGCTGCGCTCCCAGTTCGCGCAGTGGGTCGTGGTCGGCGTGCCGGCCGATCTTGGCACGGACGTTCTCCGGGCGGCGGTTCAGGCGCTGGTGGACACGCACGGAATGCTGCGCGCCCGCGCCGTAACCGCGGACGACGCCGGTGATCCGGTGTTGATCGTGCCCGAGCCGGGTGAGGTGGACACGACCAGGTGGTTCGTGCGCGTGGACGCCGCTGACGTCCCCGAGGACCGGATGGACGAACACGCGGCGCGTGCCGCCCGGGAGGCGGTCGAGCGGCTGCGCCCGGTCGACGGCGTGATGGCGCAGGTGGTGTGGCTGGACGCGGGAGCCGAGCGGATGGGCCGGGTGGTGTTGGTGGTGCATCACTTGGTGGTGGACGGGGTGTCGTGGCGGGTGTTGGTGCCTGACCTGCGGGCGGCCTGCGAGGCCGTGGCCGCCGGCCGCGAGCCGGCGCCGGAGGCCACGGGCACCTCCTTCCGTACCTGGGCCCGGCAGCTCCAGCGCGACGCCGAGAGCGACGAACGAGCGGCGGAGCTGGACAGCTGGATGAACCTGCTCTCGGGTGCCGGGGA
This sequence comes from Streptomyces sp. NPDC058457, assembly GCF_042720695.1. Taxonomy (NCBI): domain Bacteria; kingdom Bacillati; phylum Actinomycetota; class Actinomycetes; order Kitasatosporales; family Streptomycetaceae; genus Streptomyces; species Streptomyces sp. NPDC058457. The sequence goes on along the minus strand of NZ_JBHXLU010000195.1, from coordinate 1,248 downwards.
GACGCCGCTCGGCCGCCGAGCCCTGGACCCGTCCGTGGACACGGTCGCCACGCTGCGTCGTCGGGCATGGCAGGTGTCGGCTGCGCAGGCCGCTGCGTTGGCGGGCTGTACCCCGGCGTTGTTCCACTGCGGTGTGCACGAGGTGCTGCTGGCGACGTTGACGGGTGCGGTGGCTGGGTGGCGGCCGGAGGCCGTGGTGGCTGGTGGGTTGTTGGTGGAGGTGGAGGGGCACGGGCGGGAGTCGCTTGTGGAGGGGATGGATCTGTCGCGGACGGTGGGGTGGTTCACGGCGGCGTATCCGGTGCGCTTGGATGCGTCCGGGGTGGACCTGGCCGACGCCGTGTCGGGTGGTGCGGGGGCCGGTGATCTGGTGAAGCGGATCAAGGAGCAGGTGCAGGCCGTTCCCGGAGACGGACTCGGCTATGGACTGTTGCGGTACGTCAACCCGGAGACGGCGGAGGTGCTGGCAGGTCTGCCGTCGGCGCAGGTGGGCTTCAACTATCTCGGCCGGTTCACCTCGGCCGGTGATGCGACAGACGGTGCCGCAACGGTCTGGGAGCTGGCGGGAGAGCAGGCGGTGGGCGGTGCCGCCGACCCGGAGATGCCCGCGCTGCACGCGCTCGACGCGGGAGCCGTGATCGCGGACACCCCGCAAGGACCAGAACTGACCCTGTCGCTGAGCTGGCCCGCGGGACTGTTCGACGACTCCGAAGTGGACCGGCTGGGCTGTGCGTGGCTGGAGCTGCTGTCCGGGCTCGCCGCCCACACCGCCGATCCCGGCGCGGGCGGCCACACCCCCTCCGACTTCCCGTTGGTGGCGTTGGATCAGGTGGGTGTTGAGGAGTTGGAGTCGTTGGTGCCGGGGTTGGTGGATGTGTGGCCGTTGTCTCCTTTGCAGGAGGGGATGTTCTTTCATGCTTCGCTGGGTGAGGGGGGTCGGGATGCGTATGTGGGGCAGCGGACTCTGGAGTTGACGGGGCCGGTGGACGCGGCGCGGTTGCGGAGGACGTGGCAGGCGTTGCTCGAGCGGCATCCGATTCTGCGTGCCGGGTTCCGTCAGGGGGCTCGGGGTGAAGCGGTTCAGGTGGTGGTGGATGGGGTGGTGTTGCCGTGGCGTGAGGTGGATGTGTCGGGGTTGGGTGGTGGCGTCGATGGTGACGGTGGTGCGGTGGTGGCGGCGGAGCGGGTGGCGGGGGAGGAGTTGGCGTGTGGGTTTGATGTGGGGGTGCCGCCGTTGGTGCGGGTGGC
>NZ_JBHXLU010000194.1:0-2136 GCF_042720695.1 Streptomyces sp. NPDC058457 | reverse complement strand
ACCGGCAGGTGCACCGGCACGGTGTGCTCGCCCTGGCCGGCGTCTCGGCCGCGCTGCTGGTGTTCTCCGGCGGTGACACCAACACGCTGGTGCCGCTGTTCGCCATCGGGGTCTTCGTCGGGTTCACCATCGCCCAGGTGGGCATGGTGCGGCACTGGAGGCTGCAACGGGGGACCGGTTGGCGCGGGAAGGCCCTGCTCAACGGGTTCGGGGCCGTGCTCACCGCGGTGGCCACCGTCGTCGTCACCGCCGCCAAGTTCACCGAGGGCGCCTGGCTCGTCGTCGTGATGCTGCCGCTGCTCGTGGCCGCCTTCGTCGCCGTCCACCGCGCCTACGGCCGGATCGGCGAGCGGCTCGGTCTCGGCCGCATACCCGAGACCCCGCACCGCGAGCGCTCGCTGGTGCTCGTCCCCGTCTCGTCCCTGTCCAGGCTCACCTCGGAGGCTCTCACGGCCGCCTCCTCGCTCGGCGACGAGGTCCGCGCGGTGACCGTGTGCTATCCGGACCCCGAGGACCGTGCCGCGCTCCACGCCCTGGAGCGTGCCTGGGCCGAGTGGGACCCCGGGGTGCCGTTGGTGAGGTTGAGCTGTGAGCGGCGCACCCTTGGCCGTCCCATCGCCGCCTACGTCCGCGAGGTGACCGCCGCCGAGCCGGGCACCCAGGTGACCGTGCTGATCCCGGAGACCGAGCCGGAGCGGCTCTGGCAGCGCCTGCTGCAGAACCAGCGGGGCGCGGTGGTCGCGCACGCCGTGCGGCGGGAGACGGACGCGGTGATCTGTCGGCTTCGCTTCCGGCTGCCGTGAGCCCGGGTCACCGACCGTTACGGCGGCTGACTCACCGGTATCGATCAGGGGCCGTAAGAGTCCCGTCAAAGCCATGGGTGCCGCCGTATGAGAGCCGTAAACGGGCGACCCGATCCGGCCAGAAAGGCGCTTTCCTCTACTCGTCCGTCTCCATCGAACCTCACTCCAGGAGTTCGCGATGGCCGATCTGGCCTTCGTCGTCACCGTGCTCGCGGGTTTCGCGCTGGTGGCCCTCGTCGCCAAGGGGGTGACGAAGCTGTGACCGCCGAGAACATCGTCGGCCTCGTCGTGGCCGTCGCCCTGCTGGGCTATCTCGTCCTCGCCCTGATCTTCCCGGAGAGGTTCTGAGCCACGACATGGGTCCCGTACTCGCCGGCTTTCTCCAGCTGCTCGCCCTCATAGGCGCGCTGGCGCTCGCCTACGTTCCCCTCGGCAACTACATGGCCAGGGTCTACTCCTCCGACAAGCACTGGCGCGTCGAGAAGTGGATCTACAAGGGCATCGGCGCCAACCCCGACACCGAGATGCGCTGGCCCGCGTATCTGCGCGGAGTCCTGGCCTTCTCCGCCGTCAGCGTCCTGTTCCTCTATCTGCTCCAGCGGATCCAGGGCATCCTGCCCGGCTCGCTCGGCTTGTCCTCGGTCAACCCGGCGCAGTCGTTCAACACGGCCGTCTCCTTCGTGACCAACACGAACTGGCAGTCGTACTACGGCGAGCAGACCATGGGTCACGTCGTGCAGACCGCCGGTCTGGCCGTGCAGAACTTCGTCTCCGCCGCCGTCGGTATCGCCGTCGCCGTCGCCCTCGTACGGGGCTTCGCGCGCTCGCGCACCGGTGAGCTGGGCAACTTCTGGTCCGACCTGGTGCGCGGCACCATCCGCATCCTGGTTCCCGGCGCGGCGATCGCCGCCATCGTGCTGGTCGCGTGCGGTGCCATCCAGAACTTCTCCGGCATCCACGAGGTCGGTCAGTTCATGGGCGGCTCGCAGCAGTGGAACGGCGGCGCGGTCGCCTCCCAGGAGGCCATCAAGGAGTTCGGTACGAACGGTGGCGGCTACTTCAACGCCAACTCGGCCCACCCCTTCGAGAACCCCACCCCGTTCACCAACCTCTTCGAGATCTTCCTGATCCTGCTGATCCCGTTCGCGCTGACCCGCACCTTCGGAGTGATGGTCGGCTCGGTGAAGCAGGGCTACGCGATCCTCGCCACCATGGCCACCATCTGGGTCGGCTTCGTCGCCCTGATGATGTGGACCGAGTTCGCCCACCACGGCGCGGCGCTCCAGGCCGCGGGCGGGGCGTACGAAGGCAAGGAGGTCCGCTTCGGGGTCGG
>NZ_JBHXLU010000193.1:0-2185 GCF_042720695.1 Streptomyces sp. NPDC058457 | reverse complement strand
GCCCGGGACCGTTCGCTGTCGCAGGAGGGGCTCCCTCCCGGGACGCGTCTCCGCGCCCTCACGCCCCCTTGAGGCTCACATGTGTTCCGAACTCACGGTTGTGGTAGGTCAAGGGCCTACCGGGGGTGCTGTCCGCGGCCACGACATCACCCAGCACCACGATGTGGTCACCGCCGTCGACCAGGCGGGCCACCCGGCACCTGAGGAACCCCGCAAGGCCGGGAAGGCGTGGCAGGCCGGAGTCGTCGTGCCAGACGACATCGGCGAACTTCCCCGTTCCGCCCTTACGCGCGAAGTGCGCCGCGAGAGCGGCCTGTGCGCTGCCGAGGATATTGACGCCGAACGTTCCGCTGTCACGAACGACGCCGAGCAGCTGCGAGCGCCGGTCGAGCGAGACCAGAATCATGGGCGGATCCATGGACAGTGACGTGAAGGCGCTGACCGTGGTTCCGTACGGCAGGCCATGCCCCCTGGTGGTGATCACCGCGACCGGTGCGCACACGGAGGCCATGGCCTCGCGGAACGCGGTCTGGAGCGGGCCCGTGACGCGCGTGGTCATCCGCGACCCGTCGCTGGTCGGGGTGGCGACTGGCACTGCATCCGGCATCGGACGGCCCTCCTGCTCTGCGGCTACGGTGCCGGCGGGTCGAGCCGACAGCGCGAATTGATGTATCAGAGTATAGCTACTGACACTTCACAAGAAAAGGGTCGCCTCCGAGCCCCTGGCCACGCAGACGCGCCCTTACACCCGGCGCTCCAGCGAAATGTCGGACCAGCCACCCGCAAGCACCTACACCAACGGCAGGGGCACCTGACATGGCAGATTGACTCATTTGACGTAGCACAGTGCGCTTGAGAGATGCTAGCTTCGAAGCAACGTGGCAAGGGGAGACCGTTACCGACACACGAAGGTGACACATCGTGGCCGTCTACGAGCCTGAGGCAGTTCCGCTGCGCGAGATCGCCTACCAGCGCCTCCGCGAGGACATCCTTTCGTGTCGCCTCCCCCCTGGACACCGGATCACCGAGCGCCAGGTCGCCGCCGAGACCAAGCTGGGCATCTCCGCCGTCCGCGAAGCGCTGACAAGGCTGGACCATGAAGGGCTGGTCCGCACCCAGCCTCGCCGGGGGTACCAGGTCAAGCCGATGACTCTCAAGGGAGTCGACGACCTGTTCAACTTCTGGGAGCTCCTCGGTCCGGAGACCGTGCGCCGCGGCATCACCGGGGCCGCCCGGGAACAACTCGACCGTGCGGTCGCGGGGTTCGAGCAGTTCCTGGGGCAGGCATCCACCGACGTGCCCAGCCGTGAGTTGACCCAGGTGTGGCTCGAACTCTCGGAGGACGCGTTCGCGGTACTGGTGAACGCCACGGACAATCCCTACATCGTCAATGCGTACCGTGCCGTGGCCGGCGAACTGAGACGGGTGCTGTCACTCCTCAACGATTCGGTGTTGATCTTCTCCGTCTCCCCTCAGTACGTGGCGGGCTGGAGCGAGGCGGTCGGCCGCCGCGACGGCGAGAGGGCCGCCGAGCTCACCCGCGAGTACATCCGCCAGTCACACAGCCGCGTCCTGCACACACTCGCCCGGTGGCCGTCGGTCACCAGGACGGAGATCCTCCCGCTGCCACAGTCGACCGCCCGACCTGTGTAAAGCCCTGCAGCCGCACGCCCGAACGAGGGCGGCCGGACGGGACACCGGCAGTCGAAAGCCATGACGAGCAGACCGCGAGCGTCGCCTCACGACTCGGCACGGACCCACTGCGCCCGCCTGGCGGGTGGCACGTTTCCCGCCAGGCGGCAGCGGCGCCGAGGCGCCCGAAGCGCCGCACAGCACCGGTCCGGCGAATATGCCGACGACTCTGCTCGACGGGCCGGTGAGCAGCTCTTGACAAAGTCTTTTCGAGCATGTTTCGTGGATGCACCAGGCTGAAATATCAGCGTAGGCCAATTGATGTTCCAAGTCATCCGAGAGTCCCCCTCTGTCGAACTCTCGTAGGCCGCTCGAACAACCTCGCGCACGGCACCCAGCCGTGCCCTCCTCCTCTGCTGAGCTTTCCAAGGAGCGCACCATGACTGCCACCTCTCCCAGTCCGGACACCGGTACGGGTTACGGTCGTCCCGCCTCGTCCCACGACGCCCGTCTGACCGAGGTGGGTCCGGGGACGCCGATGGGCGAGGCGCTG
>NZ_JBHXLU010000192.1:0-2190 GCF_042720695.1 Streptomyces sp. NPDC058457 | reverse complement strand
CGCCGCCGCGACGTCGCCCGCCAGCCCTGGTACCCCGTCGAAGAACGCTACGGCCTCGTCTTCGTCTACATGGGCCCGCCCGAACACAAGCCCCCCCTCCCCCGCTACGACATCTTCGAGAACCTGGAGGACGGCGAGTCGCTGATCTCCGATCTGCCCATCCCCGGCCAGAACGTCACCGGAATGGTCCAGGACTGCAACTGGCTGCAGGTCTTCGAGAACGCGATGGACCCGGTGCACGCCATGTGGCTGCACTACACCCACAGCGGCCCGCAGTTCGAGGGAACCGGCACCATCGGCTTCCCCCCGTCCTACTTCGACCCGTACTCGGTCTCCGACAAGATCCACTACAACATCACGACCGACCACGGCCTGATGTACCTCCAGCGGTGGCAGCGCGACGAACCGGACGGCACCACCGTCGACATGGACTGGGCCATCGAGGTGCACCTGCCCAGCATCATCGCCCTGCCGGACTTCGTCGAGGTCGTCCCCGACCGCCGCCACGACTGTCTGATCTGGATCGTGCCCTCCGACGACACCTCCCACCGAGCCTTCGTGGTGGTCCGGGCCAAGGGCCCGGACCGGCTCATGCGGATCATCACCGGCATCAGGCAGAACGGCAAACTGCCCTGGGAGCTGACCGAGGACGAGCACCAGCGCTTCCCCGCTGACTTCGAGGCTCAGGGTTCCCAGGGTCCCATCACCCAGCACTCCGAGGAGACCCTGGTCACGTCGGACAAGGGCGTGGTGGCACTGCGCCGCATGCTCAGGAAGATGGTCGACGACGTCGAAGCGGGCCGCGACCCCCTGAACGTCGAACAGGGCCAGGCCCGTCCGCGCCAGGTGAAGGCAGGCGTGTTCACGGTGACCGCCAAGCAGACCGACGTCGAGTCCACCGCCGCGGCCACGCCCGCCGTCGGCTCCTGACCGGAGCGACCGATGCCAGCTCATTGGATCGACACGGTCGTCGTCGGCCGGATCATGACGACGCCTCGGGTGGTGGTGCTCGAACTGCAGCCGGCGGACGGCACCCCGTTGCCGGAGTACGAGGCCGGGGCACACATCGATGTGCGGCTGGAGCAGCGTGCACCCGACACCGCGCTGGTCCGGCAGTACTCCCTGTGCGGCGAGCCCGGCAACCGCAAGCGGTACCGGATCGCGGTCCTGCGCGAGGAGCACTCGCGGGGCGGGTCCCACGCCGTACACCGGCTCGCGGTCGGGGACCACGTGGACATCTCGGCTCCGCGCAACAACTTCCGCCTCTCGCCGGCGCGCAGGCACCTGCTGTTCGCAGGCGGCATCGGCATCACCCCACTGGCGGCGATGGCCCAGGAGCTCGACGCCACCGGCGGGGACTACACGCTGCACTACTGCGCGCGTTCGGCCACTGACGTCGCATTGAGCGAGTGGTTCTCCGACCACCCGCGGATCGTCCTGCACCTGGATGACCAGCCGGACGAGCAGAAGCTCGAACTGCGCCGCGCCCTCGGGAGCCCGGCCGAGGACACCGCCGTCTACGTCTGCGGCCCCGGCCCGTTCATCGACTACGTCCTCGACGGCGCCCGCGAGCTGGGCTGGCCGCCAAGCGCGCTGCACAAGGAGCGCTTCGCGCCGACCTCGACGTCCGACCAGGCGGGCCCCGGTGACGGATTCACCGTCCGGCTGTCCTCCAGCGGGGCGGAGTACCACGTCGCACCGGAGGAGAGCGTCCTCGACGTCCTGCTCCGCAACGGCGTCGACGCACCCTCGTCCTGCCAGCAGGGCATCTGCGGTGAATGCGTGGTCCGGGTGCTCGCCGGTGAACCGGACCACCGCGACGACGTGCTCACCGACGACGAGCGCGCCGACGGGCTCTTCACCACCTGCTCCTCGCGAGCGCTCAGCCCCAGCATCGAACTCGACCTGTGACCGCCGGCCCCGCCTTCGACGACCGTCGAAGGCTGTCGGCTCGCGCACGGTCACGGCACTCGCCTCGAATCCACCTCCAGTAGGAGAAACACATGTCCGCCAGTCCATCGCCGGTACTCCCGCCACCCGCCCACACCCACGGCCCCCTCGGCGGCGCGGCATGAGAGCCCCCCTCGCCTACGAAGCCGCCCGCGCGGCCGCCGACGCCGCACTCACCGCCGGCCGGGCCGAAGGACTCCACCTCGCCGTCGCCGTCGTCGACCGCGGCGGCATCACCCG
>NZ_JBHXLU010000191.1:0-2201 GCF_042720695.1 Streptomyces sp. NPDC058457 | reverse complement strand
TCCCGGACACCGAGCGCGACATCGAGCACCGACCGGATCCGCGTGATCAGCCGCATCACCAGCAGCGAATCGCCACCGAGGTCGAAGAAGCTGTCCTCAGCACCGATCTGTTCCCGCCCCAGCACCTCCGCGAAGAGGGCGCTGAGCACCTCCTCCGTCGGCGTTGCAGGCGCGCGGGTGAGCATGAGCGCGTGATCGGGGACGGGGAGGGCAGAGCGGTCGACCTTGCCATTGGCCGTCAGCGGGAAGGCGTCCAGGACGACCACCACGGACGGGACCATGTACTCCGGCAGCTTGGCGGCGACGTATGCGCGCAGTTCCTCGGATGCGACTGCCGAGGAACTGACGACATAGCCGGCCAGGCGGCCGTCGCGGACGGTGGCCACGGCCCGTTCCACCTCAGGGTGAGCGGCAAGAACGGCTTCCACCTCCCCGAGTTCGACCCGGAAGCCGCGGATCTTGACCTGCTCATCCGCGCGACCGACGAACTCCAGCTGCCCCTCGACGGTCCAGCGGGCCAGGTCCCCCGTGCGATACATCCGCTCACCGTCACCGAAGGGACAGGCGACAAAGCGCTCGGCCGTCAGGTCGGGGCGACCGATGTATCCACGGGCCAGACCGGCACCGGCGACATACAGCTCGCCGGTCACGCCGACCGGGACGGGACGCAGGAACGCGTCCAGGACGTAGGTACGGACGTTGGGCAGCGGGCGGCCGATCGCAGGAGGCGCATCCTCACCGGTGATGCCCTCCTCCAGGAGGACGGCCGTACTGATGACGGTCGCCTCCGTGGGGCCGTAGGTGTTCCACAGACGGGCGGCTGCCCGCCACCTGGCGGCCAGACCCGCTTCGAGACGCTCCGCACCCAGCACCCAGTTCGCAACACCAGAAACGGCCTCCGGCTCCAGCGCACTCAGCAGCGACGGCACCACACTCGCCGTACCCACACCACTGGACTCGACCATCGCCGCCAAAGCAGACGGATCCCGCCGCTCCTCGGACGAGGCGATCGCCAGCGTGCCACCCGCCGCCAAGGTCACGGCGACGTCCAGGACGGCCGCGTCGAAGCTGAAGGAAGCGAACTGCAACGACGTCACACCAGGACCAGCCCCCAGCACAGGACCCATCGCCGAAGCCAGGTTCGCCACCGAACCATGCGCCACCGCCACACCCTTCGGCCGCCCCGTCGACCCCGACGTATAAATCACATACGCCAGATCACCCGGCCCCACCGACACATCAACCGGCTCCCCAGAGTCGATGGCAAGACCGTCCAGGAGAACGACGTCCCCGTCCAGCCGATCCGCCGTCTCCTCCGTCACCAGCACGAGCCGCGCGCCGCTGTCAGCGACCATGAACGCCAGCCGGTCCGCCGGATACTCCGGATCCAACGGCACATACGCCCCACCCGCCTTCCACACCGCAAGCTGAGCCACCACCATCTCCACCCCACGCGGCAGACACAGCCCCACCCGCGACTCACGCCCCACACCCCGCGCCACCAACCCCCGCGCCAACGCGTCGGAACGCCTGTCCACCTCGGCATAGGTCAAGGTGCGGCCCTCCGAGCGCAGAGCAGCCGCGTCCGGAGCCTCAACAGCCCACCGCCGGAACCGCTCCAGCACAGAGGCCGTGCCCACGTCCTGCACGGTCTCGTTCCACCGCTCGACGACGGAGGCGCGTTCCGAGGCGTCCAGCAGGTCGAGGTCGCTCACCCGCACCTCCGGGTCCGCGGCCATCTGCTCCAGCACCCGCACCACACGACCGACAATCCGCTCCGCCGCCACCGCATCGAACACATCCAGCCGATAGTCCAGCCGGCACTCCATCCCCTCACCCGGCGTCACCACCAGCGTCAACGGATAATGCGCCGACTCCTGCACCCCCACGAAACCCACGGAGAACTGGTCCGGGCCAGGCTCGTCCTCCACCGGACGCGGATTGTTCTGGAAGACGACCAGGGTGTCGAAGGTTGAGCCGGGTCCGGTGTGACGCTGGATCTCGCTCAGGCCGATGTGCTGGTGTGCCATCAGCGCCGACTGCCGGGCCTGAAGCCCCCTCACCAGATCCACCACAGACGACCCACCTGCCAACGACACCCGCACGGGCAGGGTGTTCATCGCCAGACCCACCATCGACTCCACACCCGGCAACTCCGCCGGACGCCCCGCCGACGTCGCCCCGAACACCACCTCCCCACG
>NZ_JBHXLU010000190.1:0-2414 GCF_042720695.1 Streptomyces sp. NPDC058457 | reverse complement strand
TGGGGCTGTTCGTGGTTTCAGAACCAACACAGTGGACGCGAGCAACTGAGGACAAGCCCTCGGCCTATTAGTACCGGTCACCTCCACCCATTACTGGGCTTCCAGATCCGGCCTATCAACCCAGTCGTCTACTGGGAGCCTTACCCCATCAAGTGGGTGGGAATACTCATCTCGAAGCAGGCTTCCCGCTTAGATGCTTTCAGCGGTTATCCCTCCCGAACGTAGCCAACCAGCCATGCCCTTGGCAGAACAACTGGCACACCAGAGGTTCGTCCGTCCCGGTCCTCTCGTACTAGGGACAGCCCTTCTCAATATTCCTGCGCGCGCAGCGGATAGGGACCGAACTGTCTCACGACGTTCTAAACCCAGCTCGCGTACCGCTTTAATGGGCGAACAGCCCAACCCTTGGGACCGACTCCAGCCCCAGGATGCGACGAGCCGACATCGAGGTGCCAAACCATCCCGTCGATATGGACTCTTGGGGAAGATCAGCCTGTTATCCCCGGGGTACCTTTTATCCGTTGAGCGACGGCGCTTCCACAAGCCACCGCCGGATCACTAGTCCCGACTTTCGTCCCTGCTCGACCCGTCGGTCTCACAGTCAAGCTCCCTTGTGCACTTACACTCAACACCTGATTGCCAACCAGGCTGAGGGAACCTTTGGGCGCCTCCGTTACTCTTTAGGAGGCAACCGCCCCAGTTAAACTACCCATCAGACACTGTCCCTGATCCGGATCACGGACCCAGGTTAGACATCCAGCACGACCAGACTGGTATTTCAACGACGACTCCACCCACACTGGCGTATGAGCTTCAAAGTCTCCCAGCTATCCTACACAAGCCGAACCGAACACCAATATCAAACTGTAGTAAAGGTCCCGGGGTCTTTCCGTCCTGCTGCGCGAAACGAGCATCTTTACTCGTAGTGCAATTTCACCGGGCCTATGGTTGAGACAGTCGAGAAGTCGTTACGCCATTCGTGCAGGTCGGAACTTACCCGACAAGGAATTTCGCTACCTTAGGATGGTTATAGTTACCACCGCCGTTTACTGGCGCTTAAGTTCTCAGCTTCGCCCCACCGAAATGGAGCTAACCGGTCCCCTTAACGTTCCAGCACCGGGCAGGCGTCAGTCCGTATACATCGCCTTACGGCTTCGCACGGACCTGTGTTTTTAGTAAACAGTCGCTTCTCGCTGGTCTCTGCGGCCACCCCCAGCTCAGGAAGTAAATTCCATCACCAGGACTGGCCCCCCTTCTCCCGAAGTTACGGGGGCATTTTGCCGAGTTCCTTAACCATAGTTCACCCGAACGCCTCGGTATTCTCTACCTGACCACCTGAGTCGGTTTAGGGTACGGGCCGCCATGAAACTCGCTAGAGGCTTTTCTCGACAGCATAGGATCATCCACTTCACCACAATCGGCTCGGCATCAGGTCTCACCCTCAACGTCATCCGGATTTACCTAGACAACGGGCTACACCCTTACCCCGGGACAACCACCGCCCGGGCTGGACTACCTTCCTGCGTCACCCCATCACTCACCTACTACAAGTCTGGTCCGTCGGCTCCACCACTCCCCTCAACTCCGAAGAGATCAGGGCGGCTTCACGGACTTAGCATCGCCTGGTTCGATGTTTGACGCTTCACAGCGGGTACCGGAATATCAACCGGTTATCCATCGACTACGCCTGTCGGCCTCGCCTTAGGTCCCGACTTACCCTGGGCAGATCAGCTTGACCCAGGAACCCTTAGTCAATCGGCGCACACGTTTCCCACGTGTGAATCGCTACTCATGCCTGCATTCTCACTCGTCAACCGTCCACAACTACCTTCCGGTGCTGCTTCACCCGGCAGACGACGCTCCCCTACCCATCACGATCCCCGTTGGGGGTATATATCGCAATGACACGACTTCGGCGGTACGCTTGAGCCCCGCTACATTGTCGGCGCGGAATCACTAGACCAGTGAGCTATTACGCACTCTTTCAAGGGTGGCTGCTTCTAAGCCAACCTCCTGGTTGTCTCTGCGACTCCACATCCTTTCCCACTTAGCGTACGCTTAGGGGCCTTAGTCGATGCTCTGGGCTGTTTCCCTCTCGACCATGGAGCTTATCCCCCACAGTCTCACTGCCGCGCTCTCACTTACCGGCATTCGGAGTTTGGCTAAGGTCAGTAACCCGGTAGGGCCCATCGCCTATCCAGTGCTCTACCTCCGGCAAGAAACACACGACGCTGCACCTAAATGCATTTCGGGGAGAACCAGCTATCACGGAGTTTGATTGGCCTTTCACCCCTAACCACAGGTCATCCCCCAGGTTTTCAACCCTGGTGGGTTCGGTCCTCCACGAAGTCTTACCTCCGCTTCAACCTGCCCATGGCTAGATCACTCCGCTTCGGGTCTTGAGCGTGCTACTC
>NZ_JBHXLU010000189.1:0-2504 GCF_042720695.1 Streptomyces sp. NPDC058457 | reverse complement strand
CTTCAGGGTGCGACACGAGGTCGCACCGCTCAAGCGGATAACTCGGGTCAAACCGGGGTGTCCCAGACCAGTGTTCTGAGGTCTGGTTCCACGCTCACATGCGTCGCTGGCAACGGCGGGGTATGAAGCTGAGCGCTCAAGGCCCAAGAACGTCAAGGCATCTGACGTCACAGGCCGAGGGGCAGTCCGGAAGGGTGAACGAAAGTGAACCCCTGTCAAAGCCTCGTCAGCGTAACCCGCCCGATGTCGAGCAATAGCGGCGGTCATGGCCTGGATGCTGGGAAGCGTCAAGCGGAGCCGAGGGTTCTGACCCGAGGCTCGTGAACACCGCTGGCCACGGGGCAATAGGGGGCGCCCTCCCCGGACGCATCTTGACGGTGCGGAACGTGGAAACCCGGTTGAGGTCCAGAAGGATCTGGTAGGCCGACCGCAAGGAGAGCGGAATTCCTCAGCCGGACAGGATGGTTCAAGAAGCGAATGCCGGTCCCCGAAAGGGAAAGGGAAGTCGGGCGAACGTGCCCGTATAACCTGCCGGATACGGGAATTTCCCCGGCCCGAAAGGGAGCAGACGTGAACCAGGTAAGCCTTTGAAGAGAACTGAGAAGAAGCCCGAACCGAGGAGCAAGTTAGACACCGGGAGGACGGTGGGCATGTCTGCTCTGCCGCTCAGCCCGGCGAACGGACCCGAGGACGTCTCCACGCTGTGGCACCAGATTGACTGGAGTCAATGCGAGGGGGAAGTACGGCGACTGAGACAGCGGATCTTCAAGGCCGCGCAGAAAGAGGACTGGCCCAAGGTCAGGAATCTTCAAAAGCTCATGCTGCGGAGCTACTCCAACACGCTGGTGAGCGTGAGGCGAGTGTCTCAGCTGAGTACTGGCCGCAAGACGGCCGGCGTCGACAGGAAGAAGGCGGTAACGCCCAAGGCTCGCTGGAATCTCGCGACAGAGGTCCATCGGGTCGAGAAACCCTGGCGAGCCATGCCGGTCAGGCGTGTATACATCCCGAAGAGTAATGGGAAGCAGCGCCCGCTCGGTATTCCGACGATTCGGGACCGGGCCATGCAGGCCCGCGTCAAGAATGCGCTGGAACCCGAGTGGGAGGCCCGTTTCGAACCCCGGTCATACGGCTTCCGCCCGGGGAGGGGGTGCCACGACGCAATCGAGGCCATTTTCGGGGCAACGGCACGCAAGAACGCCAAACGCCTCTGGGTTCTCGATGCCGATCTGTCGGCGGCATTCGACCGCATCGACCATCCTCGCCTGATGGACGCCGTCGGGGGATTCCCCGGCCGGAGTCTCATCCGGGCGTGGCTGAGGGCCGGTGTGGTCGAAGAGGGCCGCTTCACACCGACCGAGGAGGGGACTCCACAGGGCGGTGTGATCAGTCCGCTGCTGATGAATGTGGCACTGCACGGGATGGAAGAGGCAGCAGGATGCCGGTACTGGGGAGCCGAGGCGAAGACATACGAGCCGAAGGCTGCCCCCAGGACTCCGATCCTGATCCGTTACGCGGATGACTTCGTGGTCATGTGCCACAGCAAGTCCGAAGCGGAAGAGATCAAGGAACGGTTGGCAGAGTGGCTGGAGCCGAGAGGACTGCGGTTCAACGAAGGAAAGACCCGGATCCTCCATATGGAGGACGGGTTCGACTTCCTCGGGTTCAATATCCGCCGCTACGACGGAAAGCTGCTCATCAAGCCAAGTGCTGATGCTGTCAAGAGACTCCGGGAAACCCTGCGTACCGAAGTGAAGGGGCTGTATGGCTCCAACACGGCGGGAATGCTGAGGGCGTTGACGCCGATCATCCGTGGATGGTCGGCGTATTACCGGAAGGCGGTTTCCTCTCAAACATTCGCAAGTCTGGACCACTATGTGTGGGGACTGCTCTGGGAATGGGCGAAAAGGAGCCATCCGAGGAAGCCGAGGGTCTGGGTAGCCAACAGATACTTCGGCAGGTTCAACGAGTCCAGAAACGACAAGTGGGTGTTCGGGGACCGTATCAGCGGCGCCTATCTCCCCAAGTTCGGCTGGACCAAGATCGTCCGCCACGTGCAAGTGAAGGGTGCGGCGTCTCCCGACGACCCTGCCCTGGCCGAGTACTGGCAAGGACGCCGTCGTAAGAAGGCGCCACCGCCGATGGACAAGGTAAGTCTGTCCTTGGCGTACAAGCAGAGGGGGCTCTGCCCACTCTGCAATCAGGCGCTCATCGCCGGGGCCGAGTATGAACCGGACAGTCCACGTGAATGGATCAACTGGTTCGCGGCTTCGAAGAAAATGCTGCACAAGCATCACTTCGTTTACCGGCGAGACGGCGGCTCCGACGATCGAACCAACCTCCGTCTCGTGCACTCCGCATGCCATCGACAGCTACACGCTCAAGATGGCGTGCAGGCCAAGTGAAACTGCGCTGGCCCATGGGGCGAGCTTGAGCCGTGTGCATTGAAAGGTGCACGCACGGTTCTGAGGGGGCCGGGATGCAGTAATGCATCCCGGCTACCCGAC
>NZ_JBHXLU010000188.1:0-2513 GCF_042720695.1 Streptomyces sp. NPDC058457 | reverse complement strand
TCCGCTCCAGCCGCGTCCACCCGAGACACCAGCACCTCAACCGGAACCGTCAACTCCTCCGGCACCACCAGTACTCCCGCCTCGAACACCAGGCGTGCCCGCAACACCTCATGACGCTCCATCACGGCTCGTACAGCACCAATCAGCGCCTCATAGTCAAGGCTCGGAGGCACTGTCAGCACACCCGGCTGCACGATCCGGCCCACCCGCTCCGGGCCGACCCGGTTCAGCAGCTCGCGCATCACCGGGGTCAGCGGAACCTCACCGACACCGGAGTCCGAACGCCGCTCGCCCGCCGTGTCTGAGGTCATGACAGCCACTCGGGCCAGCCGCTCCGGCGTCTTCTCCTCGAAGATCTGCCGGGGCGAAACAACCCAGCCGGCAGCCCGAGCACGCGACGCGAGCTGCATCGACATGATCGAGTCGCCGCCCAGCTCGAAGAACCCGTCCTCGACCCCCACCCGCTCCAACCCCAACACCTCGGCGAACAGCCCACACAGAACGACCTCGGCAGGAGTAGTCGGCACGCGCCCATCACCCGCCGACCGCTCGGGCGCGGGCAGGGCAGCACGGTCCACCTTGCCGTTCACCGTCAACGGCAAAACATCCAGGACGACCACCACAGACGGAACCATGTACTCCGGCAACCGGGACGCCGCATAGTCACGAACGGCATCCGCACCCACGTCCCCGACCACATAACCCACAAGCCGCCCGTCACGCACCACCACCACAGCCCGCTCCACGTCGGTGTGGGCGGCGAGGACGGCCTCGACCTCCCCGAGCTCGACCCGGAACCCACGGATCTTCACCTGCTCATCCGCACGCCCGACGAACTCCAGGACACCGTCCGCCGTCCACCGCGCCAAGTCACCAGTGCGATACATCCGCTCGCCCAACCCGAACGGGCAGGCCACAAAACGCTCGGCCGTCAGATCCGGACGGTTGATGTAGCCACGGGCCAGACCGGCACCGGCGACATACAACTCGCCGGTCACGCCGACCGGGACGGGACGCAGGAACGCGTCCAGGACGTAGGTCCGGACGTTGGGCAGCGGGCGGCCGATCGCCGGCGGCGCATCCTCACCCGTGATGCCCTCCTCCAGGAGGACAGCCGTGGTGATCACAGTCGCTTCGGTCGGCCCGTAGGTGTTCCACAGACGGGCCGCTGCCCGCCACCTGGCGGCCAGGCCCGCTTCGAGACGCTCCGCACCCAGCACCCAGTTCGCAATACCAGAAACGGCCTCCGGCTCCAGCGCACTCAGCAGCGACGGCACCACACTCGCCGTACCCACACCACTGGACTCGACCATCGCCGCCAAAACAGACGGATCCCGCCGCTCCTCGGACGAGGCGATCGCCAGCGTGCCACCCGCCGCCAAGGTCACGGCGACATCCAGGACGGCCGCATCGAAGCTGAAGGAAGCGAACTGCAACGACGTCACACCAGGACCAGCCCCCAGCACCGGACCCATCGCCGAGGCCAGGTTCGCCACCGAACCATGAGCCACCGCCACCCCCTTCGGCCGCCCCGTCGACCCCGACGTATAAATCACATACGCCAGATCACCCGGCCCCACCGACACATCAACCGGCTCCCCAGAGTCGATGGCAAGACCGTCCAGGAGAACGACGTCCCCGTCCAGCCGATCCGCCGTCGCCTCCGTCACCAGCACGAGCCGCGCGCCGCTGTCAGCGACCATGAACGCCAGCCGGTCCGCCGGATACTCCGGGTCCAGCGGCACATACGCCCCGCCCGCCTTCCACACGGCAAGCTGAGCCACCACCATCTCCACCCCACGCGGCAGACACAGCCCCACCCGCGACTCACGCCCCACACCCCGCGCCACCAACCCCCACGCCAACGCATCCGACCACGCATCCACCTCGGCATACGTCAACGACCGGTCCCCACACCGCACCGCCACCGCATTCGGCGCCCCAACCACCCACCGCCGGAACCGCTCCAGCACCGTGCCGAACTCCACCGGTCCGGCCGTGTCGTTCCACCGCTCCACAACGGAGGCGCGCTCGGAGGCGTCCAGCAGGTCGATCTCCCCGACCCGCACTGTCGGATCAGCCGCCACCTGTTCCAGGACGCGGACCAAGCGGCGGGCCATCCGCTCGGCGTCCCGGCGCCCGAACAGGTCGGGCCGGTAGTCAAGACGGATCTCAAGGCCGTCCGCCGGGGTGACCCCCAAGGCCACCGCGAAGTTGGTCGACTCACGGAGCTCGGTTCGCGTGACCGACAGTCCGTCGCCAAAAGGCTGGACGTCCAGATCTCCCGGGTAGTTCTCGAACGCCAGCATCGTGTCGAACGTCGCTCCCGCGCCGGCCGCACGCTGCACCTCGCTCAACCCCACATGCTGGTGGTCAAGGAGCGCCGACTGCCGCGCCTGCAAACCCTGCAACGCCTCGCCCACACGCTGCGCCGCATCCAGATCCACCCGCACCGGCAACGTGTTGATGAACAGCCCGAGCATCTCCTCCATACCCACAAGCTCCGCCGGCCG
>NZ_JBHXLU010000187.1:0-2805 GCF_042720695.1 Streptomyces sp. NPDC058457 | reverse complement strand
ACCCGCCTCCACCACCAACTCCCGAGCCCACCCCCTGAACGACACCGGAACATCACCAAGCACCGGAACCCGACCCCCGGCCAACGCCGCATAGGCCTCCTGCAGATCGGGCAGCAGAACCTGCCACGAAACGGTGTCAACCACCAGATGACTCGCCACCACAACCAACCGCCCAGCCACACCCGGACCACCATCCACCCACACCACCTGCACCATCACACCCGCCACCGGGTCCAACCGCTCAACCCCCGCCGCAATCTGCTGCTCCACCAAGGCACCCGGGTCCGCTCCAGCCGCGTCCACCCGAGACACCAGCACCTCAACCGGAACCGTCAACTCCTCCGGCACCACCAGTACTCCCGCCTCGAACACCAGGCGCGCCCGCAACACCTCATGACGCTCCATCAGGAGTGCCACGGCATCCCTCAGCGTCGTCTCCACCAGCCCCGCCGGCGCCACCATCGACGCCGACTGCACCACCGCGCGCATGCCCTCGACGCCGACTCGATTCAGCACCTCGCGCATCACCGGGGTCAGCGGAACCTCACCGACACCGGACACACTCGTCTCGGTATCGAGCGCGCCCGCCGTGAGCGGGGCAGCCGCCGCCGCGAGCGCGGCGGGCGTCTTCAGCTCGAAGATCTGCCGGGGCGAGACGACCCAGCCGGCGGCCCGGGCTCGGGACGCGAGCTGCATCGACATGATCGAGTCACCGCCGAGCTCGAAGAACCCGTCCTCGACCCCGACCCGATCCAGCCCAAGGACCTCGGCGAACAGCCCGCACAACGCCACCTCAGCAGGCGAGACAGGCGCACGGGTACCCATGGACGCAACCTCGGGCGCGGGCAGGGCAGCACGGTCCACCTTGCCGTTCACCGTCAACGGGAAGACATCCAGGACGACCACCGCAGACGGAACCATGTACTCCGGCAACCGGGACGCGGCGAAATCCCGCAGCACATCCGCATCCACCTCCCCGACCACATAACCCACGAGCCGCCCGTCACGAACGACCACCACAGCCCGCTCCACCCCGGAGTGAGCCGCGACAACAGCCTCCACCTCGCCAAGCTCCACCCGGAACCCACGGATCTTCACCTGCTCATCAGCACGCCCGACGAACTCCAGCACACCGTCCGCCGTCCAGCGGGCCAGGTCCCCCGTGCGATACATCCGCTCACCGTCACCGAAGGGACAGGCGACGAAACGCTCGGCCGTCAGATCCGGACGGTTGATGTAGCCACGGGCCACACCCGCACCCGCGACATACAACTCACCGGTCACGCCGACCGGGACGGGACGCAGGAACGCGTCCAGGACGTAGGTACGGACGTTGGACAGCGGGCGGCCGATCGCCGGCGGCGCATCCTCATCCGTGATGCCCTCCTCCAGGAGGACAGCCGTGGTAATCACGGTCGCTTCGGTCGGGCCGTAGGTGTTCCACAGACGGGCCGCAGCACGCCACTTCGCGGCCAGGCCCGCTTCGAGACGCTCCGCACCCAGCACCCAGTTGGCTATACCGGGTACGGCCCCCGGTTCCAGCGCACTCAGCAGCGACGGCACCACACTCGCCGTACCCACACCACTGGACTCGACCATCGCCGCCAGCGCAACCGCGTCCAGGCGCTCCGCCGCCGAGGCGATCGCCAGCGTGCCACCCGCCGCCAAGGTCACGGCGACGTCCAGGACGGCCGCATCGAAGCTGAAGGAAGCGAACTGCAACGACGTCACACCAGGACCAGCCCCCAGTACCGGACCCATCGCCGAGGCCAGGTTCGCCACCGAACCATGAGCCACCGCCACACCCTTCGGCCGCCCCGTCGACCCCGACGTATAAATCACATACGCCAGACCACCCGCGTCCACGGCAGCGTGCACAGGCTCACCCCACCTGATGCCCAATTGCCCCAGGCCGACGGCGTCAACGCCCTCCGGCAGCAGACCCGCCGTGCCCTCCGAGACCAGCACCACCCGCATACCACTATCGGCAACCATGAACGCCAGCCGGTCCGCCGGATACTCCGGGTCCAGCGGCACATACGCCCCGCCCGCCTTCCACACGGCAAGCTGAGCCACCACCATCTCCACCCCACGCGGCAGGCACAGCCCCACCCGCGACTCACGCCCTACACCCCGCGCCACCAACCCCCGCGCCAACGCATCCGACCACGCATCCACCTCGGCATACGACAGCAACCGCCCACCCGAACGCAGCGCCACCGCATCCGGCGCCCCAACCACCCACCACCGGAACCGCTCCAGCACCGTGCCGAACTCCACCGGTCCGGCCGTGTCGTTCCACCGCTCGACAACGGAGGCGCGCTCGGAGGCGTCCAGCAGGTCGATCTCCCCGACCCGCGTCATCGGATCGTCCGCGATCTGCTCCAGCACCCGAATGACCCGATCGGCGAGGTCACGGACCGCCGCCTCCGCGAAGGCATCCGGCCGGTAGTCCAGCCGCAGAGTCAGCCCGTCCTCAGGCCGCACCCCCAGCACGAGAGCAAAGCTCGTCGACTCCTCAGACGCCGCCTCAACGATCGCCAGACCCTCCACCGACGGCTGAGCAGCCGGGTCCCCCGGGAAGTTCTCGAACGCCAGCATCGTGTCGAACATCGCACCCGCGCCGGCCGCACGCTGCACCTCGCTCAACCCCACATGCTGGTGATCAAGGAGCGCCGACTGCCGCGCCTGCAAACCCTGCAAAACCTCACCCACACGCTGCGCCGCATCCAGATCCACCCGCACCGGCAACGTGTTGATGAACAGCCCGAGCATCTCCTCCATACCCACAAGCTCCGCCGGCCG
>NZ_JBHXLU010000186.1:0-2836 GCF_042720695.1 Streptomyces sp. NPDC058457 | reverse complement strand
GTGTATCCGTGGCGCTCCTCGGCGTTCGGTCTGTTGCTCTCCTACTGCAGGTAGATGCCGGCGAAGACTCCGTCGAAGCCGAGCGCGACCAGTCCCGCTTCGACGCTCGGGTAGGTCGTCCCATTCGGGCCGCCGATCAGGGCGTCGAAGTCGGCGCGGCTGATCTCGGGTTCGAGCCACTGGTTGCCGCACCGGCAGCGAATCCAGACGTTGCGGCCCTGGTTGATGAGCAGCCAGTCGCGTCGGGCCCGGCACCCGGAGCAGATCACTGGTATACCGCCGAGGGCGAGTTCGCGTGGGTGGCCGACGCAGCGGGTCGCGCCAGGGCCTTCGGCCGACTTCGACTCGTACGCGAGCTGCAGCTGGTGGTCGGTGTCGGTGGGGAGAACGGGCAGCGCGGGTGCCGACTCCGTGGTGCGGTCGGTGGTTCTGAGCACGAGCGTCATCTCCCGGTCGAGGGTCCTGTTCTCATCCCTAACAGCCGGTTGAACCAGCTGTCCAGGCATTTCATGGAGTCCGTGCAGCCAATGGCCAGCCTTCCGGACGAGCTGTTCAGCGACGTTGTGGGCGGCTGTGCGGATCGGAGACGGCAGGGTGCGCAGTCGCTGCGGAGGTGTTCCGTTCGCTGGTCCGGCTGGCCGATGTCTTGGTCTGGCGGGTGCCAGCCTGCGGGCGACGCGGGGCTTCGCCTGGGTGGGCGGAGAGCTGAGCGATGCGGCGAAGGCGCCAGACCAGTACGTCGTTGACGTCCTCGGCAGTGTCGAGTTCGCGCATGTTGATGGCCTGCTGCAGCAGGGCTTCGGGGTCGTGACCAATCTGCTCAGCCTGGGCGAGGGTGGCGACCAGGGCGTCGGTCCTCGTCGGCACGTCGTCCGCTTGTAGGCCGTGCTCCGGCAGAACGGCGCGCAGGGTGGCGTCGAGCGAGCGGCGTTGGGCCTCGGGAAGAGCGCGGCCTTGGTCGTGCAGCGCTCGCATTGGGGCCGCGGCGGCCTGGCGGTAGGCGCGACGCAGGTGCGCGGCGGCTTGGCGGGAGGCGTGGGCCTGCTGGGCGTGGCCGCGGGCGGAGTGCCAGCGGGCAGCGGCGAGGGTGACCAGGACCAAGGTGGAGACGAGCATGGCGGTGGTGCCGCCGTCCTCGCCCCGTCCGAGTGCACTGCCGGCCTGGACGATGCCCCGGGCGGCCGAGCGGAGCGCCCGGGTGTCGGCGCGTTCCGCTCGGATGTGGCTGCGGGTTGCTCGCTCGAAGGCGCGGGCCGCGGCAGCCAGCTCGGTACGGGTGTCGGCCGGGGAGGTCTGGGCGACCGCGTCCAGCAGTTCTCCGACACCGACGAGCTGGGCGGCGGCTTCGCCGTCGTCGCCACGATCCAGGAGGACAGCGGCGCGTTCGGCGATACCGGTGGCGCTCCGTCGTTCCCGAGCAGGCGGGGACCAGTCCGTCCGACCGCCGGCTGCCGAGGGCGTTGTTCGCTCGTCGGTACCGTCCGCCAGCCGAAGGCGGATCTTCGGCAAGGAGAGGTCGGGGGCCAACTTGGAGCCGGGGTACCAGACCGGCTCGCCGTGGCGGTTGCGGTCACCGGGCAGGGCCACGTTGTACCCGAGGGCGTCACCGGACGGGGCGTGACGCACCTTCACCCGCAGGCCCGCCTCGCGCAGCCGGGTGAAGAACTCCTTCTCGTCGTCAGCTCCGGCGAGAGCCTGGCGGACGGCTTCGCGGAGCGTCTCGCGGGAGGCTTCAGGTCGGCCGGTGCGCTCGGCCTTGAACTTCTCGGCGCTGGTGGGGTTCTTCGCCGCGGTGCCGTCGCCGGCGTTCAGACGGCGCAGGCCCATCTCCTTCTCGATGCGACGGCATTCGGCCTGAGCCTTGTTGAAGTCGTAGTTCAGGCGTGGGTTGCGTAGATCACCGCGTACCAGGGTGGCGACGATGTGGATGTGGTCCTCTGCGTGGCGGACTGCGATCCACCGGCAGCCGTCGGGGTCACCGTCCGGGGCGATGCCGGTGGCGTGGACGATGCGCCGGGCGACGGAGTTCCACTCCTCGTCGCCGAGCCGCCGGTCGCCGGGGGCGGTGCGGACCGAACAGTGCCAGACGTGCTTGGCGGGCGCGCGGTCGCCGGCCTGCTTGACCCGGAGGTCCAGGGCGGCGGCGAGTCGGGCGAGGGTGACCTTCGGGGCGGGGGCGGGACTGGTGTCGCGGCCGGGGTCGGGGGCGAAGCCGTCCCAGGAGCCGACGAGGTGCGCATCGGTGTGTTCCTCGCGCCTTCCGGGGCCGTACAGGTAAACGAGGAGACCGTGGGTGCGAGAGCCGCGTCCGATGTCGGGAACCATCACAGCCGCCTGGTCACCAAGTCGTTCGCCGCGTCGTCGACGTGGGCGAGAAGCCGGATCAGCGCGCCCAGCACGTGTTCGAGGTCGCCCGTGCGCGGGCGGCCACCGCTGTTGAGGACGTAGGCGATCTGGTTGATGTTGTTGCCGATGCGGGCCAACGCGGTGCGCAGGGCGGCGAGTTCGTCGATGGCTGTATCGAGATGCTCGTTGCTGTGCACGGCGACTCGCCCGCGGGCGGCGGTCAGGCCGGCGGTGGCGAGGAAGCGGGCGACGGTGACACCGCGCTGCGCGGCGGCGGCGACAATCTCGGCTTTCTCGGTGTCGGACAGGCGGGTGGTCGTCTTGCGGGTGCGCTCGCTCGGGTTGCGGCTGCGGCGGCGCGGTGTGCGGTCGGGGAAGGCGGGCGTGCTCGGGCTCGGCTGCTCTTGGTGCTCGTCGCGATCGACTTCTCCCCCGGTTACCGGCGCCCCCTGGTGCTGGTTGCCCGGCTGGTCCCCGAGCGCCCTCGCTC
>NZ_JBHXLU010000185.1:0-2891 GCF_042720695.1 Streptomyces sp. NPDC058457 | reverse complement strand
GCCTACAGCCACCAGGACGTCCCCTTCGAACGCGTCGTCGAGACCCTCAACCCACCCCGCTCCACCGCCCGCCACCCCCTCTTCCAGATCATGCTCCAGGTCACCGACGAGACCGGCGCCACCCTGGACCTGTGCGGCGCCCCGGTGGAGGGGCACGCGGTCAATCGTGACGGTGCCAAGTTCGACCTGTCGCTGAACCTGCGCGCCGGCACGGCCGCGGACGGCCGCCCGGGCCCGCTGCGGATCGCCGTCGGCTACTCCGCCGACTTGTTCGACCAGGCCACCGCCCTGCGTCTTGTCGAGCGCTTCACCCGCGTCCTGGAGGCGGGGGCCGCCGACCCGGCCGCTCGTATCGGTTCCCTCGACATCCTCGGCGTCGAGGAGCGCGCGGCCCTGCTGACCGCGCCCGTCGTGTTCGGCGAGGCGGAAGCGACCCTGCCCGAGTTGTTCGCCGCGCAGGCCGACCGTACCCCGGACGCCGTCGCCGTCTCCTTCGACGGCGAGCACACCACGTACGCCGAACTCGACGCGCGTGCCAACCGTTTGGCCCATCTGCTGGCCGAGCGGGGCGCCGGTCCCGACCGCCTCGTCGCGGTCGCCCTGCCCCGGTCCACCGACCTGGTCGTCGCCCTGCTCGCCGTACTCAAGGCGGGAGCCGCCTATCTGCCGGTCGACCCCGACTACCCGGCCGACCGCATCACGTACATGCTGGAGGACGGCGCCCCCGTCCTCCTGGTGACCGCGGGCGACCTCGCGGAGCGGCTGCCCCGCGACACTCCAGTCCTGCCGCTCGACACGCCGGACACCGCCCGGCGCCTGGCGAAGGCGGCGACGACCGCCCCGGGCACCGGAGGACTGCTGCCCGGCCATACGGCGTACGTCATCTACACCTCGGGCTCCACCGGCCGCCCCAAGGGCGTCGTCGTGCCGCACCGGAACGTCACGCGTCTCTTCGCGGCCACCCGCCACTGGTTCGACTTCGACGCCGACGACGTGTGGACGCTCTTCCACTCGTACGCCTTCGACTTCTCCGTCTGGGAACTGTGGGGCCCGCTGCTGCACGGCGGCCGGCTCGTGGTCGTCCCGTACTCCGTCAGCCGCACCCCGGCGGACTTCCTCCGGCTGCTCGCCGCCGAGCGCGTCACCGTGCTCAACCAGACGCCGTCCGCCTTCTACCAGCTGGTCCAGGCCGACGCCGAGAACCCCGCGGTCGGCGACCGGCTCGCGCTGCGGACCGTCGTGTTCGGCGGCGAGGCGCTCGACCTGCGCCAGCTCGCCGACTGGTACGCGCGGCACGCCGACAACGCTCCGGTCCTGGTGAACATGTACGGCATCACCGAGACCACGGTGCACGTCACCTATCAGGCCCTCGACCGCGAGAAGGCGGCCACGCTGCCGGGCAGCGTCATCGGCGAGGTCATCCCCGACCTCGGCCTGTACGTCCTGGACGACCTGCTGCGCCCGGTGCCCGCCGGAGTGCCGGGAGAGCTCTGCGTCTCCGGCGACGGCCTCGCCCGCGGCTATCTGGGCCGGCCCGACCTGTCCGCGGCCCGTTTCGTCGCCTGTCCCTTCGGGGCGCCGGGCGACCGGATGTACCGTACCGGAGACGTCGTGCGCTGGACCTCGGCGTGCCGCCTGGAGTACCTGGGCCGGGCCGACGACCAGGTGAAGATCCGCGGCTTCCGTATCGAGCTCGGCGAGATCGAGTCCGCGCAGGGCACCTTCCCGCCCGTCGCCCAGTCCGCCGTCGTGGTCCGCGAGGACCGGCCCGGCGACAAGCGGCTCGTCGGCTACGTCGTGCCCCGCGCCGGCAAGCAGATCGAAACCGCAGCGCTCCGCGCCCACCTGGCCGACGCCCTCCCCTGGTACATGGTCCCCTCGGCCTTCGTCGAGGTGCCCGTCCTGCCGCTGACCGCCAACGGCAAGCTGGACCGCAAGGCCCTGCCGGCGCCGGTGTACGCCGGCACCTCGGACCGTCTCCCGGCCACCGCCGAAGAGCGGGCCCTTTGCGAGCTGTTCGCCGACATCCTCGGCGCCGACACGGTCGGCGTGGACGACGACTTCTTCACCCTCGGCGGCCACTCCCTGCTCGCCACCCGCCTCATCAGCCGCATCCGCACCGCGTTCGGCAGCGAACTCTCCGTCCGCGCCGTCTTCGAGGCCCCCACGCCCGGCGGCCTCGCCGCGCGCCTGACGGCGACGGACGGGGCCCGTCCGGCGCTGACGGCCGCGGAGCGCCCGGAGACGGTGCCCGCCTCGGCGGCCCAGCAGCGCCTGTGGTTCCTCGACCAGCTGGAAGGGCCCGGCACCACCTACAACGCCCCGGTCAGCTACCGCATCCGCGGCGAGCTGGACGCCACCGCCCTGGAGCGAGCCCTGGGCGACGTCGTCACCCGCCACGAAAGCCTGCGCACCGTGTTCCGCGAGGACGCCGGACACGTCGTCCAGACGGTCCTCGACACGGCGGACGTCGTCCTGCACCGGGTCGCCTGCGGCACGGAAGGGGACTTGGAGGCCGTCCTCTCCGGGCTCTCCGGTCATGTCTTCGACCTGAGCCGTGACCTGCCGCTGCGCGCCTCGCTCGTCCGGATCGCCGAGCACGACCACGTTCTGCACCTGCTGTTCCACCACATCGCCAGCGACGGCGCCTCCATGGGCCCGCTGGGGGCCGATCTGTCGGCGGCCTACCGGGCCCAGCTGGCCGGCCGCGCCCCCGACTGGGAACCGCTGGCCGTCCAGTACGCCGACTACACCCTGTGGCAGCAGCAGCTCCTCGACACGGTCGAGGGCCCGCAACTGGACCACTGGCGCGAAGCCCTCGCCGCTCTCCCGGTCGAGATCGAACTGCCCACCGACCGGCCTCGCCCCGCCACCCCCACCTACCGGGGCGA
>NZ_JBHXLU010000184.1:0-3241 GCF_042720695.1 Streptomyces sp. NPDC058457 | reverse complement strand
GCGCCGAACACCCCGTCACCCCCGTCAACGCCTACGCCACCGCCTTCCACACCGGCGAAGGCCCCCTCAACGCCATCGACGGACTCAGCGACAAGGGCTTCGAAACCTGCTGGTCCACCTGGAGCCTGGCCCTCCCCCAGACCCTCACCATCGACCTCGGCGGCGTCTGGAGCGGTGTCTCGTGCCTGGAGTACCTGCCCAAGCAGTGGAACCGCAACAACTCCACCGACGGCGACATCACCTCCTGCACCATCTCCACCAGCACCGACGGCACCACCTTCACCCAGGTCGCCACCCCCACCTGGAACGGCGACCGCACCCTCAAATTCACCGAATGGACCGCCCGCGACGTCGGATACGTCCGCATCAAGGTCAACACCGCCACCGGCGACTACGCCAACATCGGCAACCTCCGCATCGGCGGACGCACCACCACACCCGCGCTGCGCTCCCGCGTCCTGCCCGGCGACAGCACCGTCTACCGCCTCACCGCCCGCCACAGCGGGAAGAGCGCCGACGTCTCCGGCGCGGGCACCGCCAACGGCACCGCCGTCCTGCAGTGGCCCTGGAAGAACACCGCCAACCAGAAGTGGACCTTCACCAGCACGGGCGACGGCTACTACGAGATCCGCGGCGTCGGCAGTGGCAAACTCCTCGAGATCGGCGGCCTCTCCCGCGCCGAAGCCGCCACCGCCGGCATCTGGAGCGACGACGACGTACCCCAGCAGCACTGGGCCGTCACCCCCACCGGCGACGGCTACTACCTCCTCACCAACCGCTTCAGCGGCCTGGCCCTCGACGTCACCGACGGCTCCACCGCCGACGGTGCCGACCTCGACCAGCACACCTACACGGGCGCCACACGCCAGCAGTGGCAGATCACCGCCCTCTGACGGTTTTCTCATCGACCGGGCCGATCGGTCGCACGGGCCCCGGCTCGCAGGCCGGCGGCGAGCGGTGCGCACCGTCCGGCCCGAGCCGGTCTCCGGCGCGGGGTGCCCGCGCCGGAGACCGTCCGTACCTCCCGTAGAGCCGTTGCCGGACGCGGCCGACCGGCAACGGAACGGCGGTGACGGCAGTCCTGCAGGGAGCGCTGTCCAGGACATCGCAGTGCGCCGCCCCAGCCCCGGATCCCCGGGGCCGCACGCAGCCAACGGTCGGCAGAGAGTGCGGGGACCGCGGCCGGTCACACGGCGACCACCTGCCACTGTTAGTTCGTGCCGCCGCCGACGGGCCACTGAATGACACGGGTGCCGTTGTCCGTGGAACCGCTCTCGACGTCCGCGCACAGGCCGTTGCGGATATTGACGAGCCGGTAGTAACCGCCGCCCGCGTCGACCAGACGCCAGTGCTGGTTGTCCCCGCCCGAGTCGGACCACTGGTCGAGTTGCGCGCCCTGCCGGGATCCTCCAGGGCTGTCGAGGATTTCGCCGCTGTGGCGCGCCGCGATCCGGAAGGATCCGTCGGGCTCGGGCAGGAACCGCCACTGCTGGTTGGTGCCGCCCGTCGAGGTCC
Source organism: Streptomyces sp. NPDC058457 (assembly GCF_042720695.1). Classification (NCBI taxonomy): domain Bacteria; kingdom Bacillati; phylum Actinomycetota; class Actinomycetes; order Kitasatosporales; family Streptomycetaceae; genus Streptomyces; species Streptomyces sp. NPDC058457. The sequence goes on along the minus strand of NZ_JBHXLU010000184.1, from coordinate 1,726 downwards.
ACTGGATGATCCCGGCACCGTCCTCAGTGGCGGCGTCGGACACGTCCAGAACCTTGCCGCTGCGCCGGTTGACCAGCCGGAACCAGCCGCTGAGCAGCGACACCGTGATGTCCGTCCGCCAGCCGGCCGTCAGGGAGACCTTCCTGGCGTGAGTGCCCAGGGGAGAGGCCGCGACGGTAGCGGAGGTGGCCACGGTCGTCATGCCGCGCCGACTGATCAAGGTGATGTCCTGGTCGACGGCCGGGGTGACGCTCAGCTCGGCGGTCCGTGCGTCCAGGTCCCAGGCGAGGCTGTGGATCCGTACGCGGTTCCTGCCCAGGATGCCGGCGATGGAGCCCTTCGGCAGCTGGTCGGGCAGCGCGGGGAGGATCTCCAGCACGCCTGGGCGGGAGTAGACGAGCATCTCGGCGAGCACGGCACCCTGACCACCCTCAAGTCGGGCACCGGCAGCTGGCACAAGCTGGCCATCTCCTTCGAGAGCTCGACCATCACTGCGAAGATCGACGGCAGCACCGTCGGCAGCGTCACCGACAGCTCCTTCACCGCGGGTGAGGCCGGACCGGGCACGGCCGGCTACCAGACCCAGGCGTTCGACAACCTCTCGGTCACCGCGATCGGCACCCCGGCTCCGGCGGGCGGATACGCCGTCCTCAACAAGAAGAGCGGGAAGGCACTCACGGTCGACTCCTCCGGGAACATCACCCAGTCCACCTACACCTCCTCCAGCGCCCTGCAGTGGCAGCTCACCGGGAACCAGACCGGCTGGCTGACCATCACGGCCATCGGTTCGGGCAAGGTGCTCGACGTGCCCGACGCCTCCACCGGCCGCGGTGTCCAGCTGGAGCAGTGGAGCGCCAACGGCGGTACCCACCAGCAGTGGCAGCTGCGGGCCGACGGTGACGGCACCTACCAGATCCTAGGCCGCAAGGCCGGCCTGGTCGCCGACGTGTCCGGCGGCTCCCCCGCCGACGGGGCACCCGTCATCCAGTGGACCGCCAACGGCGGGGACAACCAGGAGTGGACCCTGGTTCCGGTCCCTGTGGAAGGCGCCACCTACGCGCTGACAAACCGCACCAGCGGCATGGCCATGGACGTCAACGGCGGCTCCACCTCCGACGGGGCGAAGGTCATCCAGTGGCCGTACAAGGGGCGGACCTGCACCTGGGTCTGCACCGCGGCGACCAACCAGCAGTGGCGCGTGCAGTCGGTCGACTCGGGCTAGGTGAAGCTGGGCAACATCAACAGCGGCAAGGTCCTCGAGTCCCCGGACGGCAACAGCGGCACCCAGCTCGATCAGTCCGCGTACTCCGGCGCCAACACGCAGCAGTGGCGGTTCGTGTACGACTCCGGCGGCTACTTCAGCCTGGTCAACCGGGCCACCGGGTACCTGACCGACGTCAGCGACACATCGAACCAGGGATCCGCCGTCATCGCCAGGGCCACGTCTCCGGGAAGGGGCGTGGCCCTTCGTCATGCCGGGTGGCTGGTCCCCCCGGGGGGCGGCTCGCAGGTGGGTACTTGGGTTTTCCCAGCTACTCCCATACATGTGATGTATAGCAGCCAAAGAGGCCGTAATGCGACAGTTTAGCCCCAAGCTCTCTTGCACTTCAGCAATATTCATCCCTGCATTGGGGTTGACCGGCCCGATACACGGATGAGATTCATAGGTCACATCAGCCCCTCCGCCCTCTGATGCACCGGGAGTGAATCGTGTCCGGAAGTCTGT
>NZ_JBHXLU010000183.1:0-3417 GCF_042720695.1 Streptomyces sp. NPDC058457 | reverse complement strand
ACCACCGCCGTGCGCGGAGCCGGGCCCGGGGCCCGGCTCCGCGGTCCGTAGTGCGCCGGAAGACCGGTGTCTTCCCGCGGGGTCCGTCTTCGGGATCACTGCCTCGCGGAACGCCGGTCCGTCGGCGGCCCCTGCCGGACCGTCTCGCCCAGCCGGGGCCGCCCACCCTGTTCCCGCACATAGGTGACGAGACTGGTGCGCAGATAGCGCTCGGCCGCGTCCACCGCCTCCCGGGCGCACCGCTTGCCCATCAGGACGCACAGCGTGTAGCCCGAGTCCTCGAAGGTGGACCGCACCTCGCGGTCCTGCGGCGAGGCGAGCATGACGCGCTCCCACGCCCGGTAGCGCCGCAGCTGCCGGGCCACCTCGGCCTTCGCGGGTAGCAGCATGGCCGTGTCTTTCCTTCCGACGCTCTCGAATGGGCACGTGTCCCCGTGGGTCGGGGGAGCGTCCGGGCGCGGAAGGGCACGGAGCCGTTACGGCGAATCGAGGCTTTCACTCATGGTGCACGGATGCTGACCGAGCGTCTTGTTGGATCTTCAACCACCTCGGGAGTCTCTCGTGTTGCACGAATGGCGTAGCACCCCCACAGTGAAGGTGACTCAGGAGCGATCGGCGCTCACGCTGCGCGTCCGGAACGGATTTCCGGGCGGGTGAGGGGGAGCGAGAGCTTCGCGGGTGAGGAGCCAGCGACAATGAAGACCGCAGTGCCCTGCTACTACCACCTCGACGTGGAGGTCAGCCCGGAACGGGTGGGACAGGTCAGCCGCATACTGGCCGCCCATCTGCGTTACTGGGATCTCGACAACCTCGTGGACCCCGTCTGCCGCGGTGCCGAACTGCTGCTGACCGCCATCGACCAGCACGCGACGGACAAACGCACGTCCATCGAGATGTGGTGGAACGGGCAGCACCTCATCACCGCCATCGGCGACGACGACCGGGATCTCCGCCCCGACCAGGACCTGCGCGGGTGCCTGGCGCACCTCGCCGCGACCAGCGACGGCTGGGGCTGCTGTGCCCCGGAGACCGGCAGCAAGATCATCTGGTTTTCGCAGCGGGCCCGCTCCGGAGAGCGTGTCCCGCTGGTCCGGACCGGGCCGGCGCCCCGGCTGCGCCAGGTCCTCCAGGTGCCGCGCGACCTGCCGGTCGCCCAGTTGGCCGCTGCCGCCGACGGTGTCCTGGAGGGCGCCCGGTGACGGCCAGGAAGTCCCGGAAAGGGGTGCCCGTGTGGAGCGGGCACCCCTACCCGTTGGGGGCCTCCTTCGACGGGCAGGGCACCAACTTCGCCCTGTTCAGCGAGGTCGCCGAGCAGGTCGAACTGGTTCTGGTGAACGACGCCGCCACCGAGACGACGGTGCCGATGACCGAGGTCGACGGCTTCGTCTGGCACGCCTACCTGCCCGGCGTCGGACCGGGCCAGCGCTACGGCTACCGGGTGACCGGCCCGTGGAACCCCGACCTCGGCCACTGGTGCAACCCGGCGAAGCTGCTCCTGGACCCGTACGCCCGGGCGATAGACGGCCAGATCGACAACCACGCCTCCCTCTACGAACGCACCCCCGGCGGGCCCTCCCCGGCCGACAGCGCCGGGCACTCCCTGCTCGGCGTGGTCACCGACCCCTACTTCGACTGGGGCGACGACCGCCCGCCCCGGCGGCCGTACTCCGACTCGGTGATCTACGAGGCCCATGTCCGCGGCCTGACCCTCACCCATCCGGAGGTACCTGAACGGCTCCGGGGCAGCTATGCCGGTCTCGCGCACCCGGCGGTCCTCGACCACCTGACCTCGCTCGGCGTCACGGCGGTCGAGCTGATGCCGGTGCACCAGTTCGTCCAGGACGGGGTCCTCCAGGACCGCGGCCTGTCCAACTACTGGGGCTACAACACCATCGGCTACTTCGCCCCGCACAACGCCTACGGTGCCTTCGGCAGCCGGGGCCAGCAGGTCAACGAGTTCAAGGCGATGGTGAAGGCGCTGCACGCGGCCGGGCTCGAAGTGATCCTCGACGTGGTCTACAACCACACCGCCGAGGGCAACGAGATGGGCCCCACGCTGTCCTTCCGGGGCATCGACAACGCCTCCTACTACCGGCTGGTCGACGGCGACTGGGCGCACTACTACGACACCACCGGCACCGGGAACAGCCTGCTGATGCGGCATCCCTACGTACTCCAGCTGATCATGGACTCGCTGCGGTACTGGGTGACCGAGATGCACGTCGACGGCTTCCGCTTCGACCTCGCGGCCACCCTGGCGAGGCAGTTTCACGAGGTGGACCGCCTTTCGGCGTTCTTCGACCTGATCCAGCAGGACCCGGTGATCAGCAGGGTCAAGCTCATCGCCGAACCCTGGGACGTGGGCGAGGGCGGCTACCAGGTCGGCAACTTCCCGCAGCTGTGGTCGGAGTGGAACGGCAAGTACCGGGACGCCGTACGGGACTTCTGGCGGGCCGAGCCGAGCTCGCTGGGCGAGTTCGCCTCCCGGCTCACCGGCTCCTCCGACCTGTACCAGCACAGCAGGCGACGGCCTCGGGCGAGCGTCAACTTCGTCACCGCGCACGACGGTTTCACGCTGCGCGACCTGGTGTCGTACAACGACAAGCACAACCAGGCCAACGGCGAGGGCGACCGCGACGGCGAGAGCCACAACCGGTCCTGGAACTGCGGTGCCGAGGGCGAGACCGCCGACCCGGCCGTGCTCGAACTGCGGGCCCGCCAGCAGCGCAACCTCCTCGCCACCCTGCTGCTGTCCCAGGGCATCCCCATGCTCAGCCACGGCGACGAACTCGGCCGCACCCAGCGCGGCAACAACAACGCCTACTGCCAGGACAACGAAGTCTCCTGGATCGACTGGGAACTGACCGGGGAACAGCAGACCCTCACCGACTTCACCCGGTACGTCATCGGGCTGCGCGCCGCCCACCCCGTACTGCGCCGGCGGCGCTTCTTCCGGGGCGAGACCGCCATGCACCCCGGGCAGCCGCTGCCCGACCTGGTGTGGCTGCGGCCCGACGCGCGCGAGATGACCGACCGGGACTGGCAGCGCTCCGACGCGCACACGGTCGGTGTCTTCCTCAACGGCGACTCCATCGCCGAACGGGACCCCTACGGGCGGCGCCTGGTCGACGACTCGTTCCTGCTGCTCCTCAACGGCTACTGGGAACCGGTCGACTTCCGGCTGCCCGACGACTCCTACGGCGAGCACTGGACGATTCTCTTCGACACGGCCGAGCCGGAGGGGGTGCCGGACGAGCGGGAGCGCAAGGCGGGCACGAGGCTGAGCGTGGAGGCGCGAAGCATGATCGTGCTGTCGCGGCCGTCGAGGTGACACTGCGGCTGCGGGTGCGTCGTGGCTGGTCGCGCAGTTCCCCGCGCCCCTGAAAGAAGCGGCGCTGCAGTGCGCCCCCTCAGGGG
>NZ_JBHXLU010000182.1:0-3701 GCF_042720695.1 Streptomyces sp. NPDC058457 | reverse complement strand
GGTGCGGCGGCCTGGGGCAGTGGTGGTCAGGCGGGTTATGCGGCTGCCAATGCCTGTCTGGACGCGCTGGCCGTCCAGCGCCGGGCCCGGGGCCGTACGGCCACCTCGATCGCCTGGGGCGCCTGGGACGAGTTCGGGCTGGTGTCCGTCCTCCCCGGCCGACGCGACCACCTGAGCCGCCTGGGCGTCCTGCCCATGCGGCCGGAGCTGGCCATCGCGGCCTTGCAGCGCGTCCTGGACGCCGACGAGACGACGGCCGTCATCACGGACACGGACTGGAGCCGTTTCGCCCCGGCGTTCACCGCGGTACGCCCGAGCCCGCTGCTGTCCGGTCTGCCCGAGGTGGTCCGGGCCCTGGAGGGTGCGCCGCAGGAGCGGGACGCGCCCGACTCGCCCGCCGCCGGTGCCTCCGGGCCACATCTGGCCGAACTGCCGGAAGGGGCGCGCCGGGCAGCACTGTCCGACCTCGTCCGCCGCGCCGCGGCCGCCGTGCTGGGCCACGCGCCCGGCACCCGGGTCGACGCCGACCAGGCTTTCCGGGAGCTGGGCTTCGACTCGATGACCGCCGTGGAACTGCGCAACAGGCTCGCCGCCGACACCGCCCTGCGCCTCCCCACGACCGTCGTGTTCGACTACCCGACCGCCACCCGCCTCGCGGACCACCTGGCGTCGCTGTTCGCCGGCACCCCGGCGACGGACACCACACGGCTGCCGGCGCCGAGCTCGCTCGCCGACGACCCCGTCGTCATCGTCGGCATGGCATGCCGGTACCCCGGCGGAGTGACGGGGCCGGCCGATCTGTGGCGGCTGGTGAGCGAAGGCACCGACGCGACCGGCGACTTCCCCGCCGACCGCGGCTGGGACCTGGCGGCGCTGTACGACCCCGAGGGCACCCGGCCCGGAACGACCGTCACGCACCGAGGCGGTTTCCTGGACGGCGCGGGCGACTTCGACCCCGCGTTCTTCGGGATCTCCCCGCGCGAGGCCCTCGCCATGGACCCGCAGCAGCGGCTGCTCCTCGAGAGCTCCTGGGAGGCGCTGGAACACGCCGGGATCGACCCGCAGACACTGGCAGGAGCCCCCGCGGGGGTCTTCGTCGGCGCCTACGCGTCCGGCTATTCGGCGGCGGTGGGCCGACTCGGCGACGAGGTGCGGGGATTCGTCCTCACCGGCGGTTCGTCGAGCGTGGTGTCCGGCCGGGTGGCCTATGTGCTGGGCCTGGAGGGGCCGGCGGTGACGGTGGACACCGCCTGCTCGTCGTCGTTGGTCGCGCTGCACCTGGCGGCGCAGTCGCTACGGTCCGGCGAGTGCACCCTGGCCCTGGCCGGCGGGGTGACCGTCATGGCCGACGCCGACGCCTTCGTGCTCTTCTCCGAGCAGGGCGGGCTGGCACCCGACGGCCGCTGCAAGCCGTTCGCCGACGCCGCCGACGGCACCGGGTTCGCCGAGGGCGTCGGAATGGTCGTCCTGGAAAGGCTGTCCGACGCGTGGCGCAACGGGCACCGGATCCACGCGGTGCTGCGCTCCAGCGCCGTGAACCAGGACGGTGCCTCCAACGGTCTCAGCGCGCCCAACGGCCCTTCGCAGCAGCGCGTGATCCGCCAGGCCCTGGCCGCGGCGGGACTCTCCGCCGACGAGGTCGACGCGGTCGAGGCCCACGGCACGGGGACGACGCTCGGCGACCCGATCGAGGCGCACGCGATCCTCGCCACCTACGGTCAGGACCGCTCCGGTGAAGCTCCCCTGTGGCTGGGCTCGTTGAAGTCGAACATCGGCCACACCCAGGCCGCCGCCGGAGTCGGCGGTGTCATCAAGATGGTCCTGGCGATGCAGCACGGCGTCCTGCCGCGCACCCTGCACGTGGACTCCCCGTCGTCACAGGTGGACTGGTCGCGAGGCCGGGTCGCCCTGCTGACCGAGCCCGCCGCGTGGCCGGAGACGGGGCGTCCGCGGCGGGCCGGCGTCTCCTCGTTCGGAGTGTCGGGGACGAACGCGCACGTCATTCTGGAGTCCGCACCCGAAATTCCGGAGTCCGCGTCCGAAAGCGCCCCGGTACGGGACACACCGGCCCTCGCGCCACGCGTGGTGCCGTGGGCGCTCTCCGGAAAGACACCGGAGGCGGTGCGCGGCCAGGCGGCACGGCTGTCCGCCCTGCTGGCGGCCGATCCGTCGCTGGACATCGCCGACGTGGGCTGGTCGCTGCTGGCCACGCGGCCGGCGCTCAGCCACCGCGCGACGGTCCTGGGCGCCGGGCCCGACGAACTGCTCGCCGGCCTGCGGGGGTTGGCTGCGGGAGAGGTCACCGGGGGAGTGGTCCTCGGCACCGCACGTCCGGACCGCGTGGTGGGCGTGCTCTTCACCGGACAGGGTGCCCAGCGACTGGGCATGGGCCGGGAACTGTACGCCCGGCACCCGGTGTTCGCGTCGGCGTACGACGCGGTCGTGGCGGAACTGGATCCGCACCTGGAGCGTCCGCTGAAGGAAGTCGTCTGGGGTGACGACGCCGGACTGCTGGACCGGACCGGCTGGGCGCAGCCGACGCTGTTCGCACTCGAAGTGGCCCTGTTCCGGCTGCTGGAGTCGTGGGGAGTGGTCCCGGACGCCCTGCTCGGACACTCGGTCGGCGAGGTCGCCGCCGCACACGTCGCCGACATCCTGTCCCTGCCCGACGCCTGCCGCCTGGTCGCGGCCCGCGCTCGGCTGATGCAGGCGTTGCCGCCGGGCGGCGCGATGGTGGCGGTGGAGGCGACCGAGGCCGAGACGACTCCGCTGCTGACGCGAGAGGTGTCGATCGCGGCGGTCAACACCCCCCGCTCCGTGGTGCTGTCAGGTGCGGAAGCCGCCGTCACCAAGGCCGCGGAGTCGTTCGTCGCACGGGGCCGCAGGACCAGCCGGCTACGCGTCTCGCACGCGTTCCACTCCGCGCTGATGGACCCGATGCTGGCCGAGTTCCGGCGGGTCCTGGAGACCCTGACCTACCGGGAGCCACGGATCCCCGTGGTGTCCGGCCTGACCGGCGCCGTCGCCACCGGCGACGAGCTGCGCTCCCCGGCGTACTGGGCGGCACAGGTCCGCGAGGCGGTCCGCTTCGCCGACGGGACACGGAGCCTGGCGGACCGGGGCGTGAGCGTGCTGGTCGAAGTGGGGCCGGAAGCAGTGCTGTCGGCGATGGCCGAAGACAGCTGCGCCGCGGACACCCGACTGGTGCCGCTCCTGCGCAACGACCGCGACGAGAGCACGACGCTCACGGCCGGATGGGCCGCCCTGCACGCGCACGGGGTCCCGGTGGACCGGCGGGCGGTGCTCCCCGAGGGACGCAGGGTCGACCTTCCGACCTACGCGTTCCAGCACAGGCGGTTCTGGCCCGCCCCGGCCGCGGCACCCGAGGCGGACACCTGGAGGTACCGCGAGACCTGGACGCCGCTCACGCTGCCGGACCGGTCTGCGGGTTCGTACCTGGTGGTGGTTCCTGCGGAGCTTGCCGGGGATCCCGCCACCGCTGTGATCGTCGAGGCGTTCGGTCCCGGGACGGTGACGCTGATCGTGGAAGGTGTTCCTGATCGCGCCGAGCTCGCCGCACGTCTGTCCGGGACGGCTGGTTCGTTTGCGGGGGTGGTGGTGTTGGTGCCGGGTGGTGGTGGGGGGTTGGGGTTTGTGTTGGGGGTGTTTCAGGGGGTGTTGGATGCGGGGTTGGGTGTGCG
>NZ_JBHXLU010000181.1:0-3717 GCF_042720695.1 Streptomyces sp. NPDC058457 | reverse complement strand
GGTCACGGGCGGCCCGCCGGGTGTTCCACCGCGGACGTCGGCCACCATGGAACCAGGCCCCTCACCCGGAGAAACACATGACCACCAGCTTGGACAGGGGAACGGGACGCTACCGCGCTCTCGTGGACGCGGCCACCGGCCTGGCGCTGCTCGGCTGCGTGACCCTGGGCGCCCTGCTCCGTTTCCCCGGCCTCAGTCAGCCACAGGAGCAGTGGCCCGCCATCGCCATCGCGGCCGTCACCTGCCTCGCCCTGCTGCGGGCGCGCGCCCACCCGCGCGCCGTCGCCACCGTGGCCATGGCCGGTACGGTGGCCACGCTCGCCCAGGGCTACATTCCCACCCCCCTCATGCTGGCCCCGCTCATGCTGGCCCTGTACTGGGTGGCCGCCGAGACCGAGCGGAGAATCGCGCGGGCGTTCGGGCTGGCCGCGATGGCCGTGGTGGTGATCGCCGCCATGCTCGACAACCCCACGACCGACATGCTGCTGCTGCGCACCGTCGGCCCCGTCCTGTGGCTGCTGCTGCCCCTCGTCGGCGGCAGCAGAGCCCGGCTGCGCACGGCCTACCTGGAGTCGGTACAGGCCCGGGCCGTGTACGCCGAGCGCACCCGGGAGGAGGAGGCCCGGCTGCGGGTCGCCGAGGAACGCATGCGGATCGCCCGGGAGCTGCACGACGTCGTCGCCCATCACATGGCCGTCGCCAACGCCCAGGCCGGCACCGCCCGCCACCTCGTACCCACCCGGCCCGACCAGGCGCTGAAGCTGCTCGACGGACTCACGGCCACCACGTCCTCCGCACTGATCGAGCTCCGGGCCACCGTCGGGGTGCTGCGCCAGTCCGGTGACCCGGACGCCGAGTCCCTGGAGCCCGCCCCCGGTCTGGACCGGCTGCCCGAACTGGTCGAGACCTGCGCGAGCGCCGGCCTCGACGTCACCCTCATCACCGAGGGCGAGCCGCGGCCCCTGTCACCGGGCGTCGACCTGACGGCGTACCGGATCATCCAGGAAGCCCTCACCAACGTGACCAAGCACGGCGCCGGCCAGGGCGCCGACGTCCGGCTCAGCTACGCCAGGAGCAGGCTGCTCATCTCGGTCACCAACGACGGCACCGCCGCCGTCGCGGAGGCCGCCGACGGCGGTTTCGGCCTGATGGGCATGCGCGAGCGCGCCCACTCCGTCGGCGGCGACCTGCGGGCCGGACCCCGCCCGGGCGGCGGCTTCGAGGTCACCACCGCCCTCCCGCTCCACTCCCTCGCACCGGAAGAACCAGAGGCCGCCGCGTGAGTATCCGTGTCCTGCTCGCCGACGACCAGGCCCTGCTGCGCGGCACGTTCCGGCTGCTGATCGACTCCTGCCCGGGCCTGGAGGTGGTCGCCGAGGCCGCCGACGGGCAGGAGGCGGTGGACCTCGCCCGCACCCACCGCCCCGACATCGTCCTGATGGACATCCGCATGCCCGGCACGGACGGCCTGGCCGCCACCGCCGCCATCTGCGCCGACCCCGGCCTGTCCGGCACCCGCGTCCTCGTCCTCACCATGTACGAGACCGACGAGTACGTCGCCCGGGCGCTGCGCGTCGGCGCCAGCGGCTTCCTCGGCAAGTACGTCACCACCGACACCCTCCTCGACGGCATCCGCACCGTCGCCGCCGGCGAGGCCCTGCTGTCCCCGGGCGCCACCCGTGCCCTCATCAGCCGCTTCCTCGCGGGCCCGGCTCCCGGTCCCCTGCTGGCACCCCCGGAACGCCTCGACGACCTCACCCCGCGCGAACGCGAAGTCACCGTGCTCGCCGCCCGCGGCAGATCCAACGACGAGATCGCCCGGGAACTCGTCCTGAGCGTGCTGACCGTCCGCAGCCACATCCAGCGCGCCCTGACGAAACTCGGCGCCCGCGACCGCGCCCAGCTCGTCGTCATCGCCTACCAGACCGGCCTCGTACGCCCCGAGTCACGAAAGGCCTGAGCTCCCCGAACTGCCGGGCCCGTCAGGGTTCCGCCGCCGGACCGAACGGTGTTCCGGTGTCCGCTGCGGCCTTCCAGCCCCAGACGGTGAGCATGCCGGCCGACAGCGCGGCGCACTCCTCGGAGGCCAGGTACCGGACCGCCGCGTCGACGGCCGCGTCGTCGACCAGGCCGGTGGCGCGCATCGCTGCCCGGCTCCGGTCCCAGGTGTCCGCCCAGAAGCGGCTGATGGGACTGCCCGGCAGCAGCGGCGGCACATGGATCTCGGCGGCGACCGGCCCGAGCCCCGCGCCGCGCAGCAACTGCGGGTACGACGGCACCCAGGAGACATCGGTGCCGATGGTGGCCCGCAGCCCCTGCCACATCGCCCGCATCACCGTCGTGTACGGCGTGCCGGGCGCCCGGTCGCTCGTCAGGTCGACCGCGTCACTGAGCACCAGCACGCCGCCGGGCGCGACGAGTTCGGCCAGCGTGGCGACCAGACGCTCGTGCTCGGGCAGGTGCATCAGCACGAAGCGCGCGTGGACGAGCCGGAATCGGCCGCGGACGGCGTCCGGGGCGGTGATGTCGGCCTCCAGCACGTCCAGCCCGGGCCGTTCGGCCAGGAAGCGCACGTCGCGGTCCACGGCGAGCACGCTCGTCACCCCGGTCTCGTCCAGCAGCCGGCGGGAGACCGTGCCCGTACCGGCCCCCACGTCGAGGCAGCGCCATCCAGGACCGGCCCCGAGGGCCCGCAGCCGCGCCATGGTGATGTCGTCGTAGGCAAGGGCGCCGAAGTCGATGCGCTCGCCCTCGCCGGCCTGTTCGGGACGGAAGACGGCCTCGCCGTACCGGCCGCCGCCCGGCGTGCCGGTCACGCCGCCGCCGGAGTGACACCCGGGCCGCCGTCGGGCAGGAGCAGCGGGAACAGCGGATCGTCGAAGAGTTTCATGGCGGGGCCTTCGCACATGTGTGGGGGAGAAGCGGGGCGGCGCTAACGGGCCGCCGCTCCACCGATCCTCCGGCGGCGGCCGCCCGCACGGCCGAGGCGCGCCGCACGAACGGCCGATCGGCCCAAGGGCCGGGGCACGTGAGCCGCGAGCCCGCCGGGTCCCCGACCGGTCAGGGGACCCGGCGGCCAGGGCCCCACCGCCGGACCTCCGGCAGATGGACGGCTGGTACAACTATCTTCGCCGCACACCAGTCGTGCCGAGGGTGACCGTCACAGCGGAACACGTTCGGGGAACCCAACCGGCCAAGAGGATCAGGGTCGCCATGCCGCACATCACCGTCGACTACTCCCCGCGGATCGCCGACTCCTTCGACCTGCGGGTCTTCGCGGCGGAACTGCAGCCGACGGTGCTGGAGGGCAGCGGTTCGGCGGGAACCTGCAAGACGCTGTTCCGGCAGGCGGCCGAGGCCCGCGTGGCGGATCGGTACGGCGACGCGACGGCCTTCGTGCATGTGGAGGTGGGGCTGTTCCCCGGACGGTCCCACGCGGTCAAGGCCCGGCTGTCCGAGGACGTGCTGGCCCTGCTGGAGAAGCACCTGGGGGTGGGTACGACCCAGGCCGTGGTCTGCTCCGTGGAGGTGCGTGACCTGGCCGGGTCGTACCGTCTCCGGACCTTCTGAGCCGCCGTCAGGCGGTGTGCAGCGCGCTGCGCAGGACGGCGACGGCCTGGCTGATGGCGGCTTCGGCTGCGTGGGTCTCGCGCAGGGCGTTGAGCATCACGAAGTCGTGGATGATGCCCTGGTAGCGGACGGCGGTGACGGGTACGC
>NZ_JBHXLU010000180.1:0-3821 GCF_042720695.1 Streptomyces sp. NPDC058457 | reverse complement strand
CGCCACGACCGAGCCCATTCACCTCACACGGATAGCGCGGTTTCCTCGATGGGTGCTATCGCCCGCTTCTCCGCCGCGCCGCCGTCACGAGGGCGGAGGAAGATCGCGCCGATGAGCAGGGATACGAAGGCGACACCGGCGACGGCCAGCAGGGCGTTCGAAATCCCCGAGTCACCGTAGACGAGCACACCGGGCACCGGGGATTTCACGGTGGGCGTCATGATGGCGAACACCATGGTGGACATGGCGGCGCCGATGAGGCCCGCGCTGAGTCCGCCCGCCGACGACATCGCCCCCTGCTCAGACTCCTGCGTACCCCCGATCACCATGATCGGCATGGAGCCCATCGCCAGACCGCTCCCCAGACCCACGATCACGCAACCGACGAGAATCTTCCCGAGCGTGTCGTGCGCGAGCATCAGCACCAGCGCACCGCCTGCGAGCAGGCCCAGGCCCAGATACATCAGCCGCCGGGGGCCGGTCCGCCGGACCACCATGCCGACAACGACGCCGGCCACCACGCTGGCAAGGGCGAATGTCGCCGTCACAAAGGCGTACTCGGTCGCCGAGTAGCCCAGGCCGTAGGTGCCGCCCAACTGCCGCGGCGTCATGGCCAGCAACGCCAGCAGGATCGTCATCACCAGCGAGAGACTGTTGCCCATACCCCCGCCCAGCACGCCGAACAGGACGGTCCGCCGGAACAGCGCCCGCAGGTCCAGCACCGGTTCCCGGGTCCGAAGCGCGACCAGGGCGTAGACCGCGAGCACGACCACCCCGCCGGTCAGCAGGCCGACGACCCGGGCCGAGCCCCACCCCCACTCCGTGGCCTTGCTCACCGGCAGCAGGATCAACGTGACGCCGCCGGCCAGCAGCAGCACACCGAGTACGTCCAGGCGGGCGGGACGGCGCACGCCCGTCTCGGGCGTGGTCAACACCATGGCCACCCCCATCACGACCAGCCACGCGAGGTTGAACACGTATACCGAACGGAATCCGAAGTGATCGATCAGCACACCGATCAGGAACGGCGCCCCGACCAGCAGCAGACCCATGCCCGTCACCGACACGCTGGCCGCGAAGGGAACGAGCTTCTTCGGATAGACATCCCGGATCAGCGAGTAGCACAGGAACAGCAGGGCGGTGAGCGCACCGAGCAGAACGTGGCCGACGATCATCACCCAGAAAACGGGAGCGGTCGCCGCGATGATCTCGCCCAGGCAGGCCAGGACCAGCGCGACAAGGATCATCCGGCGCTTGCCGTGCAGGTCGGCCAGCTTGCCGAGCAGCGGGGAGGAGGAGGCTCCGGCCAGCGTGGTGACCGTCACCAGCCAGCCTCCCTGAGTGGTGTTGAAGTGCCCGATGATCCGAGGCACCGCGGTGGTGGTGGCTATGTTGGCGAAGGCCGCCGACTCGACCAGACAGAGCAGGGAGATCAGGGACAGGACAAGTCGCGGAGTCCATCCGGTGCTGCGGAACGAGTCCGCGCCGGTGGGGACGGGAGTGGACGAGGTCAAGGGATCCTCCGAACGAATCGTCGCTGAAACGCGGTGGAATTCTCGAAATATCAGCCAAGCTTTCTGAGATGTCAATAAGTCCGGTTGCCTGCTCGTCACGGAAGATTTGACATATCACGAGCGGCCGTCGGCGGCGGGCGCTTCTGTGCGTCGCCGCGTTCGAGGCGCCGGGCGCCATCCGGCTGCCGCTCGTGGCATGCACCGACAGGACCATCCCGCCCTGGTGACCGGCACCTTCGGTCACGGCCGACCGGCATACGGTCAGCCGTAGAAGCAGCCCGATGCGCCTCATCGGCGCGGCCGTCCCGGTAGCGGGCGACACCGAGGCGTCACCTGGCCCTGCACACTCCCACGCTGCGACGCGCGCGGCGAACGCCGGAGGAAACGGCGATCCGACGACGCGGCGCGCGGCTCTTGACAAAGGCCTCCTGTCAATGTTTCGTGGTCGTCATACTGAAGTTTCAGATACGGTCTCTTGATGTTCCAGCCTTGACCGCACCTGGCGCCGCGCCTCGGCGGCCACCCCGATGTGCGCGCCCCGCGGGGCCGTGCTGCCTCATTCCCGCGCCGCAGTCGGCGGCCGCCCAGGAGCCGCGTGGTCCCCGATGCCGTCTACATGAAGGAAAGTGAGAGGAAATTGGCACTTCTTGAGGGCAAGGTCGCGATCGTCACGGGCGGCGGACGCGGCATAGGCAGAGCACACGCCCTGGCACTGGCCGCGGAGGGTGCGGCCGTGGTCGTCAACGATCTCGGTGAAGCCGAGTTCGGCGGCGAAGGCCACTCGAACAACGGGCCGGCCGAGGAGGTCGCGCAGGCCATCGTCGCCGCCGGAGGCCGCGCCGTGGCCGACACCACCGACATCTCCGACTGGGACGGCGCCGGCGCCGTCGTACAGGCGGCACTCGCAACGTTCGGACGACTCGACATCGTCGTCAACAACGCGGCCATATCGCGTTTTGGCCCCATCGACGTCATCTCGCGGCTCGACTGGGAGCGCACCATCGCGGTGAACCTCACCGGCACCGCCGCCCTCTCCCACTGGGCGGCCGCCCACTGGCGCGAGACCGGGCCGCAGCCGGGGCGCCGCATCGTCAACACCTCGTCCGCCGTCGGGCTCATCCCCTGGCCCGGCAACCCCATGTACACCGCGTCCAAGGCCGGCGTGGCCGCGCTGACCATCTCCTGCGCACTGGACCTCGCCGATCTCGGCGTCCGGGTCAACGCTTTGGCCCCGGCCGCCCGGACGCGTGTCAGCGCGACTGTCGCCCCCGATCTCATGAAGCCGGTCGAAGAGGGCTTCGACCGCATGGCTCCGGAGAACGTGGCGGCCGTCGCCACGTATCTCGCGTCGCCGCTCTGCCGCTACACCGGCCGGGTCTTCGGAATCCTCGGGGACGATCTGACCGTCTTCGACGGCTGGACGGTGAGCCGGCACCTCAACAACGCCGAGCGCCGTTGGACCCCGCAGGATCTGCAGGCAGCGCTCGCGGACGTGCCCCTGCAGCAGGAGGTGACGGCGCAGGCGATACCCGGCGTGGAGGCGGCGTCGTCGCCGCCGAAGGAGGTACTGGCAGCCCTCGCGGCCCTTGAGGAGGCCTGATACCGCGGTACCGCTCCGCGAGTCGGCCGGTCCGGTCGCGATCAGCAACAGCATTCGCGCGGTGCGCCCGCTCGAACAGAAACCCAGACACGAAAGGCACAGCCATGGAATCCCCCTACGACAAGCTCGGAAGGGTTCCTGCGTTCACGCTGAAGAGCAAGGACGTGCAGGACGGAGGAGTTCTTCCGATCGCGCAGATCAGCAGCCGGATCGGTGGCACGGACACCTCACCGCACCTGAGCTGGTCGGGTTTCCCCGCCGAGACCAAGGGCTTTGCCGTCACCGTGTACGACCCACATGCGCCGACGGTGAGCGGCTTCTGGCACTGGGCGGCCGCCGACATCCCGGCGTCGGTGACGGAACTGCCGTCCGGGGCGGGCGACGGCTCCGGCTCCGGTCTGCCGAAGGGTGCGTGGCAACTGGCCAACGACGCGGGGCTGAAGCGCTACGTCGGGGCCGCGCCGCCTCCCGGCACCGGCGAGCACGTCTACCACATCGCCGTCCACGCAGTCGACGTGGCAGAGCTCGGCCTGAACCGGGACGCGACCCCGGCGTATCTGGGGTTCAACCTCTGGACGCACACGCTCGCGCGTGCGGTGATCACCGGACGGTTCGCCGCGCCGTCACAGCGATGACGGGCGATCCGAGGCAGTGAGGGCCATCCTCCTGCGACAGCGAACGGTCCCGGGCTTGTTCAATCACGGGAC
>NZ_JBHXLU010000179.1:0-4725 GCF_042720695.1 Streptomyces sp. NPDC058457 | reverse complement strand
GTCACGGCTCGTCAAACCGACCGCTCGCCGGGCCGGCCTCCGGCCCGGCCCGATGACATCGCTTCCTGGCCGAACGGGGCCGACACGCGGGAACCGCGTGCGCTTCTCTCGCCCTCAGGCGCTTCTGGTTGCGTCGGCGAGGCCACCGCATCCCACGCCTCGAAGCACCCGGGCAGCGATCGCGGTACCGGGCGAGCGGGATGCAGGAGTGAGGGACAGTGAGATCGGTCAGAACCGTGGCGTGCGAGCTGCCCGCGCAGCTTGTCCTGTCCCACGACGTGTCGGTGCCGATGCGTGCGGCTCTGCGGTACGAGACGGATGACCCCTATGCCGTCCGCGCCGTCTTCCACCCCCCGGGCCAGGAGCGGACGGTCGAGTGGTTCTTCAGCCGCGACATGCTGGCTCAGGCCCTGAGCGAGCGCACCGGACTGGGAGACGTGCAGATGTGGCCGGCCGTCGACGCGGGACGAGAAGTGGTGTTCATCGCCCTCCGTACGCCCACGGGGTCGGCGCGGCTCGGGTTCCCCGCGCAGGGGGTGCGATCCTTCCTGAGCGAGACTCGGTCCGCGGTGCCGGCGGGGGCCGAATCCGGCCGGCTCGACCTCGACGCCGAGCTGGCACAGCTGCTGGCGGGAAGCTGAACGCCTCGGCTGGACGGCGACATCCATGCGGATCCGAGCGGAGCCCGGTGCCGACTGCGGCACCGGGCTCGCTGTGTGTCCTGCCGCCCGGCGACCTCACCGGCCGCGGCTCATGCCTCCTCGTGGCACTCGTGGCATTCCTCTTCGGGGCACTCGAGAGTGGTGAGGGTCTGGTCGACCTGCCGGGGGGTCAGCGGCGGCTCCGGCAGCTCGTGGGCACACTGGGCACGGAAGGCGTCGAGCAGCAGGTGAAGGTGGCGGCGCCAGGCGTTGGGGGCGACGGCACGCGTGGCCTGGATGATCCCGGCCTGGGACCAGATGACGAAAGCGAGGTCCTCCGGGGTGACATCGTCACGAAGGACGCCCTGCGCCTGGGCGTTGCGGAAGATCTGGGCGGCCCGTTCCTCCGCACGCTCGAACATTCCCCTGCCGAGCGCGTGGAGCGGCAGCCGGGCCGAGACCAGGTCGTTGAAGGCACGGTCACAGGCCTGCAGTGCGCAGAGCTTTTCCAGGTAGTGGCAGAACCCTTCCCAGGCGTCGTCCATGGCCGCGGCCTCTTCAGCCGCGGCCAGCAGTTCCGTGAACTTCGCGGTGAAGAGCTCTTCGACCAGGTCGAGTCTGCGGGGGAAGTGCCGGTAGACCGTCCCGATCGCGACACCCGCCTCACGGGCGACACCCTCAAGGGACGCGTCCAGCCCCTGCTCGGCGAAGGCCTTGCGGGCGGCGGCCACGATCGCGTCCCTGTTGCGCTGCGCGTCGCGGCGCAACGGCTTGGCCGACGCCTGGGGCGCGGGCAGGACGTGCTGCTGGCTCATGCATCCAAGCTAACATGAGGGACCCCTCGAATTCAGGATATGACCCAGCTCACGGCACGGATGCGGCTTGAGCAGGCCGGGATACGGTCCCGAGCCGTGGGGCGGTCCGTTGTCGCCGAGCCCTCGTCAGCCCCGCAGGCGGCGTCGGCTCGTACCGTGCGCATGGCCCCGGTGAGACCGCCCGGGGATCGGGCGGCGTGATCGGGAGGCTAGCCGGACCGGGTGTCGGGCATGCCGGCCGAGCTGCGATCCGGCACGCTCATCAACGCCCGCAGACCGTCCCGCAGGACCTCGACCGGCACCGGCCCGAACATGGCCTGCTGCGCGAGGAAACCCATCACACAGGCCGTCATCGTGCGGGCGACGTGCTCCGGGTCCACGTCCTGCCGCATCATCCCGGCTTCCTGGTACGCCTCGGCGATCCGCGTCCAGGCCCTGCGCACGTCGGCGTATCCCTCGCTCAGTACGGTCGCGAGCTCGTCGTTGCGGAGTGTCTCCGTCCACACCTGGACGACCAGCCGCGCGAACGCGGGCCGCCCGTCCACGGTCAGGGACTCCTTGGTGGCGAGGACACGGCCGAGGACGGACGGCACCAGGATGTCCGGAGGCGGGGGCGGGGTACCCCGCGCAGCCTCGTCGAAGCAGTCGTGGACTTGGCCGAGCACCTCGCCGACGATCGCCGCGATGAGCTCCTCCTTCCCGCTGAAGTAGCGGTACACGGCCCCGGCCGACAGGTCGGTCTCCTTCAGCACGTCCTGCATCGACGTGGCATGAAAGCCATTGCGGGCGAAGCACCGCGCGGCACCGTCGAGGATCTGCCGGCGACGGGCGTCGAAGTGTTCCTGGGTTACGCGAGGCATGTCACCAATTTAAAACGAACGTTCCTTCTTGACAAGCGGCCGCCGACGGCAGGACGGTAGGCCGCGGACATAAAACGAACGCTCATTCTCTCAGCACTGCCTGGAGATCCCGGAGAGGAACCACATGCCCACCGCATCCGCCACCCCCGCGAGGGAGCGCAACCGGCGCCTTGTCACAGCGGTCGTACTCGTACCCGCTCTCGCCGTGCTCGCTCTGTGGGCCTTCGCCTGGCCCGCGGCCCGCATCGCCCCTCGCGACCTGCCCCTCGGCGTGGCCGGCCCTGCCGCCGCGACGGCCCAGGTGGAGCAGCGACTGGAACACGAGAAGGGCGCGTTCGAAATCCACCACTACGCCGACGAGACCGCCGCCCGGAGCGCGATCGAGGACCGGACCGTGTACGGCGCGGTCGTGGTCACCGCCCGAGGCCCGAAGCTGCTGACCGCGTCGGCCGCGAGCCCGGTCGTCGCACAGCTGCTGCAGCAGGCGGTCGCGCAGCAGACCGCCGCGAACGGCACGCAGGTCAGGACGGTCGACGTGGTCGCGGCCCCGGCGAACGACCCCCGCGGGGCGGCCCTGAGCTCCAGCGTGCTGCCGCTCGCCCTGGCGGGGATCGTGGCCGGTGCGGCGGTCACCGCGCTCGGGCTGCGCGGCCGCCGCGCCGTGATCGCGCTGGTGGCCGGCGCCGGCCTGGTCGGCGGGGCCGCGGCGGGCCTCGCGCACAGCTGGCTGGGGGTGCTCACCGGTGACTGGTGGGCGGAGGCCGGTGTCCTGGGCCTCGCGACGCTGGCCGTGGGCGCTGCGGTCGCCGGGCTGGCCGCGCTTCTCGGCTCTGCCGGCCTGGGGCTCGGGGCGGGTCTGGTGATGCTCCTCGGCAACCCGTTCTCCGGCGCCTCCTCGGCCCCGCAGATGCTGCCCGACCCGGTCGGAGCCATCGGTCAGTGGCTGCCGCCGGGAGCGAGCGCCACCCTGCTGCGCTCGGTGTCGTACTTCGACGGTGCCGCGGCGACCGGCCCTGCCCTGACACTCACCTGGTGGGCCGCGCTGGGCCTGGGAGCCGTCCTCGTCGGCGGCGCCCTGAAGGCACGCGCAGAGGTCACCGAACCGGTCGCCGAACGGGGTCTCGCCCAGGTCGGCTGACCGTGGACCGGCCGCACCCCGCAGGCGGCCACCAGTTCGGGGCACCGCAATCTCCAGGATCCGGGCCATTCCCGGGCCGGTGATCCCGGCAAAACGGCGGAGCTCGGCCGGCACCGGGCCGAACTCCGCCGGGTCGCGTATCCAGGCCGCCAGGGCTGTGGTGTCGGTCCGGCCATGACCAGGGATGCAGCGGTAACCGGCCGCGGGCTGCCCGGCGCCGAACGGTCCGCTGTGCCCGCACCACAGTGACCGTACGACCGGTGCCGGCGGCGTCGGTGGCGAGGTGTCCCGCGACGCCGGGCGCACCCCGAGGGCGGGCTTCCTGGCCGACCTGTCCGCGGGCGGAGCTGCTACCCCCGCTCGGCGCGGGTCCTGCGTTCCCGGACCTGCGCGTAGGCCATGAGGCCGAGCAGGACGGCCAGCAGGACGGCCGAGGAACCGGCCGTGCCGAGGTTCAGACCGCCCTTGGCGACCGGTTTGGTCAGGAAGTCGCCCGCGGTGGCGCCGAGCGGGCGGGTGAGGACGAACGCGATCCAGAACAGCAGGACGTTCGGCACCACGGGCACTTTCATCAGGGCGACCAGGACGGCGAGCAGCCCGGTCACCAGCAGCGCGCCGCCGGCGTAGCCGAGGCCGGAGCTGTCGGAGAGGAAGTCGCCCATGGAGGTGCCGAGCGTGTTGGAGACGAGGATCGCCGACCAGAACAGGGCCTCACCGCGGAAGGTGACGATGTCACGGATCTGGAAGGTCATCCCGCTCAGCCGCCAGACCGCGAAGATGACCATCAGGATCGAGAGCAGGATCGCCGCGCCCGCCGGGTAGCCGATGCCCAGGCCCTGCGGTCCCCAGCCGAGTGAAGTGGCCCCGTTCGAGAGGTACTTGGCGCTGGCGTCGCGGTTCATGAAGTCGGACGTCGTGGTGCCGGCCATGCTGGTCGACAGAATCACCGTCCAGTAGAAGAACGGGTTGTAGCGGCTGGAGCGGAGCTGG
Source organism: Streptomyces sp. NPDC058457 (assembly GCF_042720695.1). Taxonomy (NCBI): domain Bacteria; kingdom Bacillati; phylum Actinomycetota; class Actinomycetes; order Kitasatosporales; family Streptomycetaceae; genus Streptomyces; species Streptomyces sp. NPDC058457. The sequence goes on along the minus strand of NZ_JBHXLU010000179.1, from coordinate 281 downwards.
ACGACGAGCGTCACCACGAAGATCAGGAACAGCACGATCGTGGTGAGGAAGTAACCGAGCTTCAGGGTCTGGGAGAAGAGGTCTCCGGCGGTCTCGCCCAGCGTCGTCGCGGCGATCTTCATGATCCAGAAGGCCAGGGTGACTTCGGGCAGTTTCTTCATCACCGATTTCGTCGTGCTCGCGACGTCGGGGTCGGTGAAGACTTTCGGCTGCTGCAAGGTGGGGGGCTCCTTGTGTGGTCGTACGGCAGGGCGCTCGCCCCGTACATGGGGGCGAGCGCC
>NZ_JBHXLU010000178.1:0-4876 GCF_042720695.1 Streptomyces sp. NPDC058457 | reverse complement strand
CGCAGGTGGAGAAGCTGGTGAAGGACCACACCGACGGCCGAACCCTCGGCTTCATCGGCGAGCCCCGGGTGAACGTCCTCGAACTCAACATCGCGTTGAAGGATCTGACCAAGGGCAGTTGAGAGAACCGATGACCCGAGTGCTGGTCGTGGAAGACGACCCCCAGCTCGTACGGGCACTCGTGATCAACATGCAGGCACGCCAGTACGGAGTGGACGCGGCGCCCGACGGCGCCACGGCCATCCGGCTGGCGGCCGCGCGTCAGCCGGACGTGGTGATGCTCGACCTCGGTCTGCCCGACATGGACGGGGTCGACGTCATCAAGGCGCTGCGCGGCTGGACCCGCGTACCGATCCTGGTGCTGTCGGCGCGGCAGGCCTCCGACGAGAAGGTCGCCGCGCTCGATGCGGGCGCCGACGACTACATCACCAAGCCGTTCAGCATGGACGAACTCCTCGCCCGGCTGCGGGCCGCGGTCCGCCGCACCGAGGACGTGCCGCTCGCCCCCGAGACCACCCGGGTGGAGACCGACGACTTCACCATCGACCTGCTCGCCAAGAAGGCGGTGCGGGCCGGTCACGACGTACGGCTCACCCCCACCGAGTGGCATCTGCTGGAGATACTGGTCACCAACCCCGGCCGGCTCGTCACGCAGAAGCACCTGCTGCGGGAGGTGTGGGGAGTCACCCAGAGCAACAAGACGAACTACCTGCGGGTCTACATGGCCCAGCTCCGCCGCAAACTCGAGGCGGACCCCTCGCATCCCCGGTACCTGATCACCGAGCCCGGCATGGGCTACCGCTTCGAAGGATGACATGGCACGCGGCAGGCTTCGGATCTACCTCGGCGCGGCACCCGGCGTGGGCAAGACCTACGCCATGCTCTCCGAGGCCCACCGCCGGATCGAACGCGGCACCGACTGTGTCGTCGCGTTCGTCGAGCACCACGACCGGCCGCGCACCGAGGTGATGCTGCACGGCCTGGAGGAGCTCCCGCGCCGCGAACTGGACTACCGGGGAGCGGTGTTCACCGAGATGGACGTCGACGCCGTCCTCGCGCGCCGCCCCCAGGTCGCCCTCGTCGACGAACTCCCGCACACCAACATCCCGGGCTCCCGCAACGCCAAGCGCTGGCAGGACGTCGAGGAACTGCTGGCCGCGGGCATCGACGTCGTCTCCACCGTCAACATCCAGCACCTGGAGTCCCTCGGGGACGTGGTGGAGTCCATCACCGGGGTGCGCCAGCAGGAGACCGTGCCCGACGAGGTCGTACGGCGCGCCGACCAGATCGAGCTGGTCGACATGTCCCCGCAGGCCCTGCGCCGCCGGATGGCGCACGGCAACATCTACCAGCCCGACAAGGTCGACGCGGCCCTGTCCAACTACTTCCGGCCGGGCAACCTCACCGCCCTGCGCGAACTCGCCCTGCTCTGGGTCGCGGACCGGGTCGACGAGTACCTGAACGAGTACCGCAGCGAGCACCGGGTCTCGAAGATCTGGGGCTCGCGCGAGCGGATCGTGGTCGGGCTCACCGGCGGGCCGGAGGGGCGGACGCTGATCCGGCGGGCCGCCCGGCTGGCCGAGAAGGGCGCCGGCGGCGAGGTGCTCGCCGTCTACATAGCGCGCAGCGATGGACTGACCTCCGCCTCCCCGAAGGAACTCGCCGTCCAGCGCACCCTCGTGGAGGACCTCGGCGGCACCTACCACCACGTCGTCGGCGACGACGTCCCGGCCGCGCTGCTCGACTTCGCGCGCGGGGTCAACGCCACCCAGATCGTCCTCGGCGTCTCCCGGCGCAGGAGCTGGCAGTACGTCCTCGGGCCGGGCGTCGGCGCCACGGTCGCCCGGGACTCGGGACCCGACCTCGACGTGCACCTCATCACGCACGACGAGGCCGGCAAGGGGCGGCTCCCGCTGGGCCGTTCGGCGCGGCTCGGCCGGTCCCGGCTCATCTGGGGCTGGCTGACCGGCGTCCTCGGCCCGGTCCTGCTCACCTGGCTGCTGACCTCCGTCGCACCGGAGGTGGGCCTGGCCAACGACATGCTGCTGTACCTCGCCCTGACGGTCGCCGCGGCCCTGCTCGGCGGTCTGCTCCCGGCGCTCACCTCGGCGGTGGTCGGCTCCCTGCTGCTCAACTGGTTCTTCACCCCGCCCGTCCACACCCTCACCATCGCCGACCCCGAGAACATCGTCGCCATCGTGATCTTCGTCGGGGTCGCCGTGTCGGTGGCCTCCGTCGTGGACCTGGCGGCCCGGCGCACCCAGCAGGCGACCCGGCTGCGCGCCGAGTCGGAGATCCTGTCCTTCCTCGCGGGCAGCGTGCTGCGCGGCGAGACCAGCCTGGAGGCGCTCCTGGAACGGGTGCGGGAGACCTTCGGCATGGAGTCGGTGGCGCTCCTTGAGCGGGCGGACGACGTGACGCCCTGGACGTGTGCCGGCAGCGTCGGACCGCGGCCCTGTCAGTCGCCGGAGCGCGCGGACGTCGACGTGCCGGTCGGCGACCACATGACCCTCGCCCTCTCGGGACGCGTGCCGCCGGCCTCCGACCGGCGGGTGCTGGCCGCGTTCGCCGCCCAGGCGGCCGTCGTGCTCGACCGGCAGCGGCTCCGGCAGGAGGCCGACCAGGCGAAGGAACTGGCGGAGGGCAACCGCATCCGCACCGCCCTGCTGGCCGCGGTCAGCCATGACCTGCGCACCCCGCTGGCCGGCATAAAGGCCTCGGTGTCGTCGCTGCGCTCGGACGACGTGGAGTGGTCCGAGCAGGACCGGGCGGAGCTCCTGGAGGCCATAGAGGCGGGCGCCGACCGTCTTGACCATCTCGTCGGCAACCTGCTCGACATGTCCCGCCTGCAGACCGGTACCGTGACGCCCATCGTCCGCGAGGCCGACCTGGACGAGGTGGTGCCGATGGCGCTCGGCGGGGTCCCCGAGGACAGCGTCGAGCTGGACATCCCGGAGACGCTGCCGATGGTCCACGTCGACAAGGGGCTGCTGGAGCGGGTCGTCGCCAACGTGGTCGAGAACGCCGTCAAGTACAGCCCCGCGGACACCCCCGTGCTGGTGAAGGCCAGCTCCATGGCCGACCGGGTGGAGGTGCGGGTCGTGGACCGCGGCCCCGGCGTCCCGGACGAGGCCAAGGAGCGCATCTTCGAGCCGTTCCAGCGGTACGGCGACTCACCGCGCGGTGCGGGGGTGGGGCTCGGCCTGGCCGTGGCCCGGGGCTTCGCCGAGGCGATGGGCGGCACGCTGGCCGCCGAGGACACCCCGGGCGGCGGCCTCACCATGGTGCTGAGCCTGCCGACCGCACCGGGCCGCAGACCAGGTCGGCCGGACCTGCCGGCGGCTGTCACTTCATAGGGCTGGTACGGCAACCGACTTCACCGGGCTGCTACGACAACTGCCGTGAGCCCAGCGGCAGATGCCAGCTGTTGCGGCGGTGTGCGGCCGTCAGCGTCTCCTCCAGCGGGGAGGGCGGCACGGCCAGCACCGGGCAGTGCGCGTGGGACAGGCAGTAGCGGGCCACCCGGCCCGAGAAGGCCCGGTGCCAGCCGCGCCGGCCCGCGCCTACGACCAGCACGTCGTCCTCCCGGTCCGCCGTCTCCACCAGGGACAGTCCCGGGGTGCCGCGCACCACGAGGGCGTGCAGCGGGGTGCCGGGCCCGGCGTCGCCGAAGACCTCCTCCAGCACGTCGAGCAGCCGCTGTCGGGCCAGCCGCCGCCACTCGTCGACCAGCAGCATCGAGGCCGGCGAGCGCCGCGCCGCCAGCTCGCCGCCCGGCGGCTCCCACACGAGCACCGGCCACAGTTCCGCATCGCGGCGCCGGGCCTCCGCGGCGGCCCGGCACAGGGCCGTGACGCTGCCCAGCGAACCGCTCACGCCGACGACGACCCGAACGGGCGCGCAGGCGTCGTAACCGGTCATGACTCCACCGTTTCTCCGCAGTTGTCCCGGGCCGTTCCCGGGGCGGACGGGTACCCCGATCCGGTTCCATCACACTGCGCCGAACGGGTGACGGCCAGTGCCCGGACCACTTCTTGGCACGCCTCTGACGGCCGCTGTGACCGGCGCCACCAGCGCCGACGGCCGCTCGTCAGCATCCCGTCAACGTCGCCGCGATCACCGTCAGCGTCCCGTCATGAGGCATCGGAGAGGTGCCGGGAGCGGGCATAGCGTCTTGGGCGAGCCCCGGTCCGCCTCACCGCGTCCGGGGCACCCGCTCCTTCCTGTGCCAGGAGGCATGCCATGCCAGAACTCTTGTGCGGTGACGACCCGGAGCCCTCCGATCGCTCCCCGGCCGGACCCCTGTTCGTACCGGTCCGGCCGGGACCCTCGGGGTACGCGGCACGGCTCTTCCGCACCCCGCTCGGCGAGCGCACCGCCGTCGGTTTCACCTCGGCCCGCGGACTCGCCGCCACGCTCGGCCCCGACCAGGCCTGGATCCGGCTCGCCGAACCCGCCCTGCGTGCCCTGGCCGCACCGCTCGGCGTCACGACCGTCACGGTCGACCCGCAGCTGTCGGCGCCGGCGCCCACGCCGGTGGCGCCGCTCGCGCCCGCCGCCGTGTCCCTGCGGATCGCCCGAACCGCCTGAACCGCCTGAACCGCCTGATTCGTCTGAGAGGGGAGCGGTCGATGACCACCCTGCACGAACCCGTCGTCACCACCACGCCCGCCGATCTGTCGGTGTGGCCCGCCTCGGCCACCGAGCCCCGGCCCGGCGACCTGGCCGTCGGCGGAGTCCCACTGGCCGAGGTCGCCGACCGCTTCGGCACCCCCGTCTACGTCCTCGACGAGAACGAGGTCCGCGACCGCTGCCGCACCTACCGGCACGCCTTCCCCGACACCGAAGTCCTCTACGCCGCCAAGGCGTTCCTGTG
>NZ_JBHXLU010000177.1:1830-5083 GCF_042720695.1 Streptomyces sp. NPDC058457 | reverse complement strand
CCCCCGAAGGGGCGCGGGGAACTGCGCAATCACCCCAGCTTTGCCGACTGGGCCTTGATCACTGCCGTCGGCACGGTGTACGTCTTGCCGGTCATCATCGCGCCGATGTTCATCGTGAAGTACGTCGCGACCGTGTTGCCGTAGCGGACCACCTCCGCGTGCAGGGGGCCCTTGTCGCCGTCCATGTCGGCGGTCGCGGTGAAGGCGACCGACTCGTCGCCCAGTCCCGACGCCTTCGTGGGCGTCACCTTGGTGACCTTCTGTTCGTCGCCGGAGGCGCCGCCGGTGAAGCCTGTCGTGCAGTTCCCGAGGGCGGTCGAGACGGCCCGGAAGGCCTCCTCGGCGCCGTTCCCGTCGTACGACGACAGGCCGAGGGAGGTGATGTCCAGGTTCAGGGAGTCCTTGAGCGCGCTCTCGAACTTGCCGTCGGCCATGTCGTCGAGGGAGGTCGCGTCGTCGGTGGGGTCCTTCTTGTCCTCCCGTACCGTGCGGCCGATCTCGGTGGCCGGGTCGGCCGGGGCGAGGCCGGTGAGGACGTAGGCCAGCGGGCGGCACTTCGCGTCGCTGGACTTGATGGTGCTCCGGGGCGGCGCGGCCTCGCCGATCGCGTTGACCTTGTAGCCGTCCACCTCGCCCTGCGCGAGGATCCGCTGCTTCAACTCCCCGGTGCTCAGCGCCCTGACGGTGGACGCCTCCCGCGCGGTGCCCGCGGTGTCCTCGGAACTACCGCCTGAGCAGCCCGTGATGAGGGCGAGGGACAGCGCGCCGCCGACGGCGAGGGCGCGGATCCGCACGCCCGATGATCTCTTCATGGGAGGACTGTGAGTCCAGGGTCAAAGAGTGGTCAAGTTATTTAAAATTCCAGCCGTTCCCGGCGGACCGAATAGACCACGAAGCCCGCGCCGACGGCGAGGAAAAGGGTGCCGCCGATGACGTACGGCGTGGTGTTCGGGCTGCCGGTGTCGGCGAGTTGGGTGGCGTCCCCGGTCGCCTCGGAGGTGGCCTCGGACAGTGCCCGGGCCTGCTGGGTGACACGGGTCGCCGTACCCTCCGACGTGCCGGTTCTCGCCGGGGCGTCCTGGGACGCGTTGGCGGAAGGGACGAACCACAGCGCGCACAGGAGCGTGCCTGCGGCGGTGGCGGTCAGCAGCGGGCGGCGAGCGGATGACACGGAATATCGATCCCCCTTGTGACGCTGGCGAATTGGCCGTGTGGAGCGATATTAGTGAAAGTCGCGGGTCACGGGAAAGTTACGGGAGGATTCGGTCGTACGCTCCCGCCATGAGCACTCCAGAGACATCACGATTTGTGCGGCTTCGGGTGGAGCTGGTCCTTGAGGTCGAGGACGCCGCCGAGGTCACCAAGGCCGCACTGGGCCGGATCGCCGGGGATCCCGACCTGCCGGCCGACGAGCGGGCGCACGCCGAGGCGGCTGTGACGGAAGACACCGCCGAGGCCCTCGCCTATCTCGTCGATCCGTTCGACCTGGTCAGCGAGGTGCCCGGGATCGAGCTCCAGCAGGCCTCCTGGTCCAGCGAGCCGATTTCCTATGATCCGGATTCGCCGGACTGGGATCTCGACGAGGATGATGACGAGCGCGACGACGAAGAAGAGGGCGGCATCGGCTGAGCGATCCGGGGAACCGGTGACCCCGGACGGCAACCGCCGTCCGGGGTTTCGTCGTCTCAGAGGGCGCGCGGGCCCGCCCCTCCCGCATCGGCCGCCCCTGTGGACGTGGTGTGCCCCACAGATCCGAAGAATGTGGAACGGGGCGGCGCGGCCGTAGCGTTGAAGGTTCTTGACGGGGGCTCTCGGTGTGTTCGCGTACTCGGCAACGATGGAGAAGCGTGTGATGACGGACAGTAAGCGGCGCAGGGGCCTGATGGCCGCGTCCGCACTGCTCGGCGGTGTACTGGTGCTCACGGCGTGTTCGGGCAGCGACGACAAGGCGTCCGGCAGCGGTGAGAGCGCGCAGTCCCAGGCGGACGCGGCGGCGGCCAAGAAGTCGTCCCAGGCCGACATCACGATCACACCCAAGGACGGCTCGGACAACGCGTCCATCAACAACTCGGCCGCCGTCACCGTCAGCAAGGGCACGCTCACCAGCGTGGCCATGACCACCGCGGACGGCACCGCGGTCGCCGGCGCCCTGTCCGCCGACAAGACCAGCTGGAAGCCCTCCGCCCAGCTGGAGCGGTCCACCACCTACAAGGTCGCCGCCGAGGCCAAGGACTCCGCCGGCCTGGTCGCGCACGAGAACGCCTCCTTCACCACGGTCTCCCCGTCCAACAGCTTCATAGGCACCTTCACCCCCGAGGACGGCTCGACCGTCGGCGTCGGCATGCCCGTGTCGATCAACTTCGACAAGCAGATCACCGACAAGGCCGCCGTCCAGAAGGGCATCACGGTCACCTCCAGCAGCGGCCAGGAGGTCGTCTGCCACTGGTTCTCCACCCAGCGCATGGACTGCCGTCCCGAGGACTACTGGAAGGAGAACTCCACCGTCACGCTGAAGCTCGCGCTCGACGGTGTCGAGGGCGCCTCCGGGGTCTACGGCGTCCAGCAGAAGACGGTCACCTTCCACATCGGCCGCAACCAGATCTCCTACGTCGACGCCAAGACCAAGGAGATGAAGGTCACCGAGGACGGCAAGACCGTCAAGACCATCCCGATCTCGGCCGGTTCGCCGGAGCACACCACGTACGAGGGTGTCATGGTGATGTCCGAGAAGTACAAGCAGACGCGCATGAACGGCACGACCGTCGGCTTCACCGACAACGACGGCAAGGCCGAGTACGACATCAAGGACGTGCCGCACGCCATCCGCCTCACCAGCTCCGGCACCTTCCTGCACGGCAACTACTGGGGCGCCAAGTCCGTCTTCGGCAGCGTGAACACCAGCCACGGCTGTGTCGGCCTGTCCGACACCAAGGGCGCCAACGACACCACCACGCCCGCCTACTGGATGTACACCCACTCGATCATCGGTGACGTCGTGGTCGTCTCCAACACCGGCGACAAGACCGTGGCCCCCGACAACGGCCTCAACGGCTGGAACATGAACTGGACGGCGTGGAAGGCCGGTTCGGCCGTCTGAGCCACTCGCACACCGCACGGAAGGGGGGGGGGCCCCGGCCGGCGCCCCGCCCCCCGGGAGGCCCCCGAGGGCGGGCATCCTGGGGGCGTGGAAGCCCAAAAATGAAGAGCATTTATTTTGGATTAAGATGGACACCAGCGGCTGGCCAACAGAGCG
>NZ_JBHXLU010000177.1:0-1820 GCF_042720695.1 Streptomyces sp. NPDC058457 | reverse complement strand
CATTGCCTTTGGCGTGGTCTGCTTTTTTTTTTTATCCCCCCGGGGGCTTGTGCGCCCTTCCCCCCCCCCCCCACCCCCCCCGGCCGGGGGCCGCCCCGGGCCCGCCCCCCTTCCGCGTTGACAGCCCGGTGCGGGGCCATTCCTGGCATCTGTACAGCCTTCTCATGCATCTCTTATTTAGGCCTTATCGAGCCATCACGGTGCGTCCCTACCTTGCGGTCATGTTCTTCACCTACCTGAGGCGCGAACTGCGCCGCCGCAGAAAGGCGGCTCTCGTCGTCGCCTCCGGCCTCGCGCTGGGCATCGCACTGGTCATCGTGGTCAACTCCGTGTCCAACGGCATGGGGAAGGCGCAGGACAAGGTCCTCCAGTCGCTGTACGGCCTGGGTACGGACATGACGGTCACCAAGGCCGCAACGGCGTCCGCGAGCGCCTCCCAGCGGCCCCGTTTCAACTTCGACGCGCAGAACAACGGCTCGTCGAGCACGCAGAGCAGTGACCGTGTCATGGTGCAGGGCTTCAGCACCCTCGCCTCCACCACCGTCACCAAGGTCGGCGACCAGAAGGGCGTCGCGACCGCGGTCGGCGGGCTGAACCTCAACGTGGTCAAGATCAGCGGCCAGTTCACCCGGGGTCAGTTCCAGCAGAACCAGGGCTCCGGCGGCAACGGCGGCGGCCCCGGTGGCGGCAGCACCGGCCAGCCGCAGGGTGAGGTCCAGGGCGGTGGCGCCAACTTCGACGTCAACTCGTACACGGTCTACGGCACCGACGTCACCCAGACCGCGGTCGGCCCGCTGACCTCGTCGAAGATCACCAGCGGCCGTACCTTCAAGACCACCGAGACGAACGCCAAGGTGCTGGTCGCCGACTCGGCGTTCGCCAAGGAGAAGAAGTACAAGGTCGGTTCGACCGTCACCATCAACAAGGTCAAGTTCACGATCATCGGCATCGCGACGGCCGACAGCGGTGACGCGGCGGCCAACCTGTACATGCCGCTGAAGCAGGCGCAGACGCTCGCCGACGAGAAGAACAAGGTCACCACGATCTACGTCAAGGCGACCGACTCCAAGCAGATCTCGTCGGTGAAGAAGACCATCCAGAGCAACGTCTCGGGTACGACGGTCACCACCTCCGCCGACCTCGCGGACACCGTCTCCGGCTCCCTGTCCACGGCGTCCTCGCTCGCCACCAACGTCGGCAAGTGGCTGTCCATCGCGGTGCTCGTGGCCGCGTTCCTGGTCGCCGGCCTGCTCACCTCCTCGGCGGTCTCCCGCCGCGTCCGTGAGTTCGGCACGCTGAAGGCGCTGGGCTGGAAGTCCGGCCGGGTCACCCGGCAGGTCATCGGCGAGGCCATGGTCAACGGCCTGGTCGGCGGTGCGCTCGGAATCGGGCTCGGTCTGGCCGGCGCCTACGTCGTCACCGCGATCAGCCCGACGCTGGACGCCTCCGTCGGCAGCAGCGGCGGTGGCGGCACCGGCGGTGGCGGCTTCGGCGGCGGTGGCGGCGGCTTCGGCGGCGGTCCCGGCCGGCAGGCCGCGAAGACCCTGGAGGTCGCCCTCACGGCCCCGGTCAGCGTGACGACGATCGGGCTGGCGGTGGGCCTCGCGGTGGCCGGCGGTCTGATCGCGGGCGCGTTCGGCGGCTGGCGCGCGTCCAGGTTGCGGCCGGCGGATGCACTTCGGCGGGTCGAGTAGTTGACGTCGGCTGTGGCTGGGGTGGGGGTGTCGCTCACCGGCGCTGGCCGGGTGCCTCCCCCAGCCTTCGGCCGGGGGGACCCCCAGCGCCCACCCGTGCCGCCCTGCGGCACGCCTGCCCGCAGC
>NZ_JBHXLU010000176.1:0-5530 GCF_042720695.1 Streptomyces sp. NPDC058457 | reverse complement strand
CGACCTGCTCATCTCCCTCATCCCCGGAATCGGCTGATCGCCATGAACAACTCCATTACGAACACCGCCCGGTTGCTCTGGGCCGGCCTGCGGGCCCTCCTGGTGCTGACCGTGGTGACGGGCGTCGTCTACCCGCTGGTCGTCACAGGTGTGGCCCAGGCCGCGTTCAGCAACAAGGCGAACGGCTCCGAGGTCAAGTCGGACGGCAAGGTCGTCGGCTCGTCCCTGATCGGGCAGTCGTACAACCTGCCGCTGAAGAAGGGCCAGGAGACCCCGGACGCCGCCCTGCAGTGGTTCCAGGGCCGTCCGGCCAACGGGCTCGGCAGCAACAGCATCAACACCCAGTACAAGCTGCTGCTGTCCGGTGCCACCAACCTGTCCGCCGACAGCAAGGTGCTGATCCAGCAGGTGAAGGACGCCAAGGCCGCCGTCGTCAAGGACAACTCGGTGCCCGGCTACACGGTCACGCCCTCCCAGGTGCCGGCCGACGCGGTCACCTCCTCGGGCTCCGGCCTGGACCCGGACATCTCCCCGGCCTACGCCGACCTCCAGGTCCACCGGATCGCGGCGAAGAACAACCTGTCCGTCGCGCAGGTGGAGAAGCTGGTGAAGGACCACACCGACGGCCGAACCCTCGGCTTCATCGGCGAGCCCCGGGTGAACGTCCTCGAACTCAACATCGCGCTCAAGGACCTCGTAGCGAAGAAGTGATGGCCTTACGCGACCCACACGGGAGTCGGCGGCCGGGGGAGCACCCCGGATCCGCCGGCTCCCACCGTCATGACGTCGGTCGCCCCGATACCTGCGGGCACGGCCCGACGTACGACAGGAGAGGCACACACCCATGACCCGGGTGCTCGTGGTGGAGGACGACCCGCAACTCGTGCGGGCCCTCGTCATCAACCTGCAGGCACGCAAGTACGGAGTGGACGCCGCCCCCGACGGCGCCACGGCACTCCGGCTCGCCGCCGCGCGTCAGCCCGACGTGGTCCTGCTCGACCTCGGGCTGCCCGACATGGACGGCGTCGACATCATCAAGGGTCTGCGAGGCTGGACCCGCGTGCCGATCCTGGTCCTGTCCGCCCGGCAGGGATCCGACGAGAAGGTGGCCGCGCTGGACGCGGGCGCCGACGACTACATCACCAAGCCGTTCAGCATGGACGAACTCCTCGCTCGCCTACGGGCAGCCGTCCGCCGTACCGAGGACACACCGCTGGTGCCCGATGCGACGCTCGTCGAGACGGGCGACTTCAGCATCGACCTGCTCGCCAAGAAGGTCGTGCGCGGCGGGCAGGACGTGCGGCTGACCCCGACCGAGTGGCACCTGCTGGAGATTCTGGTGACCAACCCCGGCCGGCTGATCACGCAGAAACACCTCCTCCAGGAGGTCTGGGGCGTCTCACAGAGCAACAAGACCAACTACCTGCGCGTCTACATGGCCCAGCTCCGACGCAAACTGGAGACGGACCCCTCCCACCCGCGCTATCTGATCACCGAGCCCGGCATGGGCTATCGCTTCGAGGGATGACATGGCACGTGGCAAGCTCCGGATCTACCTCGGCGCGGCTCCCGGCGTCGGCAAGACCTACGCCATGCTCTCCGAGGCGCATCGCCGGATCGAACGCGGCACCGACTGCGTGGTCGCCTTCGTGGAACACCACCACCGGCCGCGCACCGAGGTGATGCTGCACGGCCTGGAACAGATTCCGCGCAAGGAACTGGAGTACCGGGACAGCGTTTTCAACGAGATGGACGTGGACGCCGTCCTGTCCCGCAGGCCCCAGGTGGCCCTGGTCGACGAGCTGGCCCACACGAACATCCCCGGCTCCCGCAACACCAAGCGCTGGCAGGACGTGGAGGAGCTGCTGGCCGCCGGGATCGACGTGATCTCGACCGTCAACATCCAGCACCTGGAGTCACTGGGCGACATCGTCGAGTCGATCACCGGCGTACGGCAGCGCGAGACCGTGCCGGACGAGGTGGTGCGGCGGGCCGACCAGATCGAGCTGGTCGACATGTCCCCGCAGGCGCTGCGCCGTCGTATGGCGCACGGGAACATCTACAAGTCGGACAAGGTCGACGCGGCCCTCTCCAACTACTTCCGGCCCGGCAACCTCACGGCCCTGCGTGAACTCGCCCTGCTCTGGGTGGCCGACCGGGTCGACGCGTATCTCACCGAGTACCGCAGCGAGCACCAGGTCTCGACCATCTGGGGTTCACGCGAGCGGATCGTCGTCGGACTGACCGGCGGCCCCGAGGGCCGGACGCTGATCCGGCGGGCCGTGCGGCTCGCGGAGAAGGGCGCCGGCGGCGAGGTGCTGGCCGTCTACATATCGCGCAGCGACGGGCTCACCGCCGCCTCCCCGAAGGAACTCGCCGTCCAGCGCACCCTGGTCGAGGACCTCGGCGGCACCTTCCACCAGGTTGTCGGCGACGACATACCGGTGGCCCTGCTGGACTTCGCGCGTGCGGTCAACGCCACCCAGATCGTCCTCGGCGTCTCCCGCCGCCGGAGCTGGCAGAACGTCTTCGGGCCGGGCGTCGGCGCGACGGTGGCCCGGGACTCAGGACCGGACCTCGACGTCCACCTGATCACCCACGACGAGGTGGGCAAGGGCCGTGGACTGCCGGCGGCACGCGGAGCACGCCTGGGACGCTCCCGGGTCATCTGGGGCTGGGTCGCCGGCGTGCTGGGACCGGTCCTGCTCACCTGGCTCCTCACGAGCGTCGCACCCGAGGTGGGCCTGGCCAACGACATGCTGCTGTACCTGACGTTGACGGTGGCGGCGGCCCTGCTGGGCGGCCTCTTCCCGGCGCTGGCCTCCGCGGTCGTGGGATCCCTGCTGCTGAACTGGTTCTTCACCCCGCCCGTCCACACCCTGACGATCGCCGACCCGAAGAACATCGTCGCCATAGCGATCTTCGTCGGGGTCGCCGTGTCGGTGGCCTCGGTGGTGGACCTAGCGGCCCGGCGTACCCACCAGGCGGCCCGGCTGCGGGCCGAGTCGGAGATCCTGTCCTACCTCGCGGGGAACGTCCTGCGCGGTGAGACCTCGCTGGAGGCGCTGCTGGAACGGGTCCGCGAGACCTTCGGCATGGAGTCGGTGGCCCTGCTGGAGCGGACCGGTGAGACGGCTCCCTGGACCTGCGCGGGGAGTGTGGGGTCCCAGCCCGCCGAGCATCCGGAGGACGCGGACGTCGACGTACCGGTCGGCGACCACATGGCCCTGTCCCTGCGCGGCCGCGTGCTGCCGGCCTCCGACCGCCGGGTACTGGCCGCGTTCGCCGCCCAGGCCGCCGTCGTCCTGGACCGCCAGCGCCTGCAGCACGAGGCCGACCGGGCCAAGGAGCTGGCCGAGGGCAACCGGATCCGGACCGCGCTGCTCGCCGCCGTCAGCCACGACCTGCGCACCCCGCTCGCCGGCATCAAGGCGGCCGTGTCCTCGCTGCGCTCCGACGACGTCGAGTGGTCCGAGGAGGACCGGACGGAACTGCTCCAGGCCATAGAGGGAGGCGCCGACCGGCTCGACCTCCTGGTCGGCAACCTGCTCGACATGTCCCGCCTCCAGACCGGCACCGTCACCCCCATCATCCGCGAGACCGACCTCGACGAGGTCGTGCCCATGGCACTCGGAGGGGTCCCCGAGGACAGCGTGGAACTGGACATCCCCGAGACGTTGCCCATGGTCGACGTCGACCGGGGGCTGCTGGAACGGGCCGTCGCCAACGTCGTCGAGAACGCCGTCAAGTACAGCCCGCCCGGCGAGAAGGTCCTGGTGTCGGCGAGCGCCATCGCCGACCGGGTCGAGGTACGGGTCGTCGACCGCGGACCCGGCGTCCCGGACGAGGCCAAGGACCGCATCTTCGAACCCTTCCAGCGCTACGGCGACTCACCCCGCGGCGCAGGCGTCGGCCTGGGCCTCGCGGTCGCGCGTGGTTTCACCGAGGCCGTCGGCGGCACGATCCACGCCGAGGACACGCCCGGAGGCGGCCTCACCATGGTGCTCGCCCTGCCGACAGCTCCCGAGCGGCTGGCACAGCAGACGGAGCTGCCCGCCGCGACCACGTCCTGAGACGCTCAGGCGCCGGGCGGCACAGTGTCGAACTCCCGCTCAAGACGCCCGGTGTCCAGCCGCAGCCGCAGCACGTTCCGGCGGTGCGCGGCCTCCAACGCGGCCTGAAGCGGGGACGGCGGCACCGCGAGAACGGGGCAGCCGGCGTGGGCGAGGCAGTAGCGGCCGACCGACGGCCGCAGCGCGCGGTGGAGCGGCCCTCGCCGTCCGGCACCGACCACGATGACGTCGTCCTCCCGGTCGGCGATGTGCACCAGCGCCGGCCCCGGGGTGCCCCGGGCGACGAGTGCCTGCCCGGGCAGCCCGCAGCCCGCGCCGCCGAACACGTCGTGCAGCACCTTGAGCAGCCTCTCCCGCGCCAGCCGCTCCCAGTCCGGGACCATGAGGGCCGCTGCCGGGGACCTACGGGCCGCGAGGTCCCCGCCGGGCGGTACCCAGGCATGCACCGGCCACAGCTCGGCACCGCGGCGCCGGGCCTCGTCGGCGGCCCACACCAGCGCGGTGAGACCGCCCGGCGAACCGCACACTCCCACTATGAGGCGAGCGGTCGGGCGCGGGTGGGACTCGGACATCTGATCCTCCTCGGAACGCTTCCATCCCACTCCTGTTCCCCGGCTTCAGAACACCCCTCGCGCCACTTCTTGGCGCCCCTCTGACGGCCCCTTCCACGCCCTCTCACCAGCGGCGTCAGCGCTCCGTCAAGGTCGTCCGGACGAACGTCAGCGTCCCGTCAGGGCATGCCCGGTCACCCGGGTCACCGGGCATAACGTCGAAGGCGAGCCCCGGTCCGCCTCCCCGCGTCCGGGGCACTCCGGAAAACACTCGCTCCCTGCCCGCCGAGAGGCACCTCATGGCAAAGCTGCTCCACGACGACGACCCCGACCCCGCCCATCGGTTCCCGGCCGGACCCCTCTACGTCCCGGTCCGGCCGGGCCCTTCCGGGTGTGCGGCCCGGCTCTTCCGCGCCCCGCTCGGCGACCGCACAGCCGTCGGCTTCACCTCCGCAGGGCGACTGACCGCCACGCTCGGCCCCGACCAGGCACGGATCCGCCTCGCCGAGCCGGCCCTGCGCGCGCTGACCGCCCCGCTCGGCATCACCACCGTCACGGTGGACCCGCAGTTCTCGGCACCGGCTCCCGCACCGGTCGAGCCCGCCACTCCTGTTCCCGCGCTGCGGATCGCGTGAGAAGGGCAGCCACGATGACCACAGTCCACGAACCCACCGCCACCGCCGCCGTCACCGCCACATCCGCCGACCTGTCGGTGTGGCCCGCCTCGGCCACCGAGCCCCGGCCCGGCGACCTCGCCGTCGGCGGCGTATCGCTCGCGGAGGTCGCCGACCGCTTCGGCACCCCCGTCTATGTCCTCGACGAGAACGAGGTCCGCGACCGCTGCCGCACCTACCGGCACGCCTTCCCCGACACCGAAGTCCTCTACGCCGCCAAGGCGTTCCTGTG
>NZ_JBHXLU010000175.1:0-5960 GCF_042720695.1 Streptomyces sp. NPDC058457 | reverse complement strand
CCTCCCGCGGGCCCGGCGGCCTGCCGCGTCCCATGACCCGCGTCCGTCGACCCGCGTCCATTGACAGGGGATACGACCGGACGGAGACTCTGGGGAGGTTGGT
This sequence comes from Streptomyces sp. NPDC058457, assembly GCF_042720695.1. NCBI lineage: Bacteria > Bacillati > Actinomycetota > Actinomycetes > Kitasatosporales > Streptomycetaceae > Streptomyces > Streptomyces sp. NPDC058457. The sequence continues at coordinate 5,857 of NZ_JBHXLU010000175.1, read as the reverse complement.
GAAGGAAATTTCACCAGACGAACCAGGCGAACTCCATCAGGCGTCCTACGCTCGAATCCCCGGGTGAGGACGCCCGTCCACGGAACGGAAGGGAACGACCGATGCGCACCACCGTCGGCATCATCGGAGCCGGACCCGCCGGCCTCCTCCTCGCGCGGCTGCTGCACAACGCGGGCATCGACTCGGTCGTCCTGGAGAGCCGTGACCGCTCCTACGTCGAGCACCGCCAGCGCGCCGGGATCCTGGAGCAGGGCACGGTGGACGTGCTGCGCGCGGCCGGCGCCGGGGAGCGCATGGACCGCGAGGGCCTGCGCCACGACGGCATCGAGCTCCGCTTCGACCGGCAGCGCCACCGCGTCGACTTCCCCGGCCTCACCGGCGGCCGGTCCGTGATGGTCTACGCCCAGACCGAGGTCTGCAAGGACCTCATCGCCCTCCAGCTCAAGGAGGGCGGTCCGCTGTTCTTCGAGGCGGAGGCGCTGGCGGTCGAGGACGCCGAGAGCGGGCGGCCCCGGGTGCGGTTCCGGCACGAGGGCCGGGAGTCCGTCCTGGAGTGCGACTACGTCGTGGGCTGCGACGGCTTCTGGGGCGTCGCCCGCGACGCGTTCCCCGAGTCCCTCTCCCGGGTGTTCGAACGCACCTACCCCTACGCCTGGCTGGGCATCCTCGCCGACGTCGCCCCCTCCCACGACGAACTGGTCTACGCCCGCCATGACCGGGGCTTCGCCCTCCTGTCCATGCGCTCCCCGTCCGTCTCCCGTCTCTACCTCCAGGTCCCGGCCGGCACGGACGCCGAGGAGTGGACCGAGGAGGCGATCTGGGACGAGCTGGAGCGGCGCTTCGAGACCGACGACGACTGGCGCCTGGAGCGCGGCCCGATCACCCAGAAGTCGGTCACGCCCATGCGGTCGTACGTCCACGAGCCCATGCGGCACGGCCGGCTCTTCCTCGCCGGGGACGCCGCCCACATCGTGCCGCCGACCGGCGCCAAGGGGCTGAACCTGGCGGTGGGCGACGTCGTCACCTTCGCCCGCGCCCTGGTCCACGAGCGGGAGACGGGCTCGCCGGAGCTGCTCGACTCCTACTCGGCGACCTGCCTGCGCCGGATCTGGCAGGCCGAGCGGTTCTCGTACGACATGACGAGCATGCTCCACCCCGGCCCCGGCGACAGCCCCTTCGACGCCCGGCTCCAGCTGGCCCGGCTCGGCCGGATCGCCTCCTCCCGGGCCGCCGAGACCGACCTGGCGGAGGCCTACACCGGCTTCCCCCTGGATGCCTGAGGGATCTCCGGTCGATTCCGGTCATGTTCCGGCTTCGTCATGGAATGAAGCCCTCCATGGCCGGGAATCAGGGCTCCGCGTAGCGTGTTGCGCAGCAGGGTGAGGGAAAGATCCTCCGCAGGTAGTAGGGTCAGTCTTTTGCCAATCCATTACTCTTGATGCCAAGGCCACGCACGGTGGCCATGGAGGAGTGAAATGAGGAGCAGCAACCCGGTCTTCTCGCGACGGGGGTTCAGCCGCGACAACGGCTACGCGGGCTTCAACACCGCGCCGCAGGCCGGGTACGCACAGGGCAACCCGTACGCGCAGAACCCGTACGCGAACAACCCCTACGCCCAGCAGGACATTCAGCAGGGCGCCCCGCCGCAGGCCCCGGCCACCACCGGCCGGATGACCATGGACGACGTCATCACGCGCTCCGCGATGACGCTCGGCACGGTCGCCGTCGGCGCGGTCCTCGCCTGGGCGCTGCTGCCGGTCACGACCACCAGCTACGGCCTGGCCATCGGCTCCGCGATCATCGCGTTCGTCCTGGCCATGATCCAGAGCTTCAAGCGCACCCCGGTGCCCGCGCTGATCCTGGGCTACGCCGCCTTCGAGGGCGTCTTCCTGGGTGTCATCAGCGAGATGTACAACAGCCAGTGGAGCGGCGCCCCGTTCCAGGCGGTGCTCGGCACCATGGCGGTCTCGGCCGCGACCCTGCTGGTCTACCGGGCCGGCTGGATCCGCGTCACCGCCCGCTACGCCCGCATCGGCATGGCCATCGCCATCGCCTTCGTGCTGGTCATGGCGGTCAACCTGCTGCTGGTCGCGTTCGGCGTCGCCGAGAACGGCGGACTGCGCAGCTTCGGTCCGCTCGGCGCGATCGTCGGCATCATCGCGATCCTGCTCGGCGCGTTCTTCCTGACCCTCGACTTCAAGCAGATCGAGGACGGCATCGCCTACGGCGCCCCGAAGAACGAGGCCTGGCTGGCCGCGTTCGGCCTCACCATGACGCTGGTGTGGATCTACATCGAGATGCTGCGTCTGGTGGCGATCTTCAGCAGTAACGACTAGCCGCGCGAGACGGGCTGAGAAGGGCCCCGGGGTCGTCGCCCCGGGGCCCTTCGCCGTCTGTGTGCGTGCGCGCCTAGAGAAGTTTGCGCGCGGCCCTCCTCAGGTCGTACTCATGGATCAACGCCTTCGCGTGGCCGTACGCGAGGTTGTGCTCGTGGCGGAGCCAGCTGACCTTTTCCTCGAAACAGAAGAGGGACGGGCCTTCGTCGACGGTACGCAGCCAGTCGGACACTTCACGACCGGTGCAGTGGGGGATGCGGGCGAGCAGGTTGCGATGGGTCTCCATGGAGAAGACTTGGGACATCGGCGCCTCCGGTGCGCAAAGGGGGTTGTAGCCGGTCCTTCACGTCACGGTGCCTGAGTGTTGGCGTGTTGGCAACAGTCGTGACAAGACAGCCGGTGGCACGCGTTACGCTCACGGCGTGGTTGATACGACGCCTCTCACCCGTGCCGTGGAACACTTCGCCGACAAGCTGAGGGCGGCACCGCAGAGCCGGTTGCAGCGGGGCGCCGCCGCGGAGGCGCTGGGGCTGGCGAGGGAATTGGCCCGGTGGGCGCAGGCGGTCGAGGAGCCGGGCGCCGAGAGCCGCGAGATGCCGGACGCGGGGATGTTCGCGGTGGCCGACCAAATCACCGTGGCCGGGAACGACTTGGCGGTGGTGCTGGAGAACGAGGCCGAGGTGGGGGATGCGGTGCGCTTGGTGGAGGAGGCGCAGAAGAGGGCGGGGGTGTGAGGCGGCGGTGCGTTGTCGGGTGCGGGTGCGTGGGGGTTGTTCGCACAGTTCCCCGCGCCCCTGAAGGCAGAAGAAGGGGCGCTGCAGTGCGCCCCTTCATGGGCGCGGGGAACTGCGCGACCAGCCACGATGGCGCCGCACCCGACAACGCGCCTCAAAACCTCAGAGCGACGCTATGACCCTGTCCGCCAGGATGTAGACGTTCTCCTCGCCGCACGCGAACGTCAGCGTGTACGCGCCGGAGATCCCCGAACCGCCCAGCAGGTACGGCGTCTCACCGGCGCTCAGGGCGGCAGCCAGCCGCTCCGCCGTCTCCCGGTGCCCCGGCGTCATGCACAGGGTCGTGCCGTCGGCGAAGACATAGACGTCCAGCGTGCCCAGCGGACCCGGGCGGACGTCGGAGAGTTCGACCTGCGACTCGGCCAGCTGCTCCAGCGTCGCGACCGTACGCTCATGGTCGTTCACCACCGGCGACTGCACCGGTACGAAGTCCGGGTGGGACGGGTGACGGCGGCGGGCCGCGGCCAGTTCCGGGGACTCCCCGGTGAACTCGTCCGTCTCCGTCGCCGGCTCGGCGACCGGCTCTAGACCCACGAAGTCCGTCTGCCGGGGCAGGAACGGTTCGCCGTCCGCCAGACCCAGCAGCGACGGCGCGTCGGAGGCGTCACGCGCCTCCTGCGCGGCCCAGAAGGCGCGCGCCTCGGCCAGCTCCCGCTCCCGCTCCTCGGCCAGCGCCTCCGCCACGGCGGCGCGTATCTCCTCGGCGGCGGCATGACTCCGGGCCGCCGGCATGAGCGCGCGCAAGGTCGCGGCCTGGTTCTGGGCAAGCTGGGTGTGCAGCTCGGCGACCTGGCGGCGCAGCTTGAGAACGGTGCGCAGGACAGCGACGCCCACGGCGCCCGTGGCGGCCGTGGTGAGCAGCAAAGCGATCGGCATGGCGCTCACTGACGTACTCCCGGTTCAAAGTCGACCCCCGACTTCCTACATCAGCTTGAAGGGTGGACTATCAAGCTGTCAGTGCGTAACGTCACGAAACGGACAGGAATTTGGCCCTGGGGTTTACCGGGACAACGGCGCTGACCTGCGGTGATATCTCCATGGAGGGAGATAGGTCACATCCTGGGGGAGATTGGATCACAAATCGGCCCGGTGTTCGGGGTTTTCTCGAACACCGGGCCGTGTTGTCACGGTGGGTTCCGTGACGGTCACTCAGGGACTCGGAGGGTCAGCTGAGGCGCTCGATGACCATCGCCATGCCCTGGCCGCCGCCGACGCACATCGTCTCCAGACCGAACTGCTTGTCGTGGAACTGGAGGGAGTTGATGAGCGTGCCGGTGATGCGGGCGCCCGTCATGCCGAAGGGGTGGCCGACGGCGATGGCGCCGCCGTTCACGTTCAGCTTCTCCAGCGGGATGTCCAGGTCGCGGTAGGAGGGGATCACCTGGGCGGCGAACGCCTCGTTGATCTCGACCAGGTCGATGTCGTCGATGGTGAGACCGGCGCGGCTCAGGGCCTGCTTGCTCGCCTCCACCGGGCCGAGGCCCATGATCTCGGGGGAGAGGCCGGTGACGCCCGTCGACACGATCCGGGCGAGCGGGGTCAGGCCCAGCTCGCGGGCCTTGGTGTCGCTCATGATGACGACCGCGGCGGCGCCGTCGTTCAGCGGGCAGCAGTTGCCGGCGGTGACCAGGCCGTCGGGGCGGAAGACCGGCTTCAGGCCGGCGACGCCCTCCAGGGTGACGCCGGCGCGCGGGCCGTCGTCCTTGCTGACGACCGTGCCGTCGGGCAGCGTCACCGGGGTGATCTCCCGCTCCCAGAAGCCGTTCTTGATGGCTTCCTCGGCGAGGTTCTGGGAGCGGACGCCGAACTCGTCCATGTCCTCGCGGGTGACGCCCTTGATGCGGGCCAGGTTCTCGGCGGTCTGGCCCATCGCGATGTACGGGTCGGGGACCAGGCCGTCCTCGCGCGGGTCGTGCCAGGTGGAGCCGGTGGACGCGGCCGTGGCGGCGGTACGGGCCTGCGCCTCGTCGAAGACCGGGTTCGTGGTGCCCGGGAGGCCGTCGGAGCTGCCCTTGGCGTAGCGGGAGACCATCTCGACACCGGCCGAGATGAAGACGTCGCCCTCGCCGGCCTTGATGGCGTGCAGGGCCATGCGGCTGGTCTGCAGGGACGAGGAACAGTACCGGGTGATCGTGGTGCCGGGCAGGTAGTCCATGCCCATCTGTACGGCGACGATCCGGCCGAGGTTGTAGCCCTGCTCGCCGCCGGGGAGGCCGCAGCCGAGCATCAGGTCGTCGATGTCCCGCGGGTCCAGTTCGGGGACCTTCGCGAGGGCGGCCTGGATGATCGTCGCGGTGAGGTCGTCGGGGCGCAGGTCCTTCAGGGAGCCCTTGACGGCGCGGCCGATCGGGGAACGGGCGGTCGAGACGATGACGGCTTCGGGCATCTCACGGCTCCATTGGCGTATGGGGGTTGGGTTGGCAGGGCCGCTTCGGAAGTTACCTGTACGTATGTCATCGGTCACCGGTGTCGGGGTGTGACACTGACCGCACTTTCTAAGCGCTTGCTTGGCCGGTGTGCCGGGGGCACGTCGTCGGGTGCGGGCGGGTGGGGGTTGCTCGCGCAGTTCCCCGCGCCCCTGAAAGACATAGCTGCGCCCACCCGTGCCGCAGGGCGGCACGGGTGGGCGTTGGGGTCCCCCCGGCCGAAGGCCGGGGGAGGAACCCGGCCCGCGCCGGCACGCGCCGCCCCCCCGCCCCAGCGACCGCTACCTCTCTGTCCTACTCG
>NZ_JBHXLU010000174.1:0-6278 GCF_042720695.1 Streptomyces sp. NPDC058457 | reverse complement strand
GTCCCAGGACTCGCCGCCCGCTCCGCTGTGTGGCCGGGCGGGGAGCCGCCTCAGCCGGCCGGGTCCGGCTCGCGCACGGTGACCTCGGCCAGTTCGATGCCGCGGGTCTGGAGCCCCTCCTCGATGAACGCCTTGAGCGACTCGCCGTCGAGCACGCAGGTGGCGCAGGCGTCGTTGTGGCCTCGGGAGTAGTCGACCGTCAGACGGGACTGCTCGGGAGCGAACTCCGCGAGCCGGATGGAACCGCCGTCGGGGGCGACCATCGGTTCCAGCAGTTCGAGTACCTCGTTGACGACGTCCTGGGCTTGCGGCATGGCCGGTCTCCTCTGTCGTGGGATGAGTGTGCCGGGGGTCTCCGACGGGGACGCGCGATGTCTGCGGGGTGCCCCTCTCAGGGCGCTTCGGCGGTGTCGAGTGTGTCCATCAGCGCCAGACTGGAACGGGCGTAGGCCTGGCGGCGGCGCTCGCCGACCATGAACGACGGTGGCGCGAAGTAGGCGACGTCACGGGCGATCGATGCCCGGCGCCGGCAGAGGGCGGCCGCCGCGTCGGCGGTGCTTCCGCAGAGCGCGACGGCGTCGACCATGTCGTCCGTCACGGCCCGCGCCATGTCGTCGAACCGCCCGTCGGCGAACGCCTCCCTGATCTTCTCGACCTGGGAGGTCCAGCCGTGGTGTTCGGCGAACGCGTCGTAGGTGCGTACGGTCAGGTAGAAGGCGATCATCCGGCGCATGTCGGTGACGGCACGCTCGGGATCGTCGTCGTCGATCGCGGTCAGCAGCCAGCCGTGCTCCAGCGGCCGCCGGTCGTGTCCGCTCTCGCGCGCGCCGGCCTCGACGGCCGGACGGACGACGCTGTCCCACCAGTCGTCCGTGAAGAGTCCGTGGCCGATGATCCCGTCGGCCGTGCGGCCGGCGGCGGTCGCCATCCTGCGCTGGAACCCGGCCAGCAGGATGGGCACGTCGATCCGGCCCAGCACCGGGGCCTTCACCCGCGCGTCGACCCGGTAGAACTCGCCCTCGAAAGCGACGCGTTGACCGTTCTCGGCGTGCAGCCACGCTCGTACGGCCGTCACCAGCTCGGACATCCGCGCCACCGGGCGGTTCGCGGCCACACCGCACCAGTCGCGGTTGATGGCGAACGCCCCCGAACCCAGGCCCGCGAAGACGCGTCCGGGCGCCTGGTTCCACAAGTCACGGATCGCCGTGGCGTGGGCGAACGGCGTACGCGAGAACCCGTAGGCGATCGCCGGGCCGACCAGAGCCCTGCGGGTCGACGCGACCATCCCGGCGACCGTGACATAGGCGTCGTGATCCGCGAACTCGCCGGTGCAGAAGGCCGCGACGCCCGCGGCCTCGGCCTCGGGGCCGACCTCCGCACCGGGCCAGGGCATGCCGAACTCAGTCATGTGCGCCGATCCTCCCGCAAGCGTCGTGCACTGCTCGGCTGAGCATGTGAATTGTAGCATTGAGTTAGCTGATTCAAAGTGTCAGATACCTTCACATGATTTAACTGTTCTTCTAAAATCGCTCCGTTGGTCGGAGGCCCCAGGACGGAGAAACAGGGATGACGCACACCTCGGCCGCGCCCACGGATCTCGATCGGGCGCGCGCCAAGTACCGAGCCGAGCGGGACAAGCGCGTGGACCCCTCGCGCCGGGAGATCCTGGACCTCTCAGGACGCGAGAAGCTGGTGGCGGACCCCTTCACCGATGTCGTGCCGCGCGAGCCGCAGCACGACACGGTCGACGCGATGGTGGTGGGGGGAGGATTCGGCGGTCTGCTCGCCGCGGCACATCTGCGCAGGGCCGGAGTCGAACGCATCCGCATCGTCGAGAAGGGCGGAGACGTCGGGGGCGTCTGGTACTGGAACCGGTATCCGGGCGCGATGTGCGACGTCGAGTCGTACGTGTATCTGCCGATGCTGGAGGAGCTGGACTACATACCCCGGCGCCGCTACTCGTACGGCCCCGAGATCCTCGCCCACGCCCAGCGGCTGGCCAGGCACTTCGAGCTCTACGACCACGCGCTCTTCCACACCTCGGTCACGGGGCTGAACTGGCAGGAACAGAGCGCCAGATGGAGCGTGCGCACCGATCGCGGCGACGAGTTCCAGGCGCGGTACGTGGTGGTGGCCCACGGCTCGTTCACCTCGCTCAAGCTGCCGGCGATCGAAGGCATCGACGGCTTCGAGGGCGAGCTGTTCCACACCTCGCGATGGGACTACGACTACACCGGCGGCGACAGCTCCAGCCCTCTCACCGGACTCGGTGACAAGAGGGTCGGCGTCATCGGCACCGGCGCCACCGCGGTCCAGATCGTGGCCCCGCTCGCCGAATCGGCCCAGAAGCTCTACGTGTTCCAGCGCACCCCCTCCACGGTCGCCGTCCGGGACAACAGGGAGACGGACTACGCGTGGGCGCGTTCCCTGGAGCCGGGCTGGCAGAAGCGGCGGCGGGAGAACTTCACCGCGGTCACCAACGGCGAGCCGATCACCGAGGACCTGGTGGGGGACGGCTGGACCGTCTTCTACCACGCGATGCTCAGCGGCGACGAACACGGGGCCCAGGGTCCCCAGGAGGTGGCCGAACAGCGCGAGTTGACCGACCTGGAGCACATGGAGCACATCCGGGCCCGTATCGACGAGGTGGTCCGGGATCCGGCGACCGCGGAGGCGCTCAAGCCCTACTACCGGTACCAGTGCAAACGTCCCTGCTTCCACGACGAGTACCTGCCGGCCTTCAACCGGCCGAACGTCGAACTCGTCGACACCCAGGGCGAGGGCGTCCGGCGGATCACCCAGCGGGGAGTCGTGGTCGGCGAGGTCGAGTACCCGCTCGACTGCATCATCCTGGCGACCGGCTTCGACCAGGACTCCGCATACGTCGACCGGGTGGGATTCGACGTCACCGGTCGCGACGGCCTCACCCTCTCCCGGAAGTGGGAGGACGGTCCGGAGACCCTGCACGGCGTGATGTCGAGCGGCTTCCCCAACTTCTTCCTCCTGCCGCCGAACTACACGCAGGGCACCGCCGCGGTGAACTTCTGCCACACCCTGGACGAGACCGCGCAGCATGTCGCCTTCCTCGTCGCCGAGTTCGAGCGGCGGGGAGTGATCGCGGACGTCACCAGGCAGGGCGAGGAGGCGTACGTCCGGCAGGTGACGGGGGGCTCCGGCCTGGCGCTCCTCGGCGCGGGCGGCTTCCTGAAGGACTGCACGCCGGGCCGCTGGAACAACGAGGGGGATCCCGACGGCCGCCCCCCGAAGAACGTCAACTACCCGGGCACCTCCACGGCGTACTTCACCATGCTGGAGGAATGGCGGCACAGGGGTGAGTTCGACGAGCTGAGCCTCACCCCCGCGCCGAAGCCGAGCCCCGAGGCCACCGTCGCGAAGCCCGCCGAGGACGAGAGGAGTGCACGATGACCGGCACCGTTCCCGAGGCACCCGTGCCGAACGCACCGAACGCGCACCGCTTCCAGGGCAAGGCCGTCTTCATCACCGGGGCGGCCCGCGGGCAGGGACGGGCCGAGGCGGTGCGCTTCGCCGCGGAGGGCGCGGACATCATCGCGCTGGACATCTGCGAGGACCTCCCCACCACGACGTATCCGGGGGCGACTCCCGAGGACCTCGCCGAAACCGCCCGGCTCGTGGAGAAACTCGGCCGGCGCATCCTGACCCACAAGGCCGACGTACGCGACTTCCCCGCCGTACGGGCGGCCCTGGAGGAGAGCGTCCGCGAACTCGGCCGCCTGGACGTCGTGGTGGCCAACGCCGGTATGACGACCTTCGCCCGCACCTGGGAGATCGAGCTGGAGCACTGGAACGCGACGCTCGACATCAACCTCACCGGCGCCTTCCACACCGTGAAGGCCGCCGTCCCGCTGATGATCGAGCAGGGGACCGGTGGCGCGATCGTCTTCACCAGCTCGGTCGCCGGACTGCGCGGGCTGCCGCTGCTCGCCGACTACGTGGCGGCCAAGCACGGCGTCACCGGACTGGCCAAGACCCTGGCGAACGAACTGGGTGACTACCGGATCCGGGTCAACTCCGTACATCCGCACGGGGTCGACACCAAACTCGTCCCCGGGATCCGCCCGGTCCTGGAGCAGGACCCGCAACTGAGCGCCTTCTTCCAGGGCATCCTCCCCGACGGCGTCAGCCAGGCCGAGGACATCGCCGCGGCCGTGGCATGGATCGCCTCGGACGAGGCCCGTCACGTCACCGGCATACAACTGCCGGTGGACCTCGGCCGCACCAACCGCTGACTCCACCGCGTCCCGCACATACCGTTCCGGTCACCGGAATCGCGCCACCTACATGCCTGGGACCGACAACACACTGATGTTGCGGCCGCCCGGACACAAGCCCGCCGCACCGCACCCGACGACGACGACCGGCGACCGCCCGGTGGCCGAGTCCTCGGTCGGTCGCCCGGCCCGCGATGGGCCGGCTCGCCGACTCCGGCTGATCGGGAATCCACTGCGCGCGGCAGCCGAGCCGCAGAACCGCGCGCAGGGCCGGGGGGGCGTACAGGGGGCCGCCCGGCCAGGGACGGGCGCCCGAGGCTCCAGGGCGTCGTCCTCGGCTCGGTGAGCCGGGCGCGAGCGCCTGAGACGAGGAGGACAGTGATGGCCAGTGGGGACAGCTACGACGTCGTCGTCGTGGGATCGGGAGGAGGCGGTCTGGTCGGGGCGTATGTCGCGGCGTCGCGAGGCCTGCGCACGCTCGTGATCGAGAAGACGGACCGGGTCGGCGGGACGACCGCATACTCCGGTGCGGGGCTCTGGTTCCCGGGTTCGGCGCCGCTGCTGCGGGCCGGCGTCGAGGAGGGAAGCGAGGACGCCAGGACCTATCTGCGCAGTGTGGTGGCGGACGACACCAGGGAGCATCTGCAGGACGCCTATCTGGACGCCGGCCGGAAGCTGATCGACGAGCTTGAGCAGAACTCCTGGTTCCAGTCGTTCGTCTACGGACCCGTGCCCGACTACTTCGCGGGGATACCGGGCTCCGCACCCGCGGGGCGGACCATCTTCCCGCCGGACGTAGCCGCAGCCGACCTGGGCGAACGAGCAGAGCTGGTAAGGGACTCGATACCCACCGAACGCTGGGGGGCAGAGCGCCCCGCGGTGTTCACCGGCGGCCGGGCACTCATCGGCCGGGCCCTGACGGCCTTCCTGGAGACCGGCAACGGGGAGCTGCGGCTGAACACCCGGCTCGAGAGCCTGCTGCTGGAGGACGACAGGGTCGTCGGTGTCACGGCGACGAGCGGGGGTGAGCGGACCACCTTCCGCGCCGAGCGCGGAGTGCTTCTCGCCGCCGGAGGCTTCGAACACAACGGGGAACTCCGCAAGAAGTACCACGCGGTGCCGCTGGACGGCACGTGGTCGAACGGCTGCCCCGGTAATACCGGCGACGCCCTCCAGGCCGGCATCGCGGTGGGCGCTGCCACCGACCTCCTCGACGAGGCATGGTTCGTACCGGGACTCGTCCAGCCGGACGGACTACCGGTGTTCCACACGGGAACCCGCGGCGGTATCTGGGTCAACGGTGCCGGCGAGCGCTTCGTGAACGAGACCCGCCCCTACGATCAGGCCGGCCACGAACTGGTCCGCCTGCACTCGACCAGCGGTGTCTCCCACATCCCCTGCCACTGGGTGTTCGACCAGCGTCAGCTCGACCGCGACAGCATCGGCGGGGACCCCGGCCAGTCGCCGGACCCGGCGTGGCTGGAGTCGGGCGCGCTGAAGAAGGCGGACACCCTGGAGGAGCTGGCGGGCCTGATCGGGGTGCCGTACGAGGCTCTGAACAAGACCGTCGAGGAGTACAACGCCTACTCCGCCACCGGCGTGGACGAGCGGTTCCACCGCGGCGAGACGCCCTGGGACCAGATGTACCTGCACATCGTGGGCTTCCCGGCCGGGCCCGTGATGAACTATCCGGCGCCGGCGTCAGCGGATTTCGCCCATCCGCTGCTGCCGCCCCTGGACACGGCGCCGTTCTACGCCGCGACCATCGTCCTCTCCGACATCGGGACCAAGGGCGGCCTGAAGACGGACGAGAACGCGCGCGTCCTGCGCCCCGACGGCGGAGCGATCGCCGGTCTCTACGCTGCGGGGAACACCGCGGCGGCCATGTCGGGACGGGTGTACCCGGGCGCCGGGACCCCGATCGGCAGCAGCCTCGCTTTCGCCTACCGGGCTGTCCTCGATCTCGCCGGTGACAAGACGGGCTGACGCCGGCTTCGGAGCTCCGGTAGGCAGAGGCCGCGCCCCCGC
>NZ_JBHXLU010000173.1:0-6291 GCF_042720695.1 Streptomyces sp. NPDC058457 | reverse complement strand
GGTCCGCACCGGCCCGCCGCTCTGGTGCGTCACAGGTACTCGGCGATGGCCTTCTCGATCATCGTGCGGGGCTTGGCTCCCACCAGCGTCGTCACGAGCTTCCCGTCGGAGAACAGCAGGAGCGCGGGGATCGAGGAGACACCGTGCCGCCGGGCCGCCCGCGGGCTCTCGTCCAGATTGACCTTCACGATGTCGAGGGCCCCCTCGTGCGCCTCGGCCATCGCGTCGAGGATGGGCCCCATCGCCCGGCACGGGCCGCACCACGGCGCCCAGAAGTCCACGAGCACCGGTCGCCCGGCCCCCTGGACGGCCTCGTCGAAGTCGTCGTCGGTGACGGCGCGGACGACTGCTGCCATGAGCGTGCCTTCCTTCCTCCGCCTGCGCGCGGGACTACGCGAGGGCGGTGATCTTCACGGTGATCGGCGTGGTCATCGTGCCGAAGACGAACTCCTTGGGCGTGCCGTGCCCGGCGACGGCGATGTTGATCGCGGCCGGGTCGTTGAACGCCTGGATCGTCTGGGTCCGCTGCTCCTCGGGGGTGAGCCGGAACATCCACTCCCACTCGGGCCGGACCAGGCCGCGCTCCCGGAAGTCGATGAACGGTGCGACGACGTCCCAGATCCGCGGCCGGATGTTGTGCAGCAGAAACCTCTTCACCGCGTCCTTGCTCAGCCCCGCGTCGGCGAACTTCCTCGCCGTCTCCGGGGGCAGCAGGTAGAACAGCCCGTCCTCGTTGCCTTCGAGGCCGGCCAGGGTGCTCGTCATGAAGCCGACCTGGGTGAGCGTGGGGGTGCGCGCCGCGATGGACCGGATACGGCGGTCCGCCGGGCCGTGGTTGGAGCCGAGGTCCCACTCCCCCACGGTGTGCACCACGGTCACGGTGCTGTCGTCGGGCCGCAGGCCCTGGCCCACCTGGTACGGCTCCCAGGGGCTCTCGTCCTCGTTCTCGCCGAACACCTGGATGTTCTTGCGCACGGTACCGATGGTGTCGAGGTCCATGCGTCCCGGTATCCACGCGCCGAGGTTGCGCAGCGTCAGGGCGACCGCCCGCCCGATGCGGATGTTGACCCGGTTGTTGAGGCCCGGCCCGAGCGGGCTGCGCCCGCTGTTGATGCCGAGCTTCTTCACGAGCGGCCCGTTGACGAGGATCACGGGCGCGAAGGCCCCTGTCGACATCAGGACCGAGAGGTTCATCGGAGGGGGGCACGCGTGGATCGCCTTGAGCGCGGCGACCACGACCGGCAGTTCCTCCGGACGGCACCCGGCCATGGCGGCGTTGACGGCGATCCGCTCCAGGGTTCCGTGGCCGTGCAACGGCGGGACGGTGAGGATCAGTTCGTCCCGGGGCAACCCCTGTGCCTCGATGATGGCCTCCACCTTCGCCCGGGTCGGCGGGTGGAGCGGCAGTCCGTCACCGAAGTCCTTCTGGAGGTAGAACTCGTTGAAGGCCTCGACGGCCGCCACCGGGTCCTGGCCGCCGAAGGTGTACGTCTCCTGCCGCTCCTCGTCGTCCTCCTGCCCGGCGGTGTCGGCCGGGGCGGCGGGAGTCTGGGTGAGGGCCTTGATGATGTCGTCCGCCACCGGCAGCGTCTGCTCGGTCGCCTGTTCCGGCGTGAGCGCGGTGAAGACGCGGGGCACGACCACGTACTGGAGCCCGGGGACGCCGAACACCTTGGCGCTGGTGTCCGTGTCGCGCTCGAAGCCCCGGGCCACGATCGTGACCTGGGGGACGCCCGCCTTCTCGGCCTGCGCGCCGTCGTGGATCAGCCAGGACGTGCAGGCGCCGCAGTCCGCCGTGGCGCCGACGAGGGCGTCGCTCTCCTCGATGGCCCGCCGCAGCAGCCCGGGTTCGAAGCGGATGGAGCCGGGGTAGAGACGGATCTTGAGGTCCGGGTAGGTCTCCTTGATCTTCTCCGCCACCGCCTGGAGCGCGATCTCGGCGTTGGGCTTGCTGTTGGACAGCAGGCCCAGCACCTTCCCGTTCAGTGTGTCCAGTCGCGGGGCCAGGGAGGTCTCCGCGGAGTCCAGCTTGTCCGCGGTCGGATTGACCACCTCAAAGGCGGCCTGGTCTACGCCGGCTTCGATCGTCACGGCTTCTCCTCATGGATTTAGTTATCTGTATCAGTTATACGATTGAACTCATTGGGTTCGTCAATACTCCGGTCGGAGATTGACGGCCGCCGGGACCTCGACGTCAGCAGCCACATCACCGTGACCCCGGTCACCGAGGCGGCGACCACCAGCCACCCCGCCGCCCGCGGCCCCGCCGTCCGGGTCAGCTCGGCGGCCAGATAGGGCGTGAGACCGCCGCCTGCGACGGCGCCGGCGTTGTAGGCGAACGCCACCGCCGTGTAGCGCACCCGGGTCGGGAACGCCTGGGTCAACGTGACGTACATCGACGGCGCCGCCGCGTAGCTGAACGCGAGCGCCAGCACGTACAGGGCGCCGGCCGCGACGAGCGCCCAGGCGCCACCGGAGCGCACACTCCGCATGCCGTACAGCACGGGGAAGACCAGGGCTGCCGAACCGCCGAGGCCCAGCAGCATCGCCGACCGGCGTCCGAAGCGGTCGGTCCACCAGCCGCCCACCAGGAACCCGCCGGCCCCGAGGAACAGGCAGACCGCCGACAGCCAGTACACCTTGATCGCCGACACGGCCAGGACCGAGAGCAGGTAGATGCTCATGTAGTTGACCAGGACGCCGAGCACCATGGTGACGACGAGGTTGAGCACGGCCGAGACCGTGATCATGCGCCAGTGACCGCGCAGCGCGGTGCGCACGGGCGACCGTTCGACCGCTTCGGCCTCGGCCAGGGAACGGAACTCCGGGGAGTCCTCGACCCGCACCCGGTAGACCACCACGGCGAGCGTCATCGCCGCGGACAGCAGCAGCGGGATGCGCCAGCCCCAGTGCGCCATGTCCTTCGCGCCGAGAGTTGTCACCAGCAGGCCGACCACCGCCGGGGAGACGGCGACCCCCAGGCTCGACCCCAGGGGGATGAGTGCCTGGAACCGTCCGCGTCTGCGGCCGCCGTCGGACTCCGCCACCAGCGTGGCGGCGCCCCCGATCTCGCCGCCCGCGCAGAAACCCTGCACCATCCGGACGAGGACCAGCAGGACGGGCGCGGCGACTCCGACGGTGCCGTAGGTCGGCAGCAGCCCCATGAGCGTGGTCGCGCCGCCCATGCCGATGACGGTGACGAGCAGCGCGAAGCGGCGCCCGCGCCGGTCGCCGAGCCGGCCGAAGAACAGCGCGCCGAGCGGGCGGGCGAGATACCCCACCCCGTAGACACCCAGGGAGGCGAGGATCCCCGTGCCCGGGTTGTCCGCCGGGAAGAACAGCGGCGCCGTGTACACGACCAGGAAGCCGTAACAGGTGAAGTCGTAGAACTCGATGAAGGTCCCGAGCATGCTCGCGGTCCCCACCCGTACGGCGTTCGTACGCGTGCGCCTCGAGCCGTTCAGCGCGGACGGGGTCGGCGTGGCTTTCGACATCCTTGTCTCCGCCTGACGGTGTATGAGTGTCTGTGGACTGTCCGGAGCACGCCGGGGGGCGGCCCACGGGGTTCACGGGTGGACGACGACCTTGAAAGTCCCCGGCGGCCTGGAGGCGGCGACCTCGAAGGCGCGCGCGGCCTCGTCGATGCCGAACCGGTGGGTGATCAGGGTCCGGGCGATCTCCGGCCGCTCGGCCAGCATCCGGGCCGAGCAGGCGAACTCCCGCGAGCCCGTGGTGTCCTGGGCGTATCCCATCGAGGGCACGACGCGGGCCTCCTTGAGGAAGGCGGCCATGTGGGGCCAGGTGATGCCGGGTGGAAAGACACCGACCGTCACCACCGTGCCGAGAGGGCGCACGAGCTCGATCGCGCGGTTCAGCCCGCTCTCGCTGCCGCTCGCCTCGACGACGACGTCGTACCGGCCCGACGGACGGGCAGCACCGAGGCGTTCGCCCGCCTCGGCCTGGAAGGGGTGCCTGGCCACCAGGGCCACCTCCGCCGCCTGCATCCGCAGGGCGGCGGCAGCGGCCAGCATCCCGATGGTCCCGGCCCCCACCACGGCGACACGGGTGCCGGGACCGATCTCGCCCCTGCGGCAGGCATGCCAGGACACGGCGCCCGGTTCGACGAGCGCGGCGTCGTCCAGGGACAGTCCCGGCGGCAGCGGCACGAGTGCCGACCGCGGGGCCCGGTAGTACTCCGCCATCCCTCCGGGTACGGTCATGCCGACCACGTCCCGGCCGGCCGCCCGGCACAGGTTGTGCCGGCCGGCGGCGCACCACGCACAGGTGCCGCACCGGGCTATGGCCTCAACGGCCACCGGTGCGCCGTCCGCGGCCGTGGCGGCGATCTCGTGCCCGATGATCTGTGTGCTGCCTCGGCGCAGGTACCTCAGGTCGGAGCCGCAGATACCCACCGCGGCCACCCGGACCAGCTCTCCCGGCCCGCCGGGTTCGTCGGTCTCGACGACCTCGACTCCCGGGGGCACAGAACGGACCGCCTTCATCGCATCCGTCCTCAGGTGAAGTCGTAGTCCTGCGGCCGGAACTTCGCCAGGAGCTCGTGGTACTCCTCCAGCCGCCACGGCACGTTGACCTGCTGCCGGCCGAACTCGTTCACGTAGTAGTTGCGGTCCCTGGACCCCTCGTCGTACCAGATGAGGGAGAGCATCGCCTCGTCGAGCCGGCGGTTGTAGTCCTCGAAGACCTCCTTGCGGACCGTCAGGTAACGGTGGCCCCCCTCGATGAGGGCGACCAGCGCCTCGGCCGTGTAGCGCGCCCAGGTCTCCATCCACACGATCAGCGACCCGGCCCGGTTCTGCGAGTTGGGGCCGTACATGATGAACAGGTTCGGGAAGTCGGGCACCGTGAGGCTGAGGTAGGCACGCGGGCCGCCGCCCGCGGGGGCGCTCCACCGCTCCTCCAGCGTCTCCTCGGCCAGGCCTCGGTAGCGGGTCGGCCACAGGTACTTCTGGGTGGCGAACCCGGTGGCCGTGAAGACGAGGTCGTAGGGGCGCTCCTTGCCGTCGGCCGTACGGATGCCCGTCGGGGTGAACCGCTCGATCTTCTCCGTGACCAGTTCGACGTTGTCCTCCAGCAGCGAGGAGTACCAGTTGTTGTCGACGATGAGCCGGCGGGCCATGGGCGCATGGCTCGGGATGAGCTTCTCCCACAGGTCGGGGCGGTCGCCCAGCTTCGACTTCACGTACTGGGTGAGGCTCGCGCGGTAACCGTCGTTGCCCTCGTTGACGAGACCGCCCGCGGCCTGCCATTCCGGGTCGGGCTCCTGGAGGACCTGGCCGCCCAGCCGCAGGGTCGCGATCGAGTAGCAGTACCAGTTCCAGTAGTAGGGCATCGTGTCCAGCAGCCAGCGGGTCTCCGGGGAGATGGCCTCGCCGTAGCGCTCGCGCGGGCTGATCCACTGCGGGGTGCGCTGGAAGACTCCCACGCTCCGGGCCCGGCTGCGCACCTCGGACATCATCTGCACACCGGTCGAGCCGTTGCCGATGATGGCGACGTCACGGCCGTCCAGCCGCTCCTGGCCCGTGCATTCGGCGGTGTGCACGATCTCGCCGCCGAAATCCTCGATGCCGGGCGTGTCGAGGCGCTTGGGCGTGGCGAACAGCCCGCTCGCGCTCACCACGGCGTTGGCGCTGAGCTGTTGCGGCCGGCCGTCGATGACGGCGTCGATCGTCCACCGGCCCGTCGTCGCGTCGAAGGCGGCTTCCTGCACGTCGCTGTCGAAGCTGATGTGTTCGAAGACGCCGTACTTCTTGGCCACGTGCTGCAGGTAGTCGCGCACCTCGCCGGCCCGCGCGAAGTACTCGGTCCACGGGTAGTTCTTCTCGAAGAAGAACTGATAGAGGAAGTTGGTGGTGTCCACCCGCACGTCCGGGTAGGCGTTGATGCTCCAGGTACCGCCAAGCTCCGGGCGCCGCTCGTAGACCGTGTAGGGGATGCCGAGGTGTTCCAGCTGGACGGCCACGGCGATGCCGCCGAAGCCGGCGCCGATGACCGCCACCTGGAAGCCCTCGGGAATGGACGGCTTGGCGCCCGTCCACCGGGCCAGCCTGGGGTGGTCGTCGAAGGCGGCGAGGTCGCGGCGGTAGGACCAGTCCCGGTCGGTGAGCTCCTCGTTGCGGAACGCCTCGTACATGCGGCGCAGTTCGACGTCGTGGGGGGGGCCGGCGGGGGGAAGCCCGCTCCGTAGGCGGGGGGGAAACCGGCGCGGAGGGCCCCGGCGGGGCCGCCGGCTCCGCTGGGGATAAAACACAAAACGCTCCCCACGAGCCACAT
>NZ_JBHXLU010000172.1:0-7202 GCF_042720695.1 Streptomyces sp. NPDC058457 | reverse complement strand
TAGCCTGCCGCCACCCCCGCATCACCCTCGGCCCCACCCCCACCCCGAGCACCCCGCTCAACCGCTCCCCCCTCCGATAGGCGGCGACGAACCGCCCCGCCGCCAACTCCCCCTCCACGACCCGCACTTCCTCATGCCCCCGCAGGTACCCGTACGCCTGGATCTTCATGTCGTACTGGTCGGACCAGAAGTACGGCACCGGCGCGAACGCCTTGCGTGCCACGGGACTGAGGAGATTCCGGGCCGCGGCCATCCCCTGCTCCGCCGCGTTGGTCCGGTGCTCGATCCGCATCGAGACCCCGAACAACGGGTTGTACCAACGGGCGACGTCGCCCGCCGCGTACACCCCTCGCGCGGCCTCGCAGTACTCGTCGCAGACGACCCCGTCGCCCACGGTCAGCCCGCTGTCGGCCAGCCACTCGACGTTGGGCAGCGAGCCGATCGCCACCAGCACCTCGTCGGCCTCGATCTCCGCCCCGTCGGCGAGCCGCACCCCGTCCTCGGTCACCTCGGTCACCGCGACCCCGGTCCGCAGGTCCACGCCCCGCTCCAGATGGGCCCGGGACAGCACTCGGCCCACCTCCTCGCCCACCGCGTGCGCGAGCGGCACCGGCGCCGGTTCCAGCAGGGTCACCTGTGCCCCCAGCCGCCAGGCGACCGCGGCGGCCTCGGCGCCGAGGAACCCGGCGCCGACCACCACCAGCCGCTGCCCGGGACCGAGCCGCTCCCGCAGGGTGAGCGCGTCGTCGAGGGTGCGCAGCACATGCGCGCCCTCCCCCGGCAGCCGGCGCGGCCGCACCCCCGTGGCCACGATCAGCCCGTCGTAGGGCACCGTCGAGCCGTCGGCCAGACGCACCGTACGGCCCGCCACGTCCAGCCCGTCCGCCGCCACCCCGAGCCGCAACTCCAGCCCCAGCGAGTCGAGTTCGGTCGGTGCCCGTAGCGTCACCCGGTCCGGCGCCCATTCGGCCGACAGCACCTGCTTGGACAGCGGGGGCCGGTCGTACGGGGTGTGCAGCTCGTCGCCGACGAGGGTCAGCGTGCCGTCGTAGCCCTCGCGGCGGAGCGTCTCGGCCGCCGCGAGTCCGGCCGCGGAGGCGCCGACGACCACGATCCGGTTCACTGTTCCACCAGTCGGATCGCGGCGGCCGGGCAGATCGCCACGGCCTCACGGACGGCGTCGAGGGTGTCCCCGGCGGGTTTCCCGTCCAGGACGAAGGCGATGCCGTCCTCGTCGCGCTGGTCGAACACCTCGGGGGCGACGAGCACACACTGCCCGGATGCGACGCACTTCGGTTCGTCCAGTTCGACATGCATGGTGTTCTCCTCGCTGTGGGTGGGGGCCCCGGTCACCAGGCGACCGGGAGTTCGTAGACGCCGTAGACGGATCCGTCGTGCTTGAAGGGCAGTTCGCCGATGCCGGCGGCGAGCCTTAGGCCGGGCACGCGGCGGTAGAGGGTGCCGTAGACGACCTGGAGTTCCATCCGGGCCAGCGGCTGGCCCAGGCACTGGTGGACGCCGAAGCCGAAGGCGACATGACGGCGGGCGTCGCGGGTGAGGTCGAGGCGGTCGGGGTCGGGGAAGGCCTCCGGATCGCGGTTGGCGATGTCGTTGGGCATGATCACGCCTTCGCCGGCCCGGATCACCTGGCCGGCGACCTCGATGTCCGTCAGGACCGCCCGGCGCCGGCCGCCGTGCACGATGCTCAGGTAGCGGAGCAGTTCCTCCACCGCGGACGCGATCAGCTTCGGGTCGTCCGTGTCCCGCAACAGGGCCAGCTGTTCGGGGTGTTCGAGGAGGGCGAGAGTGCCGAGGGCGATCATGTTGGCGGTGGTCTCGTGCCCGGCGAGCAGCAGCAGGACACCCATCTGCGCGGCGTCGGTCCGGGTCAGCTCGCCGGACTCCACCCGGGCCACCAGCCCGGAGAGCAGGTCGTCGCCGGGGTGCGCCGTCTTCTCGCCCATCAGCTCGTCGAGATAGGCGATCAGCTTCCCGTGGGCGGCCATCCGGTCCTCCATGGCCGCGTCCCGCTTGATGAGGATCTTGCTGTTCTCCTGGAAGAAGCCGTGGTCGTCGTAGGGCACTCCGAGCAGTGCGCAGATGACGAGCGAGGGCACCGGGAGGGCGAACGCCTCGACGAGGTCGACGGGTTTCGGGCCGGCGAGCATCTCGTCGATCAGGTCGTCCACGATCTTCTGCACGGCCGGGCGCAGCGCCTCCACGCGTTTGATCGCGAACGGCGCGGTGACCATGCGGCGCAGCCGGGCGTGTTCGGGGTCGTCCATCAGGATGAAGCTGATGTTGTTCTTGCCGTTGCTGGGGGCCTGGAGTGGGTATCCGGGCCGGGTGAGGTCGGCGCTGACCCGGGGGTCGAGCAGCACGGCACGCTGGTCGTCGTACCGGGTGAGCAGCCAGTAGTCCTTGCCGTCCCAGAGCCGGACCCTGGTGAGCGGTCCCTCCTTCTGGGCGGTGCTCAGGCCGGGGGGCGGGTCGAAGGGGCAGCCCGTGGACCGGGGCATCGGGAACGCGGGGACCGGTGCGGACGGGCCAGGTGCGCTGCCGGTCAGGGTGTCGGCCATCGCTGTCTCCTCGGGGTGGGGGGATGAGCACATGCAAACAGAATGGGCTGACCGCTTCCGGTCAGTTCCCTGACATCGAGCTGACGTGATCCAGGTCTCAGGACAGCATCGTCGCCATAACCCGCGTATCGGACGGACTTTATGAACTCACTTATAAATAAGTGAACTTGAGGCAACAGGCGATACCGCACGCACGCCCGGGCGGTCGGCCGCTCCGCTGCCCCGGTGCCCCCGCCCGACGGACGAGACGATCGCCGGGCGTTTGCTCGTGGCTTCCATCGCGAAGCAGGCACCCGGACCCCGGCTACTCCCCCAGCCAGTAGCCGAAGCCCCGCCTGGTGTGGATCAGCGCGGGGCCGCCCCGGTCGACCTTGCGTCTGAGCCGGGAGACCAGCTGCTCCATGGCGTTGTCGCCCCGGAACTCGCCCCAGACATAGCGGCTGATCTGCTCCTTGGACAGCACCTTGGGGGCGTTGACCAGAAGATGACGCAGCAGCCGGTACTCGGCGGGCGTGAGGTCGAGGATGCGGGCGCCCCGGCGGGCCCGGCAGGTGCCCTCGTCCAGGACCAGGTCGGCATGGTCCAGCGTGCCGCCCAGCCGGCCACCGCCGCCCACGGCCCTGAGCAGGACCTTGACCCGGGCCAGGACCTCGGCGATCCGGACGGGTTTGGTGACATAGTCCCGTTCGCCGGTGCCGAGTTCGGGCACTAACCGGGCCAGGGATTCACAGGCGGCCAGCAGGAGGACCGGCGGCCGGTAGGCCGGCTTGAAGCGGCCGCCCTGGGCGAGGTCGTCCAGGCCCGACAGCTCGGCGTCGATGACGACCAGGCCGAACCGGTGCTCCGCGAGCCGCCGCGCCACCTCGGCGCCACTGCCCGCCACACTGGTCCGGTAGCCCGCCAACTCCAGGGTGGAGGTGAGGAGTTCGGCGGTGTCCGGGTCACCGGCGGCGACCAGGAGCCGCTGTCCGCTGCCACGGGCGAGCGCTTGGGGCGCGGGAGAGGTGCCGTACATGGGGTGGCCCATCCGTTCGAAGCGCGGGCAATTCGCTTGCTTGACTCAAGTAAGCCACATATGCTTGCCTAACTCAAGTAATCGGGGTCGTTCTGAGCGGAGACCGCCCCGAGGGCCTGCCCTACGGCGGGCCCGGGCGCCGGGCCCGTGGGGACGGGAACCGGCGCGGCCCTCGGGCCGGTCGCCGGCCCACTCCCCCCGGCACGGCGACCGGCCCGAGGACACCTCCTCGGCCGCACGGCCCGACGAACCACCACGGCACCACCAGAAAGCGAGAGTCACCCATGGCCACGATGAAGTCCGTACAGACCGGCGGCGTCGGCAGGATCGAGGTCGTGGACGTCGAGCGTCCCGTGCCCGGCCCGAAGGACGTGCTGCTGAGGATCCGCGCGGGCGGTATCTGCGGCACCGACGTCACCTTCCTGCACATGGGCGGCATGCCCGCCCGCGCCCACCTCGGCGGCGACCTGGTCCCGATCGCCCTGGGCCACGAGCCGGCCGGCGAGGTCGTCGAGGCCGGCGCCGAGGTCACGGAGCTGAAGGTGGGCGACCGGGTGGTGGTGAACCCCCAGGACGCACCCACCGGGATCATCGGCTGCGGCGGCCGGTACGGCGCCCTCAGCGAGTATCTGCTGATCGAGAACGCCGAGGTCGGCCGGAGTGTCGCGGTGTTCCCGGACACCGTGCCGTTCGAGGTCGCCTCCCTGAACGAGCCGATGGCGGTGTCCCGGCATGCGGTCAACCGCTCGGAGGCCGCACCGGACGACAAGGTGGTCGTGTTCGGCGCCGGACCGATCGGGCTGGGCGCGGCGATCTGGCTGAAGCTGCGGGGCGTCCGGCACGTGGTCGTCGCCGACGTCATCCCGGCCCGGCTGGAGAAGGCGCTGGCCGTGGGCGCGGACGCCGTGATCAACTCCGCGGAGGAGGACGTCACGGCGCGGCTGACCGAGCTGCACGGGCAGAGCGCCAACGCGCTGGGCCAGCCGCGCCCCGGCACCGACGTCTTCATCGACGCGGCCGGTGCCCCGGCGGTCTTCAACACCGTGGTGGCCAACGCGCAGTGGCACGCCAGGCTGGTGATGGTCGCCGTGCAGAAGAAGGGCGAGATCGACCTCGGCGGGATGCTGCGCAGCGAGCTGACCCTCGTCGCCTCGCAGGGCTACCCGACGGAGATCTTCGAGGTCACCCCCGAACTGGTCGAGCACCACGAGCGGTTCGCGAAGCTGATCAGCCACCGCGTCCCGTTCACCGAGGTGGACCGGGCCTTCCGGCTGGCGCTGACTCCGGGGGCCGCGGAGAAGGTCGTCGTCACCTTCGACGCGTAGCGGAGACGGGCGCCAGCCACAGCCCGAGGAGCGCGTCGGCGAGCCCGGTGGCCGCGTCGCTCCAGGTGGCGCGTGGAGTGGCGGTGCCCTCGGCCAGGGCGCGCTCGCGCTCGGCGCAGGTGTGCAGGATCAGCGTCCGTGCCATCAGGCCGCGTTCGGTGCGGACCTCGGCGGGCAGTTCCGGCAGCCGCCGGTTCAGCGCGTCGACGGCCAGACGCAGCGACGGCGAGGCCAGGGACTCCTCGACCATGATGTCGTAGAGGGCGGGGTCGGTCATGACCTGGGCGCAGAAGCGGGCGTACCAGGTGGGGCTGCCCAGGCTCGCGAGGTGCTCGGTGATCGGGCGGACCAGGCAGTCCACCCAGTCCCGCACGTCGTCGGAGTCGCCGACCTCGGCCAGCAGGCGGACCCGGATCTCCTCGATCCGGTCGAAGTGCCGGGCGGCGACGGCGCGGACCAGGTCGGCCTTGGTGCCGAAGTGGTAGCCGACGGCCGCGTTGTTGCCCTGGCCGGCGGCCTCGCTGACCTGACGGTTGGAGACGGCGTACACGCCCTGTTCGGCGAAGAGCCGCTCCGCCGCAGCCAGGATGGCCTCCCGTGTCGCGCTGACCTGGTCCGCCCGCGCCGTCCTGCCCGCCATGCCCACCACCGCTCCGGGACCGCGCACCACCCGGAACGACCGGTCCCGCAAGCCGTACCGGGGCCCCGCCCCGAGCGGCGGGGTCCAGCCGAAGAAGCCTACGCGGCAGGGCCGCTGAATGCGGTGACACCCTGCCAGTACAGTAAGTCAAGCGACTGACTTAAATATGGGCCAGTCGCCCCTGCCCTGCCTACGGAGGCCCCCTCCCATGTCCGAAGCCCCTGTCCGGCCCGCCGGGTCCGTGCGACCCGCGCGAACCAGTCCGAACGCGGTGGTGGCGGTGCTGGCCCTGGCCGGTATCACCGTCTCGCTGATGCAGACCCTGGTGATCCCGATCGTCCCGGAGCTGCCGAAGTACCTGAACGCCTCGGCGTCCAACGCGGCCTGGGCGGTGACGGCGACCCTGCTGGCCGCCGCCGTGGCCACCCCGGTGGCCGGCCGTCTCGGCGACATGTTCGGCAAGCGGCTGATGCTGCTGGTCAGCCTGGTGCTGCTGGTCTCCGGCTCGGTGGTGGCCGCGCTGAGCGACTCGCTGGTCCCGATGATCGTCGGCCGCAGCCTCCAGGGCCTCGCGGCCGCCGTGGTCCCGCTCGGCATCAGCATCATGCGCGACGAACTGCCGCCGGAGCGCCTCGCGGGCTCGACGGCACTAATGAGTGCCTCGCTGGGCGTCGGTGGCGCCCTCGGCCTGCCGACCGCGGCCTTCATCGCGGACCACTACGACTGGCACGTGCTGTTCTGGACCTCGGCCGCCCTCGGTGTCGTCGCGTTCGCGCTGGTGATGCTGCTGGTGCCGGAGTCCAAGGTGCGCTCGGGCGGCCGCTTCGACGCGGTCGGCGCGGTGGGCCTCGCGGTCGGCCTGGTCTCGCTGCTGCTCGCCGTCTCCAAGGGTGCCGACTGGGGCTGGACGAGCGGCACCACGCTCGGCCTGTTCGGGCTCGCGGTCGCCGTGCTGCTCGCCTGGGGCTTCTTCGAACTGCGCACCGCCCAGCCGCTGGTCGACCTGCGCACCACGGTCCGCCGCCAGGTGCTGTTCACCAACCTCGCCTCGATCGCGTTCGGCTTCTCGATGTTCGCGATGTCCCTGGTGCTCCCACAGCTGCTCCAGCTGCCGACCCAGACGGGCTACGGCCTCGGCAGGTCGATGCTGACGGTCGGTCTGGTGATGGCGCCGCAGGGTCTGGTGATGATGGCCTTCGCACCGGTCTCGGCCGCCATCACCAAAACCAGGGGCCCGAAGATCACCCTCATGATCGGCGCGGTGATCGTCGCCGCGGGCTACGGCCTCAACATCGTCCTGATGTCCGAGGTCTGGCACCTGATCCTGGTCTCCTGCATCATCGGTGCCGGTGTCGGCTTCGCGTACGGCGCGATGCCCGCGCTGATCATGGGCGCGGTCCCGGCCTCGGAGACGGCGGCGGCGAACAGCCTCAACACGCTGATGCGGTCCATCGGCACGTCGGTGGCCAGCGCGGTCGCCGGGGTGGTCCTGTCGCAGCTGACCATCAGCCTCGGCAGCGCCACCCTGCCCTCCGAGAACGGCTTCAAGGTGGTCATGGCGATCGGCGCGGGCGCGGCCGTCCTGGCCCAGGCGCTGAGACACATCAGACGCTGCCTACGACAAGTCAAGTTAAGATCTCGGT
>NZ_JBHXLU010000171.1:0-7777 GCF_042720695.1 Streptomyces sp. NPDC058457 | reverse complement strand
GTCGAGCAGGTCGGTGAGGCCGCGCCGGACGACCTCGTGGTCGTCCAGCAGGAACACACGGATCGGGTCCTGCTCCGAGAAGGTGCGCGGCTCTGCCATGACGTCCCCTTGTCCCCGGCTCCCCGGCTGTTCCCGGACGGAGGGCAGACCACAGGCCGCCCATGAGGATCATTGTCCGTCGCGGCCGGTTGTACTAGGGCCGACCGGCCCCACTTGCCTCCCCGTCACGGTCGGACGTCGGCTCGGATCCCACGTCCACCGCCCCACTCCCGGGAGGGCCGCTCCTCGTGGCGGACGGCGTCACACGCCGGCACCGGCGCCGTACGGGGCGTACAGGTCAAGGAGCCGTTTGCGGGCCGCGCGCAGGCGGTGGGCGAGCACCTGGCCCACCCACTGGCTGACCGCGTTGCCCAGCACCGGATCCTCCCGGCACAGGGACAGGACGGTCGCGGCGTCGAACTCGTAGGCGCGTACGGGCGTGGTGGCCGCGGCGCCCAGGTGCCACACGGGGGGTGCGAACAGCCAGGACCAGCCGACCAGTTCGTTGTGTCCGAGGCTCTCGATGACGGCGGCCCGGCGGCCCGGGACGCGCATGTCGAGTTCGATGCGGCCGGTGCGGATGATCCAGAACCGGTCGGCGTGACCGCCTTCCTCGAAGAGCCGGGTTCCCGGCGGGAAGGAGACCTCCCGGGCATGGCGCATCAGCTGCCGCTGCTGATCGGCCGGCAGGGCGCGCAGCATGCCGAGGGTCGACGGGACGTTCATGGCAGCCTCCCGGGACGGGACGTGTGACGGGACGGGTGTCGAGCCGGCACTGCCAGGGTGCGGCGCTGCGGCCGGGCCCGCCATGGGCCGAGCGGCCCGTCGGCCCGGGACCTTCGGTACGTCCCCGGCCCGGGACCTTCGGGTCGGTGCGTGCGCGGCCTCCCGCACCGCCACTCCCACCGTCGCCCTCGGTCTACCGACCCGGCTGCGCCGCCAGCCACGCGCGGTACGCCGTCACCGCCGTCGGCAGGGTCGGGAAGATGCGGTCGTGGCCGACCGCGTCCGCGAGGCCGTACGTCTCCAGGCTGTCCAGGAGGTCCTGCTTCACGCGGGCGAGGGCGAACACGACGCCGCGCGCGGTCAGTTCGCGGCGGAGGGCGTCGACCGCGTCGAGGGCGGTGATGTCGACCTCCACGTTGGCCTCGGTGTTGAGCACGAACCAGCGGACGGGCTCGGTCGTTTCGTCGACGGCTGCAAGGGCCCGGCGGTGGAAGTTCTCGGCGTTGGCGAAGAACAGGGGCGAGTCGTAGCGGTAGACCAGGAGGCCGGGGATCGTGCGCGCGGTCGGGTAGTCGTCGATGTCGTGCATGCCGGCCACGCCCGGCACCAGGCCCTCGACCGCGTCGTGCGGGCGGGCCACCCGGGTCAGCAGTTCGGCCACCGACAGGCCGACGGCGACCAGCACGCCGTACAGGATGTCCAGGGCGAGGACGCCGGCCAGGCAGCCGAGCGCGAGGAACAGCTCGCGGTGGCGGAAGGCGGCCAGACGGCGGAAACCGGCGAGGTCGGTCATGCGGGTCGCCGCGTAGACGACCAGGGCGCCGAGGACCGCGGCGGGCGTCCTGGTGAGGAGAGGACTGAGGAAGAGCAGGACCGCGAGGACCAGGGCGCCGGCGACCAGCGAGTACGCCTGGCTGCGCGCCCCGGCCGAGGTGGCCAGGGCGGTGCGGCTGGCACTGCTGCTCACCGGGAAGCCGTGCAGGACGCTCGCCCCGAGGTTGGCCGCGCCGAGGGCCAGGAACTCCTGGTCGGCGTCGAGCCCGGGGCCGTCGGCGGGGCCTTTGCCGGCGAACGCGCGGGCGGTGAGGATGAAGTCCGTGTACGCCACCAGGAGGACGCCGAGCGCGGGCAGGACCAGGCGGGGCAGCTCGGTCAGGTCCGGCAGGGCAAGGGCGGGCACCCCCGCCGGGACCGTGCCGATGACCCGGATGCCGTAACGGCCGTCGAGATCGAACGCCACCACGGCCGCCGTGCCCAGGACCACGGCCAGCAGCGGGCCGGGGAGCGCCCGGAAGTACCGCGTGACGATCAGGAGAAAGAGCAGCGTCGCCGCCGCGAAGATCACGGTCGCCGGGTGGGCCTCACCCAAGTGCGTGAAGAACGACCAGAGTTGGGGGAAGAACTCGGTTCCCGTCGCCGGCACTCCGGTGAGTTTGGGCAGCTGGTCCACGACCATGATCAGGGCCACGCCGGCCAGGTAGCCGATCAGGACGGGGCGGGAGAGCAGGTCCGCCAGAAAGCCCAGGCGGACCGCCCGCGCGATCAGGCAGAGCAGGCCGACCGCGGCGGCGAGGGCGGCCGCCAGCACGGCGTACCGGCCGGGGTCACCGGTGGCGAGCGGGGCGACCACGGTGGCCGTCATCAGCGCGGTCGTCGACTCCGGACCGACCGACAGCAGCCGTGAGGAGCCGAACACCGTGTACAGGGCCAGGGCGGGCAGGATCGCCCACAGGCCGGCGACCGGGGGCAGCCCGGCCACCCCGGCGTACGCCATCACCTGCGGCACCAGGTACGCGGCGACCGTCACCCCGGCCAGCAGATCGCCCTTCAGCCAGGCGCGCCGGTAGCCGAGCAGCGAGACGAGTCCGGGCACCAGCCGGTGCCACCCCGGGTGTCCGCCTCTGCCGTGGGTCATGCGCCGCCTCTCGTCCGGTGGTCCCAGAATCCGTCGGCCCTCGCCGGACGGCGGGACACACGCCGTGCACACGTCCAACAGGCCTCACGGACAGGGCCGTTCAGCCCAATGGTCACCGACCTTCGGCATCCGGCGTGCCCGGCCTGGCTCCGCCAGAGTGAGCGGTGTCAGGAACCGCACGCACCGTCCCCGACGCCTCGAAGGGATCACCGTCATGGCAGTGCACGAGCCTCCGCACCGGAGCTCCGGCCTCCGCCTGCCGTCCGCCGGCCGGCCCCGGACCGCCGCCGTGACCGGGGCGAGCGGCTGCTCAGAGGCTCGCCGCGTGGTCGGGGACGTAGGTCTGCAGGTCCCGTGGCGGGCGTTCGTAGCCGGTCGACGACGGCCGCTTCGGGAGTTCCAGCACCGGCGGCGGCACGTCGTGGTAGGGCACCGTCGACAGCAGGTGGGCCATCATGTTCAGCCGGGCCCGGCGCTTGTCGTCGCTCTCCACGATGTACCAGGGCGCCTCGGCGACGTCGGTGTGGACCAGCATCTCGTCCTTGGCCCGGGAGTAGGCCTCCCAGTGGGTGATCGACTCCAGGTCCATCGGCGAGAGCTTCCAGCGCCGCAGCGGATCGTCGAGGCGCTTCCTGAACCGGTCCTGCTGCTCGGTGTCGCTCACCGAGAACCAGTACTTGCGCAGCAGGATCCCGGACTCCACCAGCATCCGCTCGAAGATCGGGCAGTGCCGCAGGAAGAGCTGGTACTCCTCCCTCGTACAGAAGCCCATCACATTCTCGACGCCGGCCCGGTTGTACCAGGACCGGTCGAACAGCACGATCTCGCCGGCCGCCGGGAGATGCTCCGCGTACCGCTGGAAGTACCACTGGGTGCGCTCGCGCTCGGTGGGTTTCGGCAGCGCCGCGATCCGGGCGCTCCGCGGATTGAGGTGCTCCGTCACCCGTTTGATCGTGCCGCCTTTGCCGGCCGCGTCCCGTCCCTCGAAGATCACTACAAGGCGGGCGCCCGTCGCCCGCACCCACTCCTGCAGTTTCACCAACTCGGTCTGCAAGCGAAGCAGTTCCGCCTCGTACACCTTGCGCGGCAGCTCCGCCGCCTTCTTGCCGGCCATGCCGCCTCCACCGCCCGATGACCTACCCATGGAGTCATCCGATGTCCAAGGTCGAACACCAGGACGCCACCGTACTGTCCGACGAGGAACTGCGCACCCTGGACGCGCACTGGCGTGCCGCCAACTACCTCGCGGCGGGCCAGATCTACCTGATGTCCAACCCGCTGCTGACCGAGCCGCTGCGGCCTGACCACATCAAGCCCCGGCTGCTCGGCCACTGGGGCACCTCGCCGGGCCTGAACCTGGTGTACACCCACCTGAACCGGGTGATCAGGGCGCGTGGCCTGGACGCACTGTGTGTGTGGGGGCCGGGGCACGGCGGGCCGTCCGTGCTGGCCAACTCCTGGCTGGAGGGCAGCTACAGCGAGACCTACCCCGATGTCTCCCGGGACGCGGCGGGGATGGGCCGGCTGTTCCGGCAGTTCTCCTTCCCCGGCGGGGTGCCCAGCCACGTGGCCCCGGAGACGCCCGGCTCCATCCACGAGGGCGGCGAGCTGGGCTACTCCCTCGCCCACGCCTACGGCGCCGCCCTGGACAACCCGGACCTGCTGGTCGCGTGTGTGATCGGTGACGGTGAGGCGGAGACCGGGCCGCTGGCCGCTTCCTGGCACTCGAACAAGTTCCTCGACCCGGTCCACGACGGTGCCGTCCTGCCCATCCTGCACCTCAACGGTTACAAGATCGCCAACCCGAGTGTCCTGTCCCGCCTCCCCGAGTCCGAGCTCGACGCTCTGCTGCGCGGCTACGGTCATGAGCCGATCCACGTCAGCGGAGACGACCCGCGCGAGGTGCACCGGGCCATGGCGGCGGCGATGGACACCGCGCTGGACCGGATCGCGATCATGCAGCGTTCGGCGCGCGAGGAGGGGGTCACGGAGCGGGTGCACTGGCCGGTGATCGTGTTGCGGACGCCGAAGGGGTGGACGGGTCCGGCCGAGGTGGACGGTGTGCCCGTCGAGGGCACCTGGCGGGCCCATCAGGTGCCGCTGGCCGGGGTCCGTGAGAACCCGGAGCACCTGCGGCAGCTGGAGGCGTGGCTGCGGTCGTACCGGCCCGGGGAACTCTTCGGTCCCGACGGCCGGCCGACCGCTGACGTGCTTGCCTGTGTCCCCGACGGTGATCTGCGGCTGGGTGCGAGCCCGTACGCCAACGGCGGTCTGCTCGTCCGCGACCTGCCCCTGGCCGACCTCGACGAGTTCGCCGTCCCCGTCGAGAAGCCGGGCACGTCCCTGCACGAACCCACCCGGGTCCTGGGCGACTTCCTGGCCCGGATCATGAAGGACACCGGGCAGCGCAGGGACTTCCGGCTGGTGGGACCCGACGAGACCGCTTCCAACCGGCTCCAGGCCGTCTTCGACGTCAGCGGCAAGGCCTGGCAGGCCGGGCGGCTCCCGGTCGACGAACACCTCGAACACCACGGCCGGGTGATGGAGATCCTCTCCGAACATCTCTGCCAGGGCTGGCTGGAGGGCTATCTCCTCACCGGCCGGCACGGGCTGTTCTCCTGCTACGAGGCGTTCGTGCACATCGTCGACTCGATGGTCAACCAGCACATCAAGTGGCTCAAGACGTCGAGGCAGTTGTCGTGGCGGGCCCCCGTCGCCTCCCTCAACTACCTGCTCACCTCGCACGTGTGGCGGCAGGACCACAACGGCTTCTCGCACCAGGATCCCGGCTTCGTCGACCATGTCCTGAACAAGAGCCCCGAGGTCGTCCGGGTCTACCTGCCGCCGGACGCCAACACTCTCCTCTCGGTGGCGGACCACGTGCTGCGCAGCCGGGACTACGTCAACGTCGTCGTGGCCGGCAAGCAGCCCTGCTTCGACTGGCTGTCCATGGACCAGGCCCGCGTGCACTGCGCGCGCGGCGCCGGGATCTGGGAGTGGGCCGGCACCGAGAACGGCGCCCACGACGGACCCGACGTCGTGCTCGCCTGCGCCGGCGACGTGCCCACCCAGGAGATCCTCGCCGCCGCCCAGCTGCTGCGCCGGCACCTGCCCCAGCTGGCCGTGCGGGTGGTCAACGTCGTCGACATGACCCGGCTGCTCCCGAAGGACGAGCACCCGCACGGGATGAGCGACTTCGAGTACGACGGCCTGTTCACCACCGACAAGCCGGTGATCTTCGCCTACCACGGCTACCCCTGGCTGATCCACCGTCTGGCCTACCGCCGTACCGGGCACGCGAACCTGCATGTGCGCGGTTACAAGGAGTCGGGGACCACGACCACTCCGTTCGACATGGTCGTCCGCAACGACCTGGACCGCTACCGGCT
Source organism: Streptomyces sp. NPDC058457 (assembly GCF_042720695.1). Lineage (NCBI taxonomy): Bacteria > Bacillati > Actinomycetota > Actinomycetes > Kitasatosporales > Streptomycetaceae > Streptomyces > Streptomyces sp. NPDC058457. Next base: position 1,708 of record NZ_JBHXLU010000171.1, on the reverse strand, counting down.
GGTCATGGACGTCATCGACCGGGTCCCCGGCCTCGCCGTCCGCGCGGCCGGCGTGCGCCAGCAGATGGCCGACGCGCGCACCCGCCACCAGGCCTGGATCCGCGCCCACGGCACCGACCTGCCCGAGGTCGCCGACTGGACCTGGAACGCCTGACCGCCGGGCCGCCGACCGGCCGCCGGCACCGGGCGGGGCAGGATCAGGCAACCGCTCCTCGCGCGTCCTCGCCGGCGAGGGCCTCGGGGAGGCCGGGATACAGCTCGAAGGTGTCACCCAGCCCCGTGCAGCGCAGCAGCCGGGGGAAGCCGTCGTCCGGTGTGACCAGCCGCAGTCTGCCGACGCGGTACCGGACCCGGTTGCGGGCCCGGCACAGGAGGCTGAGGCCGGAGCAGTCGATGAACGAGACAGGACTCAGATCGAGCACCAGATCGGGCTCCGCACCGGACGTCAGGCAGTCGAGGGCCGCGGAGAGGACCGGAACCGCCAGCAGGTCGAGTTCGCCGTGCAGGGTGACGACGGTGGCGCCGCCGTCGGTACGGGTCGTGCGGTAGGTCACGGACCTCGTGTGGTTGTCGGCCATGGAGAGAGCGAAGTCCAGCCGGCGGGTCGCACGGAAGGGCCGTTCGGCCCTCTCGGCTCCCTGACGGCAGGCCCGAACGGCCCGTCCCGCGGTGTCCCGGCGGGTGAGGGCCCGTCCGGCGGGTGACCGGGGCCGTACGGCCCAAGCGCACCCCACCGAACCGGGACAAGCTGGATCCGCGGGGCGACACCGGCGACACCGGCCTCCGGCCCCGACCAGGAGGTGAAGGACTTCGCCCGCCACGGCCCCGGGCAGCGCGCCCGGGAAGAGCCGCCGAACGGCGAAGACCGACGACGCCCCGGCACACGACGTGAGAGACCTGGGAGACGAGACGGCCGATGTATGCCAACGACGGATTCCGTGAACTCGACCGGCGGGAGTGCCTGAGACTGCTCGCCGGGGTGCCGGTCGGCCGAATCGTGCACACGCGCGGGGCGCTGCCGGCCGTGCTGCCCGTCAACTTCGGACTGGACCGGGACGGAGCGGTGCTGCTGCGCACCTCCGAGGCCTCGGAGCTGGTGCGGGCCATCGACGGTTCCGTCGTCGCCTTCGAGGCCGACGAGGTCGACGCCGTGGCGCACGCCGGCTGGAGCGTCGTCGTGACCGGCCGTGCGACCGTGGTCCGCGACCCCCGCGAACACGAACGGCTCGTCCGTGACGGCCCCACGTCCTGGGTGCCGTCCCCGCGGGAGGTCTTCGTCCGCATCGAGCCGGAGCTGGTCACCGGACGCGAACTGACCGGCGGCCGCTCCCTGTACGGCCTGGATCCCATCTCCTGACTCTCCGCCCTACCCCTCGCCGGAGCGGGTGACGGCGCGTTCGGGCCGGGGCCGGTGACACGGGCGGAGCGACACCGCGGGGGATCGGTGCCGCTCCTCGTCCCAGTCTCTCCCCGCCCTCGCCCCGGAGCAGGTGCCGATGGGTCACCTGTCGGGGACCGGCCGGCCCTTACGCCACGGGCGGCGCACCGGTTACGGACGCCCCCGCTCCGGCCCGGGCGCCACCGGGTTCCCCGGGGGCGCCCGTGACTTGCCGGATCCGGGTGCCCGGCGTGGTCGGTGCCTACTACGGTGGGCTTTGACCGGACCTGCCGGTGTGTGAGTCGACGGGATCGGGAGGGGTGCGGTGGA
>NZ_JBHXLU010000170.1:0-8190 GCF_042720695.1 Streptomyces sp. NPDC058457 | reverse complement strand
GGGGGGGGGCGGGCGCCGGGCGGGCCGGGGGGGGGGGGGGGGGCGGCGCCCGGGGCGCGGGCGCCCCGGCCACCCGGGGGGGGGGTGCCCCGGGGGGCCCCCCGCCCCCCACCGCCGGACAGCGTGCTGACGGCGAGGACGGAGGCGAGCAGTCCAGCGCCGGCCACGCCGACGCTGGTCAGCAGCGTTTTCGACGACCAGGAGCCGGGCGGGCGGCGCACCTGCACGGGGATGCGGGCGAGGAGCCTGGTCCGGGCGGCCGCGCGGCGGCGCCCGCCTCCTCCGGCGCGCCGGGCGGCGGCGCGGGTCAGGGGAACATCCGCAGCGCCCTTGCGTCCCGGGCGGGTGTCGAGGTAGCGGCGGGCTCCCCAGCCGAGCACCGCCTCGACCAGCAGCACGCCAAGACCGCCCTCGACATGGCCGAGTTGTTCGGCGGCGGCCCGGCAGTACGGGCATTCCGCCAGATGCTCCTGGACGTCCGGCAGCAGGGCGCCGCCCCGGCGGATGGGCACGTCGAGGAGCCGGTTGTAGTAGCGGCACTCCTGGGACGGCGCGAGATCCCGGTGGGCGCGGACACAGCCCTCGCGGAATTTCTCCCGGGCGTCTTCGAGAGCCGCCGACGCAGTTGCCGTGTCCATGCCCAACAGACCGGCCGGTACGGTTATCGGTTCCGCCTCCACCTCGGCATGCCAGAGCAGGCTCTGGGCGAGCGCCGGAAGGCCCAGGAATGAACGCTCCGCGAGGGTCCGGTTTTCCGGTGTCATGGACTTCGTGGCACGCATACCGCGGCCGCCGGCCGGTTTCCCGAGGTCGGGGAGAACCTCCGCTATTCGGTCCTCCGCGGACCAGTTGGCGACCGTGTCGCGGACGGAGACCAGCAGGCGCGGGCGGATCGCGTCGGCCGTCTCACCCAGGGCCACCCGGTCCAGGACCTGGTGGAAGGCGGCGGCCGCGACCATGTGCGCGACGGGCCCGGAGGCGGCCAGGCAGATGACCGCGTATTCCTGAACGGGCCGCCAGTGCCGGGCCATGAGCAGCGCGGCGGAACGGGAGGCCTCGATGTCGGATCCGGCTCGCAGCGGGGCGGCGAGGGACTCGTCGGACTCCCCTGCACCACCGCCCGGCGGCGGATACGGAGGGCGAGGCGGGTGGGGGGTGGGCACGGAGCGGATTCCTTTGGTGCGGTGGTGCGTACCTCTTCGGTGCGCCTGCGGGGAGCGGGAATTCGCCGGCGCGGTGTAGGTCGCGTTCCTCAACTGTCGAATTGGACCCGGCCATTACCCCCGCGCGGGCATTCACCCTCGCACAAGTCTCACACAAGCAACAAGGCACCTGTACAACATCGACAGCATTGACAGAAAGTCAGAAAGTCGCTGGTGGCTATTGCCCCTGCATGGCCGTATTCACCTTTCCGCGCGCCCCGTGTGAACCGTGCGCACGCGGCGGTCCCGCGCGCACGCTCCCGGCCCGCCCGCACGGGTGGTCCACTGATGACCGGCCCTCCTCACGAGGCCCCGCGCGGAACGGCGGCACTTCCGCGCGAAACAGGCCGCCGGCCCCGTTCCTCCCGCCCTCGGCCGGCGGCCCCGAGGAACCGGGGCAGCTCTCCCCCCTGCAAGTCCGGGCAGGTGTCAGAGCTGCCAGGAACGGAGCCGGTCCGCCGCGGCGTAGACGTCGGCCTTGCCGCTCATCAGGTCGCGGGCGAGGTCGACGAGGGCGCCGTAGGGCGGGTCCATGCCGGCACCGCTGACGTACATGTAGGCCACGGCGGTCGCACAGGCGAACCGGGCGTTGGCCGAGGGCAGCGGCTTGAGCAGGGCGAGGGTGTGCAACAGGGCGGCAGCCCGCCAGGCCGGGTCGGAGTCCACGCCGAGCCGGGGCGGATCGACCCGGTGCCGGGCGACCGCGGCGACCAGCGCGGAGAAGTCGTTGATGGTGGGCTGCTCCGGCATGACTTCCTCGTGGCGCTGGAGCAGCCAGGGCACGTCGATGTGGATGACCGGCGGCATGGGTCAGGCGGCCTCGCCCTTCGCGGGCGGCTCGTCGTCGGGGAACGCGGCGGCGAACTCGGCGGCATGGGCCGCGAAGAAACGGCGGAACTCCTCCGCCCCTTCCTGCAGGGCCCGGTGCCGGGCGATGTCGGCGGCCGCCGCGTCACGGACGAGGGCCTTCATGGACGTACCGCGCTCCTTGGCTATCTGCCTGAGGTCCTCAAGTTCGCGGTCGCTGAACTCCACGTTGAGAGCTGGCATGCCCTTCACGGTACCGCGCGGGTACTCCACCGTAAATACCCGCAGCTCAAGACCATCTCCCCCAGGTACCTGGCAGGGACACCCCGAGGCCTCAGGTGTCGAGGCGGCTGATCCGTACCGCGCCCGGGGTCTCCCCCGGGCGGGCGCTGGTCAGGGTGAGCCGGATCCGGGAGCCGGGTGCCGGGGTGAAGGTGATGACGGTCGGGGTGTCCGAGGCAGTGGCCCAGTCCACCGCCGCGTCCCGCACGGCCCGGTACGCCGTGCCGTCCCAGACGGCCACCTCGACCGACGCGGGGAGGGCGTGGGTCGCGTCCACGGTGAAGGAGACGTCCACCCGGTCGAAGGTGCGGGCGCGCCCGTGGTCGACCGAAACCCAGTCCGCGGTCCGGGCGCCGCCGAACGCGGGCAGCAGGGCGGTGGCCGACTTGGCGAAGGCGTTGGACCAGCCGGTGGCCGGGTCGCCGTCGAGCATGGCGGCCGGGAGGGTGTCCGGACGGCCGGAGTAACCGGCGTCCGCGTGCGGGTAGTCCGGCGGGGCCGGGTAGTCCGGGCGGAGGTCGGGGGCGGGGGTGCTTGCCACGGCGCGGGCCGGGGTGGTGTGCACGGTGACGGTGTCCCCGCGCAGCCCGTCCACCCGCGCGGTCACCTTGAGGGCGCCCGGCTCCGTACCGGAGCGGACGATGGCGAGTGCCTTGCCGTGAAAGGCGGTCCGGGTGCTCGCCTGATAGCGCTCGGCGCTCTCCTCACGGCCGTTGTCGAGCCCGGCGAGCGAGCCTCCGGTCACGGCGAAGGAGATCAGGTGCTCGGCGTCGGGCACCACCACGCCGTGCGCGTCGGCGATCTCCGCGGTGACGAAGACCAGTGAACGCCCGTCCGCGGAGAGGGACTTGCGGTCGGCGGTGAGGCGCACGGCGTGCGGGGCGCCGGCGGTGCGCAGGACGTCGGTCGCGACCACCCTGCCAGCGCGCCGGGCCACCGCCTTCAACTCGCCCGGCCGATAGGGCACTTTCCAGGTCAGGTGCAGTTTGCCCGCACTGCCGTTGGGGCTGGTGTAACTGCCGGGGTAGGGGCCGGAGGTGAAGGTCCTGTCGTCGCCGGTGGCCTCGGTGGTCTCCAGGTAGGTGCGGCCGTCGGTCGTGGTCTTGGTGTCGAACTCCCGCACCCCCAGGGACTCTCCGTTCAGGAACAGCTCGACGGTGGGCACGTTGGCGTACGCCCACACCTCGACCGTGTCCTCCTCCTCGTGGTTCCAGCTCATCGGCAGCAGATGCACCATCGGCTCGCTCACCCACTGGCTGCGGAAGAGGTGGTACATGTCCTTCGGGAACCCGGCCGTGTCGACCGCGCCGAAGAAGGACGACTTCACCGGGAACACGTCGTACGGCGTCGGCTCGCCGATGTAGTCGATGCCCGACCACAGGAACTGGCCCGCGAACCACTTCCGGTCCCGGTCCTTCTTGTGGCCGTACTCGCCGCTCATCGTCCAGGAGGACAGGTTGTTGTCGTAGGACGAGGTGGCCCGGCGGCCGGGGGTGTGGTTCTCCCCGGTGTTGAGGTGCTCCGGCTCCTGGTACGTCCCGCGGGTCGAGGTCTCCGAGGAGGACTCGGACTCGAAGAGGAACAGGTGCGGGTAGGCCGCGTGCAGCGCGTCCACGGACTTGGCGGTGTTGTAGTTGAGGCCGAGTCCGTCGAGTTTGGCGAGCATCAGGTCGGCGGCGGAGCCCTGCTTCGGCACGCTGCGGTACTTGTCGGAGCCGATCACCAGGGGACGGGTGTCGTCGGCGGCCCTGATGGCGGCGATGATCCGGTCGGCCATGGCGAGGCCGGCCGTGGAGGTGGAGTCGGGGATCTCGTTGCCGACGGACCACAGCACGACGGCGGGCGAGTTGCGGGCGGCGAGGACCATCTCGGTGGCGTCGCTCTCGCACCACTCGTCGAAGAACCGGCCGTAGTCGTACCTGGTCTTGCCGGTCCGCCAGCAGTCGAAGGCCTCCACCATCATCACGATGCCGAGTTCCTCGCAGACCTCGATCATCTGCGGTGAGGGCGGATTGTGCGAGGTGCGGAAGGCGTTGACGCCCATCGACTTCATGAGGGTCATCTGCCTGCGCACCGCGTCGGCGCTGATCGCCGAGCCGAGGGCGCCCTGGTCGTGGTGGAGGTCGACGCCCCTGATCTTGGTGGGCACGCCGTTGAGGGAGAAGCCCTCGTCGGGGTCGAAGCGGTAGCCGCGGATGCCGAAGACCGTGCGGAAGGTGTCGGTGGTGGTGGTGCCGACCCGGAGTTCGGTGTGCAGGGTGTAGCGGTGCGGGGCGTCGATGCCCCACAACTGCGGCTTCTCGATGGTCAGTTCATGGGTCGCGGTGGTCCCGCCGGGGCCGCTGACGGTGACCGACGAGGAGGTACGGGCGACCGTGCGGCCGTCCGGGTCGGTGATCCGGGACAGGACCGTCACGTCCGCGCCGGCGCCGGACTCGTCGACGACGGCCGTGCGCACCCGGACCACGGACCGCTCGGCGGTGACGTCCGGGGTGGTGACGTACGTGCCCCAACGCGGCACGTGCACGGGATCGGTCACCACCAGCCGGGCCTCGCGGTAGACGCCGCTGCCCGAGTACCAGCGGCTGCTGGGCAGCCGGTTCTGCACCTTGACCGCGAGGACGTTCGCGGTGCTGCCGTCGGTGTTCAGCAGGTCGGTGAGGTCGAAGGCGAAGCCGGTGTACCCGTAGGGATGGCGGCCCACCTCGGTGCCGTTGCAGTAGACGTACGAGTCCATGTAGACGCCGTCGAACTCCACGGAGATCCGCTTGCCGGCGTAGCCGGGCGGCAGGGTGAAGGCGAGCCGGTACCAGCCGAGACCGCCCGGGAAGAAGCCGGTGCCGCTGGTGGTGCCGTTCTCGGTGGTGGGGGTCTGTTCGATGCTCCAGTCGTGCGGTACGGCGACCTGCCGCCAGGCCGAGTCGTCGTACCCGGGGTCGGCGGCGTCCGCGTAGGCGCCGGTCGGGTCGGTGATCCCGCCCGGGTTGACCAGCGCGAACCGCCAGCCGTCCCGCAGGGCGACCGTGCGGCGGCCGGTGACCTGCGAGGACGTACCTGCCTCCGGGGCCGCCCAGGCGCCCGGGGCGCTCAGCAGGGCACCGGCCGCCGGAGCTGCCGTGGCGGCTGCCAGAACCGATCTGCGTGTGACCGTCATGGTGCGGCTCTCCCTCATCAGGGCCCAGAACTACTCACAACTGATCGTGAACACACAGATTCTGACGGGGTGACACTTGCGCGCGTCAAGGGTCCGGAGACCATCTCCCACCCCTTTCGTCCCGTTGACCGGTCCACGTTCGGCACTCCGGACAGGCTCCGGTCCCGACCGACCGAACGCCGCCGCTTGCCGGTCGCGAGAGGGTCCGAAGCACTACGCTTAACACGAGTGGTGCACCTGTTGACTGTGAGTGTGCGCTTGGGAGTGGCGAGATGAGCCGGGTCTATCCGTTCGACGATGCGGCGACGGCCCGGGCTGTCATCGGCGAGGACGGCACACTGACGGAGTGGAACGAGGGCGCCCGACGGCTCCTCGGCCACCCGGCCGAAGAGGTCGTGGGCCGGCCCGCGGCACTTCTGCTCGCCGGGGACGTCACCCCGCGCGCACCCGTCAGTGCCCGCTGGGACGGCACCCTCGAACTCCGCCACCGGGACGGCTATACGATCCCGGTCTGGCTGCTCGCGCACCACAGCACGGCCCGTGATGAACAGTCCGGTCACTGGCTGGTGGTCTCCCCGCTGGACGGCGGCGGCCCGCGCACCCCTGACGATCCGCTGACGACGGCAGCGCTGACGCAGTCGCCGTGCGCCATCGCGGTCTACGACGAGCAGCTCAGGCTGCGCCGGGTGAACGACGCGATGGCCGAGGTCATCGGGCTGCCCGAGGAGCGGATCCAGGGGCTCAGGGTCACCGAGATCGGCGGCAAGCCACAGAGCGAGGAACTGGAGCGGAGCATGCTCCGGGTGCTGGCCTCGGGCCGGCCGCTGGACGTGCAGACGTACATGCGCACCGGCGGCGAGGACCGGGCGCACGCCTGGCTGGCCCGGATGGCACCGGTCACCGACGCCGCCGGGCGGGTGCGGGGCGTGAGCCTGGCCGCCCACGACTTCACCGAGAACTACCTGTCCAGGGAGCGGCTCCAGCTGGTCAACGCGGCGAGCGTGCGCATCGGCAGCACTCTCGACGTCATCCGTACGGCTCAGGAGCTGGTGGACGTCTGCGTCCCCGCGCTCGCGGACTTCGTCACCGTCGACCTGCTGGATCCGCCGGAGAACGGCGACGACCTCCCGGCCCGGCTGACCGCTCCGGTCACCCTGCGCCGCACCGCGCACCAGTCCGTACTGCCCGGCATCCCCGAGGCGGTCCTCAAGCCCGGGCACACCGAGGTCTACCCGGCCTCCTCGCCGCAGGCCGACTCGCTGACCGCGGGGCACACGATCGTGGCCTCGGTGGCATCCGGCGCGCTGGACCAGTGGCTGTCCTGGAACAAGGCCCGCTGGGAGCGGGTACGCGAGTTCGGCGTGCACTCCTCGATGTCGGTACCGATCCAGGCCCGCGGCACCACCCTGGGGGTCGCGGTGTTCCGGCGGCACCGGCGGCTCGACCCGTTCAGCCCGGACGACGTGCTGCTCGCCGAGGAGATCACGGCCCGGGCGGCCGTCTGCATCGACAACGCCCGCCGGTACTCGCGCGAGCGCGAGACCGCCCTGGCCCTGCAGCGCAGCCTGCTGCCCCGGACACTGCCGCGCACCGCCGCCCTGCAGGCCGCCTCCCGCTATCTGCCGGCGGCGCGGGCCGGGGTGGGCGGCGACTGGTTCGACGTGATCCCGCTGTCCGGGCTGCGGGTCGCCATGGTCGTCGGAGACGTCGTCGGCCACGGGGTGCAGGCCTCGGCGACCATGGGCCGGCTGCGGACCGCCGTGCGCACCCTGGCCGACATCGACCTGGCCCCCGACGAGCTGCTCACCCACCTCGACGACCTGGTGCTCCGGCTCTCGGCCGAGCAGGGCGGCGAAGGCAGCCCCGGCGAGGTCGGCGCGACCTGCCTGTACGCCGTCTACGACCCGGTGTCCCGGCGCTGCACGCTGGCCCGCGCCGGGCACCCGCCGCCCGTCCTGCTGCGCCCCGGCCGCCGCCCCCACCGCCTTGACCTGCCCGCCGGTCCCCCGCTGGGCCTTGGCGGGCTGCCGTTCGAGTCGGCCGAGGTGACGCTGGACGAGGGCACGGTCCTCGCGATGTTCACGGACGGGCTGATCACCTCCCGGCACCGGGACCCGGACACCGGCCGCCGGCTCCTGCACGAGGCGCTGTCGGCGTACAGCGACTCCCTGGACGAGACCTGCGACCGGATCCTGCACGCCCTGCTGCCGCCGGGCGGCGCGGCCGACGACGTGGCCCTGCTGCTGGCCCGCACCCAGGGCCTGCCGCCGTCCCGGGTGGCGTCCTGGGACATCCCCGCCGACCCCGCCCTGGTCGCGCCGATCCGCAAGCAGGCCGTGGAACAGCTGGACGTGTGGGACCTGAGCATGGCCGCCTTCACGGCGGAGCTGGTGGTCAGCGAGCTGGTCACCAACGCCATCCGCTACGGCGCCCACCCCATCCGGCTCCGCCTGATCCACGACACGACGACCCTGATCTGCGAGGTCTCCGACACCAGCCACACGGCCCCGCACCTGCGCCGGGCCAAGACCTGGGACGAGGGCGGCCGCGGCCTGCTGCTGGTCGCTCAGCTGACCCAGCGCTGGGGCACCAGACATTCCCCTGAGGGCAAGACGATCTGGGCCGAGCTGTCCCTCTTCGAGGACGACATCGCCTAGGTGTACTCGGTCATGACTTTGGTGACAGGCGGCTGATCGGGGGCTGGCCTGCGAGCGCAGTGTGTCGGCGTCGAGTGTTGTAGAAGGT
>NZ_JBHXLU010000169.1:0-8280 GCF_042720695.1 Streptomyces sp. NPDC058457 | reverse complement strand
AGCCGGTGCTGCGGTGCGCCGCCGGAGGGGGGTGTGCGGGTGCCGCCCGCTCACACGGGCTCGGCGACCTTGTGCCGGGAGGCGACGACCACGAGGCCGCCGATGACGGCGAGGCCCATCAGGACGACCGCGAACACGGTCGCGCCGTTGGTCAGCCCGATGGCGTCGCTGAGATAGCCGGCCGAGACCGGCAGCAGGCCCGCCGGGACGTAACCGCCCACGTTGAGGGCCGCGTTGGCCTCGGCGAGCCGCTGTGCCGGGACGCTGTGGTTGAGCAGGGAGAGCCCGCCGAGCTGCCCCATGCCCTGGCCGGCCCCGGCCAGCAGCGCGGAGGCGATCAGCACCGGGACCGACGAGGTGTGCACTGCGGTGACCAGCGCGACCATGCTGAGCGTGGTGCTGATGGCGCCGGCGGTCAGGATGGTGCGCCGGGGCAGCTTCTGTACCGCGAACTGCACACCGGTGGCGGCCAGGAACATCACGAACGCCATGGCGCCGGCGACGATCCGGCTGGTGGTGCCGAGCAGGCCGGACAGCAGCGACGGGCCGAGCGAGAGCACGAACGAGGTTGCGGTGATGCCGGGCGCGAACACCGCGATGCCGAGGGTGAGTTGCCGGCCGCTGCCGCCCGGGACGCCGGGGACGCGGATCCAGGCGCCCTTGGCGGGGGCGGCGGGGCGGCGCACCGGCATGCGCAGCACGGCGAGGACGGCGGTGGCGAGCAACGCCATCTCCACCATGAAGACGGTGACAGTGGGGCCCGGCAGGGTCTCGGACAGGACGCCTGCGAGGAGCGGGCCGAGACCAGCCCCGAAGACCATGGCGCAGGAGGCGAGCAGGGCCGCGAGCCGCTTGCGGTGCTGGCCGGCCACGTCCGTCACGGCGGCCATGCCCGCGGAGACCACCGCGCCGACGGCGATGCCGGTGAACAGCCGGGCCACGATCAGCGCGGCCACGCTCGACGCGGTCGCGAAGATCACGCAGGCGGCCAGTGCCAGCCCCAGGGCGGGCAGCAGGACCGTCTTGCGGCCGAGCCGGTCGGAGACGACGCCGGAGACGAGAAGTGACCCGAGCAGACCGACGATGTAGAAGGCGAAGATCACGGTCAGGGTGCCCTTGGAGAACCCGATCTCGCGCTGCCACAGCACGTACAGCGGTGTCGCCGCGTTGGACAGGATGAAGACCGCCGTCACCGGCCAGGCGGCCAGCCATACCCACCAGGTGGGAGCGGGCAGGGCGCTTGCCTTCGACGGTTCACCCGCCGCGCCTGCCGGCTCATCCACCACCTTCACGGGCGCGGTTCGACTCTCCGACATGACAGGTCCCTCCTGCTGGTGCAGTACGAGTTTCCTCGAACATAGCATGCAGTACGATTGGAGTCGTACATAGAATTCGGGTCATGAGGAGTTGCCCATGCCTGCCACGGCGCGTCCGGCGTCCCTGCGGATGCCGGATTTCAAGGTGTTGCCGGAGCCCGCGGATCTGCCCGAACCGCTGCCCGAGCCCGCGGTGGCGGACCTGCGTCTGGAGACGGTGCTGGGCGCGCTGAGTGATCCGCTGCGCCTGCGCATCGTGCAGAAACTGCTGCTGGAGTCCGAGCGGTTCGACCACACCTGCGGGTGGTTCGGCTTCGACCGCCCGAAGTCGTCCCTGACCCATCACTTCAAGGCCCTGCGCGAGGCGGGCGTCACCCGGCAGCGCCAGTACGGACTGGAGCGCCGCAGCCAGGTCCGCGTCGCCGACCTCGACGCCCGCTTTCCCGGCCTGCTGGACCTGGTCGCGGCGTGGACTCCGGACGGGGCCTGACAGCCGCCCGGCCGTGTCACCCATCCCGGTGAACCGTGTCCGGGAGGGGTGACACCCGGATGGCTGGTGCCCGGACCGGGGCTGTTTGAGATTCTGTGAGGGTGTCGGGTGTCGCGCGATGGTTCCAGTCCCGCCGGGGACCCGCGTCCGCCGACGGCCCGGGCGGACAGGGCGGGCGCACGGCGGGCGCCGACCCCTCCGCACCGCTGCGGGCGTTGCGCACGGCCGCGGCCGGCATCGGCACGAGCCTCGACGAGGCCACCACCTGCACGGAACTGACCCGGGCGGCGGTACGGCTGGTGGGCGGAGGCGCGGCCGTGATGCGGCGCGTCGGCGACACCGTCTCCGGCTACGAGTCGATCACCGGCGACGCCGATCTGCTGCCCGACGCCCGCTGGGCCACCGCGGCGGCCCGGGACGCGGGCACCCCGGCGGCCGACCACTGGGTGGACCCCTGGCTGTCCCGTCCGGTCGGCAGCCGCACCCGCCCGGCCCTGTGCGCGCCCCTGACCAGCGGCTCCGACCAGTACGGCGTCCTGGTCTGCGCCCGCGAGGGCGTCGCCTTCGCCCGTGCGGAGGCCGAACTGCTCGCCCTGCTCGCCGAACGCGCCGCCTCCCACATCCGGCACGCCCGTGAGTACGAGCAGGTCAACCGGACCGCCGGTGACCTGCAACGCGCCCTGCTCGCCGAGCCGGGCCGGCCGCACCCCAACCTGGACGTGGCGATCCGCTATCTCCCGGCCGGCGGGCGGGTACTGGTCGGCGGCGACTGGTGCGAGACCGTACGGCTGCACTTCGGGCGCACGCTGCTCGTCGTCGGCGACGTGATGGGCCACGGGTTGGAGGCCGCCGTCGACATGAACGCGTACCGGTCCTCACTGCGCTACATCGCCTCCTCCGAGCTGCCCCCGCACCGGGTGCTGCGCCAGATGGACGACACCGCCGCCACCGAGGCGGACCGAAGACCCGCCACCTGCCTGCTCGTCCGCGTCGACCCCGGCCGCGGGCAGGTCACCCTGGCCAGCGCCGGTCATCTGCCGCCCGCGCTGATCACCAGGGGAGGCCGTACCGCACTTCTGCAGGTTCCCGTCGGCCCGCCCCTGGGCACCGGCTTCGGCGGCTACGAGTCGGCCACCCACCGGCTCGAACCCGACGAGGCGCTGGTGCTCTTCACCGACGGCCTGGTGGAACACCGCGGCGAGGACATCGACCGCTCCCTGCACCGCCTCGCCGACCTCCGCTTCACCCCCGCCGCCGGGGTCGACAGCCTGCTGGAGTCCATCCTCACCCGCCTCGACGCCCGCCACGCCGAGGACGACGTCGCGGTGCTGGCGGCGCGCCCGCACCCACGGGAGGGCGGGTTCGGCCCGGGCGCGGAGGACGCGGTGGAGGAGGGCTAGCCGGGGGCGCCGGCAGTGGCCGGTCTGCTGGGCAGCGTCAGCGTGAACACCGTGCCGCCCGTGCGGCCGTCGCCCAGCCCGATGGTCCCGCCGTGCGCCTCCACCAGTGCCCGGGCCACCGACAGGCCGAGCCCGCTGCCGCCGCGGTCACGGCTGCGGGCCTTGTCGACGCGGTAGAAGCGGTCGAAGACCCGGGCGCGGTCGCCGGCCGGGATGCCGGGGCCGTGGTCGGCGACGCTCACCGACGCCGAGCCGGCGGTGACAGCGACCGTCACGGACACCGGGGTGCCGGTGGGCGTGTGGACGGCCGCGTTGGTGAGGAGGTTGTCCAGCACCTGGCGGATACGGACCGGATCGAGCCGGACCGGGACCGGGTCCGGGCCGGCGGTCACCGTCAGGGGATGGCCGGCGCGGGCGGCGCGGAAGGCGTCGGCGGCCTCCCGGACCAGTTCCCTCAGGTCGGCGTCCTCCAGCCGCAGCGGGGTCTCCACCTCGGCCGCGTCAAGGCGGGCGAGGAGCAGCAGGTCGTCGAGGAGGATGCCCATCCGGGCGGCTTCCGCGCGCAGCCGGGCCAGATGGCGGTCGCGTTCCGCGGGCTCGTTGGCGGCGGCGTACTGGAAGAGGTCGGCGTAGCCGCGTACCGACATCAGCGGGGTGCGCAGCTCGTGCGAGGCGTCCGCGACGAAGCGGCGCAGCCGCTGCTCGGCCTCGGCGCGCACGGCGAGGGAGTCGTCGATGTGCTCCAGCATGGTGTTGAAGGCGGTGCGCAGCTCCTCGACCTCCGGCCCGCCGCCCCGCTTCGCCGCGCGCAGCGGCAGCCGGGCCGCCGACTCCGTCAGATTGTGCGAGGCGATGCCATGGGCCGTGTGCGCCATGTCGCTCAGCGGCTCGAGACCGTGCCGCAGCAGCCGGCGGCCGAACACCACCAGCGCCAGCAGCGCCAGCCCGAAGGCGATCACCTGGACCGTGACCAGCTGTCGTACCGTCTTGTCGATGGTGTCCATCGGGGCCCCGCTGACCAGCACCACCCCCGGCTCCACCTCGCAGCCGCGCAGCCGGTACTCGCCCTCCCCGGTCAGGTCCTTGGTGCGCAGCACCTCGGTGCCGGCCGCGATCTGCGCCTTCGCCACCGAGGTGAGCGGGGCGATGTCCGAGGGCAGGTCACTGCTCTCCTCCGGCTTGCGCAGCACCGGGGTGCCGTGCGACACGTCGTACACGGCGTAGTACCAGTGGTAGTACTTCTTGCCCTGGAGCGTGCCGTTCTGCGCGATGCTCTTGGACTGGGCGACCTGGCCCAGCCCCAGCTGGTCGTCCAGCTGGGCCGACAGGTAGTCCCGCATGTACATCGTCAGAGCTGTGCCGACGACCGCGAACACCACCAGGGCCAGCGCCCCGAGCCCCAGCGCCAGCCGGGTGCCCAGGCGCATGCTCCGGTACGAGCGCCGCAGCCGGCCGATCCGCGCCAGGCCGGCCCGGAACCGGCCGGTCACTCCGCGGCCTGCTGCCGGATGACGTACCCGAAGCCGCGCACGGTGTGGATCAGCGGCTCCCCGCCGGTCTCGTCGTCCATCTTGCGGCGCAGCCGGCTCACCACCAGCTCCACCACGTTCGAACGGCCGCCGAAGCCGTACTCCCACACGTGGTCGAGGATCTGAGCCTTGGTGAGCACGGTCGGCGACTTGCGCATCAGGTAGCGCAGCACCTCGAACTCGGTCGGGGTCAGCGAGAGCAGCCGGTCGCCGCGGCGCACCTCACGGGTGTCCTCGTCCATCGTCAGGTCGGCGACCCGGAGCACCGAGCGCTGGAAACCGGGTCCGGCACTGCGCCGCAGCACCGTGCGCAGCCGTGCCATCAGCTCCTCCACCGCGAACGGCTTGACCAGGTAGTCGTCCCCGCCCCGGGTCAGCCCCGCGACCCGGTCGGCGACCCCGTCGCGCGCCGTGAGGAACACCACCGGAACCATCGTCCCGGAGTGCCGCAGCCGGTCGAGGACACCGAAGCCGTCGAGATCGGGCAGCATCAGGTCGAGCACCACGATGTCCGGCCGGAACTCGGCGGCCCGGACCAGCGCGTCCTCACCCGAATACGCGGTGACCGCCTCCCAGCCCTCGTACCGCGCGACCGTCGCGACCAGGTCGGCGATCGGCGGGTCGTCGTCCACGACGAGGAGTCGTACTTTTTCCACCCGCTCATACTGCGGCACACGGCCACGGACGCCAGACCCGTGCTCACACAGAAAACACATCGATAACCAGTTGAAAGTCTTCCGACAGGAAAACGACAGCGGCCACGGGTGAAGCTCGACTCCCAGGACCCGATCAAGGAGCTGCCGACCCGTGACGACCGTCCAATCACCCCCTGCGCCCCCCACGGCGATACGCCCCAGGGTGGTGGCCCGCACGGGCCTGTACGCCGTGCTCGCCGTGAACGCGGCCGTGGTCGCCTGCTTCTTCGCCCAGGCGGGCTTCGCCTCCAACGCCCTGATCGTCATCGGCCGCTTCTTCGGCCTCTACGGCGCCCTCGTCATGGCCTTCCAGCTGGTGCTGGTGGCCCGGCTGCCCTGGCTGGACCGCCGGATCGGCATGGACCGGCTGACCTCCTGGCACCGCTGGACCGGCTTCGCCCTGCTGTGGACGCTGCTCGCACACGCCGTCTTCATCAGCTTCGGCTACGCCGACGGCGCGGGCGTCGGCCCGGTCTCCGAACTCGTCGACCTCGCCGAGACGACGGAGGGCGTGCTCCGCGCGACCGTCGCGCTCGGCATCATCGTCGTGGTCGGCGCCGTCTCGGCCCGCTACGCCCGCCGCCGGCTCGCCTACGAGACCTGGCACTTCGTCCACCTGTACACCTACGTGGCCGTGGTGCTCGCGTTCAGCCACCAGGTCGCGGTCGGTACGACCTTCACGTCGTCGTCCGCCGCGAAGACGTACTGGTACGCGGTGTGGGGCGTGGCGCTCGGCGCGGTGGCCCTGGGCCGCCTGGTCCTGCCGCTGTGGCGCAACTACCGGCACCAGTTCCGGGTCTCCGCCGTCGTCCCCGAGTCGGACAACGTCGTCTCGGTCCACGTCACAGGGCGTGAACTCGACAAACTCCCCGCCCAGGCCGGTCAGTTCTTCCTCTGGCGGTTCCTCACCAGGGACCGCTGGTGGCAGGCGAACCCCTTCTCCCTCTCGGCCGCCCCCGACGGCCGCACCCTGCGCCTGACCGCCAAGGCCGCCGGCGACGGCAGCGCCGCGCTGCGCCATCTCAGGGTCGGCACCCGCGTCTTCGCCGAGGGCCCCTACGGCGCCTTCACCACCCTGCACCGCCGGAAGACCGAGTCCCTGCTCATCGCGGGCGGCGTCGGCGTCACCCCCGTCCGCGCGCTCCTGGAGGACCTCGAAGGCCACGCGATCGTCATCTACCGCGTCGGCACCGACCGGGACGCCGTCCTCTACGACGAACTCCGCGACCTCGCCGTCGCCAAGGGCGCCGAGCTGCACCTGGTCACCGGCCCGCCGGTCCCCGACAGGCTGGCCCCGCGCGAGCTGATCCGACTGGTGCCCGACATCGCCGACCGGGACGTCTTCCTGTGCGGGCCGCCGCCGATGATGAACGCGGTGCTGCGCACCCTGGGAGACCTGGGCGTGCCCAAGCCGCAGATCCACTTCGAGCGTTTCAGCCTGGCGGGATGAGAGAGACACCGTGAAGCGAGCCATACCTGTCGTCGTCCTGAGCATCGCGGGCCTGATCCCCGTCTGGCGCTACGAGCCGTCGATCGGCGGTACGACGTCCGCCACCACCGGGTCCTCCACGACCGAGTCCTCCGCAACCGGGTCCGCCACCACGCCGTCGGCCGCCTCGACCGCCGCTGCGGGCACCTCCTCCGGCACCGTCGTCAAGGGCACCACCGTCAACACCGACAAGGGCCCGGTGCAGGTCCAGGTGACCTTCTCCGCCGACAAGATCTCCGCGGTGACGATGCTCCAGCAGCCGAACCATCCGCAGACGACCGCCGCGGTGCCGGTGCTGATCTCGGAGACGCTGAAGGCGCAGAGCGCGGACATCGACACCGTGTCCGGTGCGACGATCACCAGCGACGCCTACAAGGAGTCCCTGCAGGCCGCGATCGACGCGAAGGGCTGAGCGCATGCAGCGGGTCGAACACGTCATGGGCTTCCCGGTCTCGCTCCGCGTCGACGACGAAGGGGATTTCACCGGCGCCGCCGACGCGGTCTTCGCCTGGCTGCGCGAGGTCGACGAGCGGTTCAGCCCCTTCCGGCCGGACAGCGAGGTCTCCCGGCTCGACCGCGGTGAGCTCGCCGGGTCCGAGGTGAGCCCGGACCTCGCCGAGGTGCTCGCGCTGTGCGAGGAGTACCGGCTGGCGACCGGGGGCGCGTTCGACGTACGGCTGCCCGGGCGGGGTCTCGACCCGTGCGCGGTGGTCAAGGGCTGGTCGGTGCAGCGGGCGGCGGAACTGCTGTCGGCGGCCGGGGCACGGCGGTTCGTGCTGAACGCCGGCGGTGACGTGGTCGCCGCGGGCGGGCCCTGGCGGGTGGGGGTACGGCACCCCGAGCACGCCGACCGGTTGTGCACGGTCCTCGAACTCACCGACGGGGCGGTCGCCACCTCCGCCCGCTACGAGCGCGGCGACCACATCGTCGACGGCCGTACCGGGCGTCCGGCGACCGGCCTGCTCAGCCTGACGGTCGTCGCCTCCTCGCTGACCGAGGCGGACTCCGTGGCCACGGCCGCCTTCGCGATGGGCGCCGAGGGCGTGGGGTGGGCGGCCGCGCGTCCGGGCTGCGAGGTGTTCGCCGTGGACGCCGGGCGTCAGGTGCTGCGGACGGCGGGTCTCCCGGTCGCGCGGGAGCCGTCGGCGGCCGCCTGACCCCTGCGGCGGCGGGGTCAGCGCACGGAGGTGGGGGAGTCCCGGGCGACGCGGCGCGCCACGGACTTCCGGACCGTGTCCAGGGCCGCTGCTCGCTCCAGTTCCGCCGTCGCCGCCATGTGCCACCGTTCTCGTCGATCACTCCGACACACCACGATATCTCGATACAGAATCGGAGCGGGCGGGCCGCCGGTGGGGAACACC
>NZ_JBHXLU010000168.1:0-8395 GCF_042720695.1 Streptomyces sp. NPDC058457 | reverse complement strand
AGCGTGAGGGAAACGCCCGGTTACATTCCGAACCCGGAAGCTAAGCCTTACAGCGCCGATGGTACTGCAGGGGGGACCCTGTGGGAGAGTAGGACGCCGCCGAACAAATATTGGGAAAGGCCCACGCCGTCATGGCGTGGGCCTTTCTGCGTTTACGGGTGCGTTTAAGCTCGGGGCATGCGCTACGACTTGGTTATCTTCGACAACGACGGCGTCCTCGTCGACAGTGAGCCCATCTCCAACCGGCTCCTGGCCGCCTATCTCACCGAGCTGGGGCACCAGACCTCCTACGACGAGGCCATACGGGACTACATGGGATCCGC
Source organism: Streptomyces sp. NPDC058457 (assembly GCF_042720695.1). Lineage (NCBI taxonomy): Bacteria > Bacillati > Actinomycetota > Actinomycetes > Kitasatosporales > Streptomycetaceae > Streptomyces > Streptomyces sp. NPDC058457. The sequence continues at coordinate 8,072 of NZ_JBHXLU010000168.1, read as the reverse complement.
GATGCACCGGATCCATGACCTCGTCCAGGAGCGCACGGGGCAGCGGCTGCCGGACGACTTCGACGATGTCTTCCACGCACGTGTCTTCGCCGCCTTCGAGGAGGAGTTGAAGCCAGTGTCGGGGGTGGCGAAGGTGCTGGAGCGGCTGGCGGCGGACGGGGTGCCGTACTGCGTGGCGTCGTCGGGGAGTCATGAGCGGATTCGGGTGGGGCACCGGACGACCGGGCTCGACCGGTGGTTCGACGAGTCGCGGATCTTCAGTTCGCAGGATGTGGGGCGCGGGAAGCCGGCACCGGATCTGTTCCTCTACGCGGCTGCGCGGATGGGGGTCGCGCCGGGGCGGTGTGCCGTCGTGGAGGACAGTCCGCTGGGGGTGCAGGCGGCCGTGGCTGCCGGCATGGACGTGTACGGGTTCACGGCCATGACACCGCCCGACAGGCTGCAGGGGGCCACTCAACTCTTCTCCGACCTGGGGCAGTTGGCTGACCTGCTGGAATGACCGGGGGCACGGCGGCGGCGCTGACAATTGTCATGCCGAGCTCCGGACGATCGTTTCTACTGGGGGACCCCGCCCGGACGCGAAGCTGAGGGCATGACGAAGACGACGAACACCGGGTCCCGGAACAACGACGAAGGCAAGCAGCAGCCCAGCGTGCTGGAGAACTTCAAGCCGCTGATCGTGGACGTGGCGGTTCCCCTCGGGTCGTACTACCTCTTCAAGGGCGCCTTCGGGATGAGCACCTTCGCGGCGCTCGCCTGGAGCAGTGTGGTGCCGGCGGTGCGTACGGTGTGGAGCGTGGTCAGGGAGCGTCGGGGCAACGCGTTCGCGGGGCTCATCCTGCTGGTGAACGTGGTGTCCCTGGCGCTGAGCTTTGTCTCCGGCGACCCGCGGCTCATGCTCGCCAAGGACAGCGGGGTCAGCAGCGCGATCGGGATCGCGATCCTGGTGTCGGTGGCGATGGGCCGGCCGATGATGACCGAGGGGCTCAAGCCGTTCATCGTGAAGGGCGACGCGGCCAGGGAGGCGGCCTTCGAACGGCTGCGGACCGGGTCCGCCGCGTTCCGGCGTACGGAGCGGGTCTACTCCCTCGTGTGGGGCGCGCTGCTGCTCACCGAGTGCGTGGTGCGGGTCGTGGGGGCGTACACGCTGCCCGTCGACACCATGGTGTGGCTCGGCACGGTCATCCTGGTCGGTGCGATCGGGATCGGGATGGTGGTGAGCGGTGGGCTCGCCGCGGAGCCGATGGCGCGGATGATCTCCGCGGAGGTCACGGCCGCGGAGGAGGAGCCGGAGGGCGCCGAGGACGGTGCGCGGCGCGAGGTGGCTGTCGCCGCCTGAGACCGCCGGAGGTAAAGCTGAAGGAAATTCATCTTTGGCTGGATCTACCCACGAGTACGCCGGGGCCCTACGCTCGCCGCCATGACAGATGTGCTGCGGCGCGGTAGGGCCTCGCTGGCGTTCAGCTTCTTCACTCAGGGTGCCACCTTCGCGCTGCTGGTGACCCGCATCCCCGCGATCCAGGACCGGTACGGCGTCTCCGACGCGCTGCTGCCGGTCTTTCTCGCTGCCGTGCCCATCCTGGCCGGCGTCGGCAGTGTCACCACCGAGCAGTTGGTGAAGCGAATACGGCCGAGCCGGCTGCTGCGCTGGTCCCAGCCCGTGGTGATGCTGGCGCTGCTCGGGGCCGGGGCCGGCGGGAACATGGCAGAACTGGCGGTGGCCCTGGCCGCGTTCGGGCTGGCCGTGGGTGCGTTGGACGCCTCGATGAACATGCTCGGGGTGAGTCTGCAGCGGACGTACGGGCGCAGCATCATGCTCAGCTTCCATGCCGTGTACAGCCTGGGCGGGATCCTCGGGGCCTCGCTGGCCTGGGTGGGGGCGCACTGGCATCTCGCGCTGTGGGTGTCGTATCTGCCGGTCGTCGCGGTGCTGCTGCCGGCCGCGCTGGTGGGGAGCCGGTGGTACGTGGACGGTGATCCCGCGCCGGTGGAGGACGGGGTGCAGGAGGGAGGCGGTGGTGTCGTCTTCAAGATGCTGCTGCCGCTGTGTCTGGTGATGACCTTCGCCTACATCGGGGACTCGACCGTCTCCAACTGGAGTGCGAAATATCTGAAGGACGTGCTGGGCAGCAGCGAGCAGCTCGCCACCGTGCCGTACAACGTGTACATGGTGACCACGCTGGCCGGGCGGGCCATCGGGGACTTCGGGGTTCGGCGGTTCGGGGCCGTGCCGGTCGTACGGCTGGGGACGCTGGTGGCGGCCGCCGGGTTCGCGGTGGTGGCGGCGGCGCCGGGGGCCTGGGTCGGCATGGCCGGGTTCACTCTGCTGGGGCTGGGGTTGTGCGTGCTGGTGCCGCAGACCTTCGCGGCGGCGGGCAGGCTGTTCCCGGGGGCTTCGGACGCGGCCATCGCTCGGCTGAATATTTTCAACTACGTCGGGTTTCTGATCGGTTCGCCGTTGGTCGGTGCGCTGGGCGATGCGTGGAGTTATCGCGGGGCGATGCTGGTACCGATGGTGTTGGTGCTGGTGACGATGGTGTACGCCCGTTCGTTCGCGACCAGGTCGGACCGATACGGTGGCGGGCATGAGCGGCCGCGCACAGCTGATGTGGGACGAGGCAGTAACGGGCTATGACTTCGGTCCGGGCCATCCGATGGATCCGGTACGGCTGGCGTTGACCCGGAGTCTGGTCGGTGCCTTCGGGCTCGACCGGGTGGTGGATGTGGTGGCGGCGAAGCCGGCCGGTGAGTCGACGCTGCGGCTGGTGCACCGGGAGGACTACATCGAGGCCGTGAAGGCGGCCTCGGCGAATCCGGCGGCGGCCGACCAGTCGTACGGGCTGGGGACGGAGGACGATCCCGCCTTCGCCGGGATGCACGAGGTGTCCGCGCTGATCGCCGGGCAGTCGGTGGGGGCGGCGGAGGCGGTGTGGCGGGGGGATGTCGATCACGCCGTGAACTTCGCGGGCGGGTTGCACCATGCCATGCCGGGGGCCGCGTCGGGGTTCTGCATCTACAACGACGCCTCGCTGGCGATCGCGCGGTTGCTGGAGCTGGGGGCCGAGCGGGTCGCCTATGTGGATGTGGACGTGCACCACGGGGACGGGGTGCAGGCCGCGTTCTGGGAGGATCCGCGGGTTCTGACGATCTCGCTGCATGAGCATCCGCGTACGTTGTTCCCGCAGACCGGGTGGCCGGAGGAGGTCGGGGCCGGGGCGGGGGAGGGTGCCGCGGTGAACGTGGCGCTGCCGGCGGGGACCGGGGATGCGGGGTGGCTGCGGGCGTTTCACGCCGTCGTGCCGGAGCTGGTCGCCGACTTCCGGCCGCAGGTGCTGGTGACGCAGCACGGCGCCGATACGCATTTCGAGGATCCGCTGGCTCATCTGGCGGTTTCGCTGGATGCGCAGCGGGCGGTGCAGGTGGCGTGTCATGAGCTGGCGCATGAGTACGCCGGGGGGAAGTGGGTCGCGTTGGGTGGGGGTGGGTACGAGGTGGTGGATGTCGTGCCTCGGTCGTGGACGCATCTGGTGGGGGTGGCGGCGGGGCGGGAGGTTGCGCCTGAGGCGTTGGTGCCTGAGGGGTGGCGGCAGGAGGTGTTTGCTCGGACTCGGCAGTTGGGGCCTGGGCGGATGACGGACGGTCGGTGGCCGGTGGGGTGGGTGGGGTGGGAGGCCGGGTACGACCCTGCTGATCGCTTGGATCAGGCCGTGCTGGCGACGCGGCGGGCTGTGTTTCCGCTGCGGGGGTTGCTGGCGTAGGGGGTTTTCCTCGCCCCCGCCGCCCCTACCCGTCCCGTCCTCCAGGGGGTGGGCCCCCTTCGACCGCCCGTTTCGGGGGCTGCCGCCCCCGGACCCCCGCTTCGGCCTGAACGGCCTCGTCCTCAAACGCCGGACGGGCTGGAGAGCGGGGGTGCAGACCGGTTCGCGTCCTCGGACGCCGGGCGGGTTGAGAGGGTGGGGGGTGTGGACCGGTTCTCTCGTCCTCGGATGCCGGACGGGCTGGAGAGTGGGGGTGCAGACCGGTTCGCGTCCTCGGACGCCGGGCGGGCTGAGAAGGTGGGGGGGTGCGGACCGGTTCTCTCGTGCTTGGGCGTCGGGCGGGCTGGAGGGTGGGGGTGCGTTACGCCGACTGTGCGGTGTTCGGGTGTTCTGGGGGTGTGGTGGGGTGGGGTGCGTCAGCATCTCTGGCGTGTTGAGTGGTGGTGGGCTTCGGGCCTATTTGGTGGCTGCTGGGCTGGCGGGGGCGGTGGGGACCTCGCGGGAGCGGAGTCTTCGTAGCTATCGGCTGTTCGCTGCTCGGGATCCTCGGGTGTTGATCGGGATTGATCCGCAAGGCGGATGGGGTGAGGCGGAGTTGGTTCGGTTGATGGCCGCCAAGTGTGGGGTTTCGGACGATCCGCGGTGTGTTTCAGGGCATGATGTGATCGATCCTGACTTGACCGTTGCCGCGCTGGATGCGTTTGCCGAGCGGGTGGGGGTGGCGGCCCGGCGGCGTACTCCCGTGTTGTTCGGGACCGGGCACCCGCACCGGCTGATCGGGTTCTACGCCGGTCTCGCGGACGCGCTGTCGGCGGCGGGGTGTGAGGTACTCACCCCTGCGCAGGGTCGCTGTGTCGACATAACGACCCGGTTCGGTCTACGTATGTGCGAGCTCGATTACGTACGGGGAGTCGGAGTCATGAGAGAAGTGGGCCGTGAACGCCCCGGTTGTGCGCCGGGTGCGCATACGCATTCGCCGCTGCCGGTTCGGGTGGCGCTGGATGCGGCGGCGGGGGGTGGCGGGCCCTTGCCCGAGCTGGTGGTCGGGGACCATGGGTGGGTCTGCGGTGCAGGTCAGCTCGGGGTTGAGGCCATTGGTCTGGCGGATACGGATGACCCCGCGCTCTTTGTGGGGGAGGCCGAGGGGGTCGTGTCCGTCGCCGTTCCGGTTGATGACGGCGTGCGGTCTGATTACTACACGCCGCTTACCCGCTACGTACTCAATCGAGCGTGTCTGTCACAGTAGGCCGCCGATGGGTGCACCTCTTCCCCACTCGCATCACCCGCCCCTACATTGGGGAGTGAGCACGCAACGACGAAGAGTCACCGGAAGGGGAAGCCGGTGGCCCGTCGAGTGCGGAAGGTTCAGGTGTGTCATGGCAGCTGGCGAGAGGCCTCTGAACGAGGTTGTGTTCCTTACCGTGGCGGAGGTCGCCGCGGTGATGCGAGTGTCGAAGATGACCGTGTACCGGCTGGTGCACAGCGGTCATCTGCCCGCGATTCGGGTGGGGCGGTCCTTCCGCGTCCCCGAGCAAGCGGTACACGAGTACCTTCGCGAGAGCTATGTGGGGGTGGAGACCGCCTGACGGCCGTTCCGGGACTTGTCCCGGGGCACCTCGATTACGAGCTCAGCGCTCGGGCGGGTAGGCTAGCCCCTCGTAGGTCGTATGGGCCCATGATGCCCAGCACCGAGTGATGAGAAGTGAGCGAGGGTAGTCGTGGGCTCTGTTATCAAGAAGCGGCGCAAGCGGATGGCCAAGAAGAAGCACCGCAAGCTGCTCAAGCGCACGCGCGTTCAGCGCCGTAACAAGAAGTAATTACGGCGTCGAGCCGCGAGAGCTTGTGTGTGGCCCCCCACCAGTACGGTGGGGGGCCACTGCGTTTTCCGGCCGTTGCGGCTTGTCGTGGCCTGCTGGGGGTCATGCCAGCGCAACATCAACCCGCTAAGTTGGCCCGCATACGGGAACACGGAAGAAAGGCGCTGATCTTGGGGAAGGTCGTGCTCGTGACCGGGGTGGCCCGTCAACTCGGGGGCCGGTTCGTACGGCGGATCCAGCGTGATCCCGAGGTGGACCGGGTGGTCGCGGTGGACGCCGTGCTGCCGGAGCATCATCTGGGCGGGGCGGACTTCATCCAGACCGACATCCGGCAGCCGTCCATCGCCCGGGTGCTGGCCGAGAGCGGCGCCGACACCGTCGTCCACATGGACGTGACCGGGACACCGCTCGGCAGCGGAAGCCGGGCCACCGTCAAAGAGACCAATGTCATCGGGACGATGCAGCTGCTCGGCGCCTGCCAGAAGTCGCCGAACGTGAAGCGGCTGGTGATCAAGTCCAGTACGAACGTGTACGGCTCCGCGCCGAAGGATCCCGCCGTCTTCACCGAGACCACCCCGCCGAAATCGCTGCCGAGTGGGGGCTTTGCGAAAGACACGGTGGAGGTGGAGGGGTATGTGCGGGGGTTCGCCAGACGGCGGCCCGACGTGGCGGTATGTGTGCTGCGGTTCGCCAATATTCTCGGGGCGACCGCGGAAACTCCGCTCGCTTCCTATTTCTCGCTGCCCGTGCTGCCCACCGTTCTCGGATACGACCCGCGGCTGCAGTTCGTGCACGAGGACGATGTGATCGAGGTGCTGCGGATGGCCTCGCACGAGCCGGAGCGGGGGACTCTGAACAGCGGTACGTTCAACATCGCGGGGGACGGGGTGTTGTTGCTCTCGCAGTGTTCGCGGCGGCTGGGGCGGCCCACCGTGCCGTTGCTGCTGCCGGCGGTCACCTGGGCCGGGTCCCTGGTGCGGACGCTCGGCATGAGCGACTTCTCGCCCGAGCAGATCCGGCTGCTGACCCACGGCCGGGTGGTGGACACGGTCCAGATGCGCGAGACGCTGGGATTCCGGCCGAAGTACACGACGGCGGAGACTTTCGAGGACTTCGTGCGCGCCCAGGCCCCGGGGCTGCTGCCGCCCCAGGCCGTGGCCGCGGCGGTCGACCGGATCGCCGCGCTGCCCGCCCTGAGCGGTGGGAAGACGTCGGCGCGGACCGCGGCGCGGACCCCGACGAAGAACCCGACCCAGAGCGCCAACTGAGGAGCGCAGCAACGATGGCGGACGCCAAGGTCATTCCGTTCGACGACGACCGGTCCCGCGGGGCTGCCGTGCAGCGGCCCACCCGGCGCCGGGCCGCGGGGAGCCGGCGCAAGGGCGGTGGCGAGCAGGCGGCGGCGGTGCGGGAGCCTGCGGCGGTGCGCGAGTCCGCTGTGGTGCGTGAGGTCCAGCCTCTCGCCGGGCGGATCCCCGCGCAGGAAGATGTGCATGTGACCCGGGATAACCCTGAGACGGGCGTGGAGCAGCCGCCGCACGACGAGGCCGGCCTGGAGCGGCGCGTCGCGCGCGGACTCGCGTTTCTGCGGCGGCGGCTGACCGGCGACTACGAGGTCGACGACTTCGGGTACGACGAGGAGCTGACCGACCAGGTCCTGATGTCCCTGCTGCGGCCGGTGTACGAGAAGTACTTCCGCGTGGACGTGAAGGGCATGGAGAACATCCCGGCCCAGGGCGGTGCGCTGATCGTCGCCAACCACTCCGGGACGCTGCCGATGGACGGGCTGATGATGCAGGTCGCCGTGCACGACCAGCATCCGGCGAATCGTCACCTCAGGCTGCTCGCGGCGGACCTGGTCTTCGTGCTGCCGGTGGTGAACGAGCTGGCGCGGAAGCTGGGGCACACGCTCGCGTGCGCGGAGGACGCCGAACGGCTGCTGGGGCAGGGCGAGCTGGTGGGGGTGATGCCGGAGGGGTTCAAGGGCATCGGGAAGCCCTTCAGCGAGCGGTACAAGCTCCAGCGGTTCGGGCGGGGTGGGTTCGTGTCCACCGCGCTGCGGCAGAGGGTGCCGATCATTCCCTGCTCCATCGTGGGGGCCGAGGAGATCTACCCGATGATCGGCAACGCGAAGACGCTGGCACGGGTGCTGGGGATTCCGTATTTTCCGCTGACGCCGACGTTTCCGTGGCTGGGGCCGCTGGGGGCGGTGCCGTTGCCGACGAAGTGGACGATTCAGTTCGGGGAGCCGATCCGAACGGACGGCTATCCGCCGGAGGCGGCCGAGGATCCGATGCTGATGTTCAACCTCACGGATCAGGTGCGGGAACAGATTCAGCACACGCTGTACAAGTTGCTTGTGCAGCGGCGGTCGGTCTTTTTCTGAGGGTCGTGACTTGTCTGCGGGCCGGTGGGGGCTGGTCGCGCCCACGCGGCGGAGCCGCATATCAGATACAGCCCCGCGCCCCCCAAGCGGCGGCTTCGCCGCCTTGGGGGG
>NZ_JBHXLU010000167.1:0-8823 GCF_042720695.1 Streptomyces sp. NPDC058457 | reverse complement strand
ACCAACTCCCGAGCCCACCCCCTGAACGACACCGGAACATCACCAAGCACCGGAACCCGACCCCCGACGATGGCCTCGTACGCCGACCACAGGTCCGGCAGCAGGATCTGCCAGGACACCGCGTCGACGACCAGGTGACTTGCCACCATGACCAGCCGCCCGGCAATACCCGGGCCACCGTCCACCCACACCACCTGCACCATCACACCCGCCACCGGGTCCAACCGCTCGACCGCCGCCGCGATCTCCACCTCGACCAGTGCCGCCGGATCCACCCCGGCCGCGTCCACCCGAGACACCAGCACCTCAATCGGAACCAGGGGCGTCTCCGGCACCTCCAGCGACGCCGACTCCGCCAGCAGGCGGGCGCTGAGCATTTCATGACGTTCCATCAGAGCTGCTGTCGCACCTCGCAGCGCCGTCTCGTCCAGCCCCGCCGGCGCCTCCACCGCCATCGACTGCACGACCGTGTACACCCGGTCGGCGCCGACCCTGTCCAGCACCTCGCGCATCACAGGCGTCAGCGGCACCTCACCGACACCGGAGTCCGACCGGCGACCACCCTCCGTCTCCTCGTCGACCGACGTCGCCACAGCCGCGATCCGCGCCGGCGTCCGCAACTCGAAGACCTGGCGGGCGGTAAGGACCAGTCCTGCGCGGCGGGCCCGCGAGACCAACAACATCGACGTGATGGAGTCGCCGCCGAGCTCGAAGAACCCGTCCTCGACCCCGACCCGCTCCAACCCCAACACCTCGGCGAACAGCCCACACAACGCCACCTCAGCAGGCGAGACAGGCACACGGGTACCCATGGACGCAACCTCGGGCGCGGGCAGGGCAGCACGGTCCACCTTGCCGTTCACCGTCAACGGGAAAACATCCAGGACGACCACCACAGACGGAACCATGTACTCCGGCAGTCGCCCCGCCGCATAGTCACGAACGGCATCCGCACCCACGTCCCCGACCACATAACCCACAAGCCGCCCGTCACGAACCACCACCACAGCCCGCTCCACGTCGGTGTGGGCGGCGAGGACGGCCTCGACCTCCCCGAGCTCGACCCGGAACCCACGGATCTTCACCTGCTCATCCGCACGCCCGACGAACTCCAGGACACCGTCCGCCGTCCAGCGGGCCAGGTCCCCCGTGCGATACATCCGCTCACCGTCACCGAAGGGACAGGCGACGAAACGCTCGGCCGTCAGATCCGGACGGTTGATATAGCCACGGGCCACACCCGCACCGGCGACATACAACTCACCAGTCACGCCGACCGGGACGGGACGCAGGAACGCATCCAGGACGTAGGTACGGACGTTGGGCAGCGGGCGGCCGATCGCAGGAGGCGCATCCTCACCCGTGATGCCCTCCTCCAAGAGGACAGCCGTGGTAATCACAGTCGCTTCGGTCGGCCCGTAGGTGTTCCACAGACGGGCCGCAGCACGCCACTTCGCGGCCAGACCCGCTTCGAGACGCTCCGCACCCAGCACCCAGTTCGCAATACCAGAAACGGCCTCCGGCTCCAGCGCACTCAGCAGCGACGGCACCACACTCGCCGTACCCACACCACTGGACTCGACCATCGCCGCCAGCGCAACCGCGTCCAGGCGCTCCGCCGCCGAGGCGATCGCCAGCGTGCCGCCGGCAGCCAGCGTCACCGCCACATCCAGCACAGCAGCATCGAAGCTGAACGAAGCGAACTGCAACGACGTCACACCAGGACCAGCCCCCAGCACAGGACCCATCGCCGAGGCCAGGTTCGCCACCGAACCATGCGCCACCGCCACACCCTTCGGCCGCCCCGTCGACCCCGACGTATAAATCACATACGCCAGATCACCCGACCCGGCCTGCACATTCAGAGACCCCCCGGAGTCCGCCCGAACCTCGCCGAGCAGGACGACATCCCCGTCCAGCCGATCCGCCGTCTCCTCCGAGACCAGCACCACCCGCGCGCCGCTGTCGGCGACCATGAACGCCAGCCGGTCCGCCGGATACTCCGGATCCAACGGCACATACGCCCCACCCGCCTTCCACACGGCAAGCTGAGCCACCACCATCTCCACCCCACGCGGCAGACACAGCCCCACCCGCGACTCACACCCCACACCCCGTGCCACCAACCCCCACGCCAACGCATCCGACCACGCATCCACCTCGGCATACGTGAGAATTCGATCCGCGCATCGCACGGCGAGTACATCCGGAGCTTCCGCAGCCCTCGCCCGGAACCGGTCCAAAACCGTGGACGAATCCGTCTCCTCGATGGTGTCGTTCCACCGGTCCACAACGGAGGCGCGCTCGTCCTCGTCGCCGACCACCGGGACCCGCCGTACCGGCGCCGTCACATCCCCGAAGACCCGCTCCAGGAAGGCGACCAGTGACCGGTGCACCGCCCGAACCCACGCCCGGTCGTGGAGCGCCGCGTTCGCCTCGACGGTGACGCCGATCCGCGAACCTGTCCCCGCCCCGCGGTCGATCAGCACCCCGAAGTCCTCGACCCGGCGCGTCGACACGTCCCGGACCGCGCCCCGGGCGTCGCCGAAGGCCGGCTCGCCCGCAGCCGGGAGGATGTTCACGTACGGCCCGAAGTGCCAGCGGTCGCCCTCCGGCCAGCTCAGTTCGCGGCGCAGCCACTCGCCCCGGTACCGCTGATGGCGGAGCAGGTCGCCCACCGCCGCGTCGGCCGTTCGCGCGAGTTCGAGGAGTCCGGCGTCCGCGGGGACGGGGAACCGCAGGGGCAGCATGTTGGCCTTGGTGGCGCGGGCCCGCAGGTCGGCGTCTCCCACGCGTCCTGTCACGGGCAGGCTGAGCAGCGCCTCGTCCACGCCCGCCATGCCGCTCACGAACGCGCCGACGGCCGCGACGATGAGCCGGGAGGAGCGCAGGCCGGCGCCCTGTGCCGCCGCGCGCAACGCCTCTACGGCCTCTGGCGAGAGGGCGCCCGACTCGCGCAGGACACGGCCCTCACCGTCGTCACCGCCAGTGCCGCCGTCGCCGCCGTCGCCGCCGTCGCCGCTCGCAACGGCCGCATCATCACGCCCACCGCCGACGACCGCACCTGAAATGCTCGCCAACTCCGGCCGATCTGCGAAACGCTCCCGCCAATACAGCCGGTCTTCCTCGAATTCAACCGATCCCCGATACCGGGCCTCTCCGTCCAGCACCTCACCCGCGGAGAAGAATTGACGGTCCGAGAGTGGCATACCTCCTGCCAAGGCCGGAGCCGTCACCGAGTTCTCCCCGGATTCCGAGGTCTCCTCCGAGACCGGGGCTCCGGCCAGAGCCGAGTACACGTCGGCGACCCGTCGAGCGATCAATCCGCAGGAGAATCCGTCGAGCAGCAGGTGGTTGAACCCCTGGAACCAGCAGTGTCGATTCTCGTCAAGCCGGAAGAGGACGAACGAGAAAAGCCGCTCTCCGAGCGGGTCTTCGACCCGTGCCAGTTCCTCCCGCATACGGGATTCGAGGCGGCCCGGGTCGGCGTTCCTCAGGTCCTCCAGGCGGAGCGTCCACTGCGGCGTGCGCACCGACGCCCGCACCTCGCCGGCCGCGTCCTCGGCGAACCGCAGGCCGAGGACCTCGGTCTCCTCGACCGTTCGGCGCAGCGCCGTCTCGAAGGCCGCGACGTCCAGCGCGCCGGTGATCTCGACCGCCTGCCCGACGCTGTAGAGCGCGTGCGGACCTCCGAGCCGCTGCGCGCGCCAGATGCCCTCCTGGCTGTCGGACAGGGGAAAGACGCCACCGACCCGCTCGTTCATGTTTATCCCTAACCCCTATTCCCTTTTCGCTTTCGACGGGCATGCGCCGGCCCGTCGCTCCGTGACGCAGGAAACGCAAGGCAAAGAGCCTCCGCTCGGGAAGCTCCTGAGGAATCTCGCGCAATCGCGCGCAATCTTGCGTAATCATCAACAGGTCTTGGCAGGTCGGTGAAACGCCGTCGATCACCGTCGTCAATTACCGTCGTCGATCGCCGACGGCATTAATCACCGCTCATGCCGAGGATCTGCTCCGTCTGAACGATACCTATCGAACGGCTCCGTCCAACTCACCGTTCTGGTCACTTGGACGCCGGGGCCACCGACCGCGTCGGCGACCAACTTCCGGTTCGGTTTCCGGGCTTGACACGGAGCGGAAAGGAAATCTCCACAATGAGCCCGCCGCCGGGGCGGGCGCGGGCGGCGAGGGTGGCATCGTGGGCGGTGGCAATGGCGCGGACGATCGAGAGGCCGAGGCCGTGATGTCCGTCGCCCGCGGTGCGGCGCAGCCGCTGGAACGGTTCGAAGAGCTGGTCGACGCGGTCCGGCGGGACTTCCGGGCCGGTGTTGGAGACCGTGAGGAGCGCGCGGCCGGGCCCGCCTTCGGACCGTACGGCGACGGCGACGTCCACGTGCCCGCCCTCGACGTTGTAGTAGGCGGCGTTCTGCACGAGGTTGGCGACGAGCCGCTCCAGGAGGACCGTGTCGCCGGAGACGGGCGCGGCGGTCGTCGCGGGCGTCCCGTTCTCGATCCGGACCTCGTTGCGCCGGGCGTCCGGCTGTGGGGTGAGCAGCACGGACCGGACGATCTCGGTGAGGTCCAGCGGCTCGGCGCGCTCGACACCCCGTTCGCTGACGGCGAGGGTGAGAAGCGATTCGAGGAGGGCGGCCTGTTGGGTGCTGATCTTCAGCAGGCGCTGGAAGTTCTCGCGGAAGGACGCCGCCGTGGCGTCGCTGTCGAGGAGCGACTCCTCGAGGAGGGCGCGCTCCACGGTGAGGGGGGTGCGCAGTTCGTGGGCGGCGTTGGTGACGAAGCGCTTGTGCGACTCGAGGGCGGTCTCGAGCCGGCCGAGCAGTCCGTCGACGCTGTCGGCAAGGTCCTTGATCTCGTCGGCGGGGCCCTGGACGGCGAGGCGTTCGTGCACGTTGTTGGCGGAGATACGGCGGATGCCTGCGGTGACGGCGCGCATGGGCCGCAGTACCCGGCCTGCGAGCACCCAGCTGAGCACCACGGAGATGACGGCCATGATCGCCATGGCGACGCCGGACTGCACCAGCAGGTTGTGCATCTGGGCGGCGTGGAGGCGGGTGGCCTGTTCCTGCAGCTGTTGGGTCATCGCGTCGAAGCCCGGCGGTGTCGGGGAGCCCGGTCCGGACTGGACGTTGAGCCGCGGTTGCGGGCCGGAGGCAGGCTTGTGCACGAAGCCGAGGGTGCGGACGCTGTGGCCGACGAGGAGGTAGGTGATGCTGAGCAGGACTGCGCCGGAGGCGACGAACAGGGCGCCGAAGAGGGCGGCGAGCCGGACCCGTACCCTGCGGGGTGTCATCCGGCGGGCCCACCGTTCGACGAGATCGGAGATGGCCGGGGGGCCGGAGATGACCGTGAGGCCGCGCTGCCGGGGCGACGGCCGGGGTGTTGGTGGGGGCGGCGCGGGCGACGGCATGTCAGATTCGGTACCCCTTCCCCGGCACGGTCCGCAGCACTGTCGCGTCCACGAGTTTGGCTCGCAGCCGGTTGATGGTGGCCTTGACGGTGGTGGTGCCCGGGTCGGCGGCCGCGTCCCACACCTCGGCGAGCAGTTCCCCGGTGGACACCACCCTGCCGTCCGCGTCGAGCAGGTACTCGAGCACGGCGAACTCCTTGGTGGTGAGGGGTAACCGTGAGCCGCCGTGGGTGGCGGTGCGGCGGGCTGGGTCGAGGCGCAGGGGTCCGCATACGAGCTCGGGCCGCCGCACCGGGTGGGCTCGGCGGCCCAGGGTGCGGGTGCGGGCGAGGAGTTCGGCCCAGGCGAAGGGTTTGGCGAGGTAGTCGTCGGCACCGAGGCCGAGGCCCTCGACGCGGTCGGCGATGGAGGCGGAGGCGGTGAGCATGAGCACCTTGGTGCGGACACCCTCGACGGCGAGTTCGGCGCAGACCTCGTCGCCGTGCACGTCGGGGAGGTCGCGGTCGAGGATGACCACGTCGTAGTCGACTTCCAGGATGAGGTCGAGCGCGGTCCTGCCGCCGTAGGCGGTGTCCACGGCGAGGCCCTCGCGGCGCAGCACTCTGGTGATCGAATCCGCGAGCTCTGTGTGGTCCTCGACCACCAGTACTCTCATTGCTCCCCCTAGGACACACGGGTCACCGACGGCAGAGTCCTCCATGCCGGGTCACATCCGGGTTACTCCGCTCACAGGCTGGCGTACCGTCGTGCGCCTCGCAACACCCTGCGGTGGCGTCAGATCCGGTAGCCGGCGTGCGGCAGCGTCTCGATGACGGGTGGGTCCCCGAGTTTGCGGCGCAGTCGGCTGACGGTGACCTTGACGGTGTTGCTGAACGGGTCGGCGTCGCGGTCCCAGGCGCGCTCCAGGAGTTCCTCGGCGGAGACTACGGCGCCGCCGGCGGCGAGCAGCACCTCCAGGACGGCCATCTCCTTCGGTGACAGGTCGAGTCCGCGTCCGCCGCGCAGTGCGGTGCGGCGGGCGGGGTCGAGTTCGATGTCGCCGCGGGTGAGGACCGGGGGCACGGCGGGCTGGTCGCGTCTGTCCAGGGCCTGGACGCGGGCGATTAGTTCGGCGAAGGAGAAGGGCTTGGCGAGGTAGTCGTCTGCGCCGAGGCCGAGGCCCTCGACGCGGTCGGCGAGGGTGCCGGAGGCGGTGAGCATCAGGACGCGGGACGGGCAGCCCTGCTCGACGAGGGCACGGCAGATGTCGTCGCCGTGTACGAGCGGCAGGTCGCGGTCGAGGACGACGACGTCGTACGCGCCGCTGGCGGCCCGGGTGAGTCCCTGCTCGCCGTCGTGCGCGAGTTCGACGTCCATGGCGTGCCGGCGCAGGCCCCTGGCGAGGCTCTCCGCGAGATCCCGGTGGTCCTCCACGATCAGTACGCGCATGTCCCCACCTTGGCAGCCGGAGGATCACACGGCGGTAACAGGGCACGCGGGTGGCCGGTAACGGCCGTCCATCCACGCGGAGTTGGCCATTCCACCCCACGTAAACACTTGGTCTAGTCCTCTTGACGGAGGGTCTGACCGGCTGTTTGGTATATACCAAAGCCTTCACGACCCCCTCCCTCCCCTCTCCACCCTCCCACGGGCCCCCGAAAGGGGTTTTCTGTCATGCGCCTGGCAAGATTCGCGGCCTCCGCCTGTGCCCTCGCGCTCGCGGCCACCGGCGTCACCGTCGCGCTGGCCCCCGCCGGCAGCGCCGCGGGGAGCAGCGTCTACTCCGTCGCTCCCTACGTCGACATGTCGAACAGTCAGGAAGGACTGCTCGACACCGCCATCACCGGACACAAGCTCAAGGCCTACACGGCGGCCTTCGTGCTCGGCACCGGCTGCACCCAGATCTGGGGCGACACGCTCCCCATAGGCAACGACTCCTACACCGACCCCGAGATCGCCAGGGCGAAGTCCGAGGGCGCCTCCGTCATCATCTCCTCCGGCGGGGCGAGCGGTGAGCCGCTCGCCTGGACCTGCTCCACCCAGAGCAGCATCGACGCCGGATACCAGGCCATCATCAACGACTACGGCGTCACCCAGCTCGACTTCGACGTCGAGGGCGCCGCCATCGCGGACACCGCCGCCGCGGCCCGCCAGATGCAGGCGATGAAGGACCTCAAGGCGTCCAACCCGAACCTGCAGTTCTCCATGACCCTGCCGGTCCTGACCAGCGGGCTGACCAGCGACGGCGTCAACATCATCAAGGCCGCCAAGACCGCGGGCATCAAGATCGACGTCGTCAACGTCATGGCCATGGACTACTACGCGGGCACCGGCACCGAGATGGGCCAGGCCGCGGTCTCCGCGGCCAAGGCCACGCTGGCGCAGATGCAGTCCGTCGACTCCTCCTACACCTACGCCAACCTCGGCATCACCCCGATGATCGGCAAGAACGACGACGGATCCACCTTCACGCTCGCGGACGCCCAGACGGTGGAGAGCTTCGCCGCGCAGAACAGTGTCGGGCGGCTGTCGTTCTGGTCGGCCAACCGGGACCAGCCGTGCAGCGGAAGCGCCAACTCGCTGTCCACGTGCAGTGAGATCAGCCAGAACTCGCTCGCGTTCACCGACGCGTTCGTGCCCTACGAGGGCAGCTCGGGCGGCGGTGGAGGCACCACGACCGACTTCTCCCTGTCGCTGTCGCCGGGTTCCGCCTCGGTCGCCCAGGGCGGTTCGGCGACCGCGACCGTCGCCACGGCCGTCACCTCCGGCAGCGCCGAGTCGGTCAGCCTCGCCGCCTCCGGCGCGCCCTCCGGTGTCAGCGTCTCCTTCAGCCCGACATCCGTGACATCCGGCGGCAGTTCGACGCTGACGGCATCGGTCGGCTCGTCCGTGGCCGCGGGCACCTACCCGATCACCGTCACCGGCAGCGCCGCCAGCGGCAGCCACAGCGCGACCTACTCGCTCACCGTCACCTCCTCCGGCAGCGGCGGGGGCGGCGGGGGCTCGCTGACCAACGCGGGCTTCGAGACCGGCAGTCTGAGCCCCTGGACCTGCACGGGCGGCAGCGCGGTGGTCTCCAGCCCGGTCCACAGCGGCAGCCACAGCCTGCAGGTCACGCCGAGTTCCAGCAGCACCGGCGAATGCGACCAGACCGTCACCCTGTCCGCCAACCACACCTACACCCTCACCGCCTGGGTGCAGGGCCCGTACGCCTACGTCGGGGTCAGCGGCGGCGCCACCGCGAGCACCTGGTCCAACAGCAGCAGCTGGAACCAGCTCACGGTCAGCTTCACCACCGGCAGCAGCGGAACGGTCACCGTCTACGCCCATGGCTGGTACGGCCAGTCCAACGTCAGCGCGGACGACTTCACCCTGAGCTGAGTGCAGTCACATCGATGAGGGGGCCGGTTCCCCGGGCG
>NZ_JBHXLU010000166.1:0-8838 GCF_042720695.1 Streptomyces sp. NPDC058457 | reverse complement strand
ACGGAGCGCCGTCCACCGGGAGACGGCGACAAGTCATGTCGGCGACATCCACCCACAACGCGCGGAGCCGATACGCGATGGAGACGGTGCCCACGGGTGTGACCGGAGACGTCCGGCGCGCCTCTTTGCTCGACGAACTCCCTGAGCATGTCGTACGTGACTTCCTCACCAGGGCGCGTTGCGTCACGTTTCCCCCACGCGACACGGTCTTCCAGGCGGGTGACCCGACCCGCGTCCATCTCGTCCTCTCCGGCCGCGTGAAGATCTCACGGCGTGGCGAGTACGGTCGTGAGAACATCCTCGTCATCGCGGGCCCGGGTGAACTGCTGGGCAGCCTCGACCTCTTCGGCCGGCGACCGCAGCCGACGACGGCCGTCACGCTCGGCCCGGCGAGGATCGCGGAGCTCTCGACCGAGTCGATGCTCGAATGGCTCGCCGCCCATACAGGGGCGGCGATGCGCTTCATCCACCTCCTCGTCCGGCGGGCGCAGCGCCAGAACGACGCGCTGCACGACGTCTTCGGTCTGGACGTGGGAACCCGGCTCGCGCGCGCGATCCTGCGCGAGGCCCAGCGGTTCGGCCGCCGTACACCGGACGGCATTCGAGTGGATCTCGGGCTCAGCCAGGAAGAGCTCGCACTGCACGTGCGCGCCTCCCGGGAGAGCGTCAATCAGTCGCTCGCGGGCTTCGTCCGGCAGGGATGGGCCCGCCGTGACGGATGCGAGATCGTCATCCTCGACGAGAAGCAGCTCGCCCACCAGGCCAAGCACGAGCTTGACGCGTTCACAGCAGGTCGGTCCACGACCGACGACATCGAAAGGAGAGAGGCAGCCATGCACGATGTATCCGGTGGCCGACCGCGGGTGAGGGAGTCACGGACATGAGCGATCCGATCCCCTTCGAGCTTCCCGACGCCGTGCGAGACGAGTTCGTCGCGGTCGTCGGCCGTGACAACGCGCTCATCACCGACGAGGAACGTGACGAGTACCGCGACCCGTACTGGCCCGCGGAGGACCGGACGTACGACTCCAGTCTTGTCCTGTTCCCGACCTCGACCGAGCAGGTGCAGGACATCGTCCGCGTCGCGAACCGCCACGAGGTCCCGGTGTGGGCGTCCTCGCAGGGCCGCAACAACGGCTATGGCGGTCCCTCGGCGCGGGTGAAGGGCTCCGTGCTCATCAGCTTCCGCAAGATGGACCGCGTCCTTGAGGTCGACACCGAACTCGCCTACGCGGTCGTCGAGCCCGGTGCGCGGTGGTACGACCTCTACGACGTGCTGCATGAGCAGGGCGACGAGCTCCTCGTGTCCGTACCCGACATCGGCTGGGGCTCCGTCATCGGCAACTCGCTCGACAACGGTCAGACGTTCCTGCCGAACGGCTCCGACTTCAACACGTTGAACGGGTTGGAGGTCGTGCTCGCGGACGGGTCGCTCCTGCGCACCGGCTTTGGCGCGCAGGAGGGCAACCCCGCCTGGCACCTCTACAAGCGGGGGCTCGGGCCCGTGGTCGACCCGTTGTTCGCGCAGTCGAACTTCGGCATCGTCACGAAGGCGGGGGTGTGGCTGCAGCGCCGGCCGAAGGCGTACGCGCCGTTGTACCTCTCCGTCCCGCGCTACCACCAGCTCGCGCAGATGGTCGACGTCATACGCGAACTGCGGCTGGACGGAATCCTGCACGGCATCCCCTACATCCTCGACCTGCTGACGGTGGGCGAGGCGCACTTCCCCGAGTTCAAGGGCAAGATCCCGCCGCCGGGCACCCCGGCGATGCGGGAGGAGCAGCTCGACGCGATCGCCGACGAGACCGGGCTCGGCCGCTGGGGCGTGCGCACGGCCCTGTGGGGCGACCCCGACGTGATCGACGTGCACGAGCGTCGGCTCCGCGAGGCGTGGAGCGCGATCGAGGGCGGCGAGGTGCGTCGACTCGCGACGTACACGGCGGAGAACTGGCACGAGATCAAGGACGCCGGGCTCATCGACCGCATCTCCGGCGGCGTGCCCAGCAGCGACATCCTCGACAGCCTTCCCGACTTCGTGGGGCATATCGGGTTCTCGCCCGTCGTGCCGCTGCGCGGTGAGGAGGTCGCGAAGGTCGTCCAGCAGATCAAGGACAAGGTCGTCGAGCGCACGGGCGTCAACTTCTCGGCGCAGGTGTTCGTGACCAACGAGCGCTCCGCGATCGTCGTGTCGGCGATGTTCTTCAACCGGCACGACTCCGGCCACCTACGGGGGACGATCGAGACCGCGAAGGAGCTGCTCGTTCAGCTCGGGCAGCAGGGCTACGCCGAGTACCGGTCGCACCTCGACTTCTCGGACCTCGCGCAGGACCAGCTCGCCTTCGGCGATCACGCCTACCGGCGCTTCGCGGAGACGATCAAGGACGCCGTCGACCCGAAGGGCATCCTGTCCCCGGGCCGGCACGGCATCTGGCCCGCGCGGTACCGCGACCGGTGACATGCACGGCGTGTGCCCGCGCCCACCCTGCTCAGCCTTGCGCCGTCGAAGACGTTCGTTGAATGAACATGGCCGTTGCGGCATGTCCGGCTGGGGCGCAGTCTTCGGCTGTCGAGCTTGTCGCCGGGCTTCGGGATCGTTGCCCACTCATGGAAATGTGCAATGTTGACCGGGTGTCTCACCAGGAGGCCGACGAATGACCGTCCCGACGAGCCGTGAGGTGCTTGAAGGTTTCCTCTCGGCCCTTCAGGCTCATGGCGCGCGCCAGGCTTTCGAGCGGTATGCCGTCGAAGACTATATTCAGCACAATCCCAAAGCCGGGAAAGGCCGGGAAGGTGCCATCGCATATCTGGAGGGCGAGGCGGCGAACGGCGGCCGGGCCACGGTCAAGCGGATCATCAGTGATGGGGAGATGGTTGCCCTTCACTTGCACATGGAATTCGCGGACGGAAGCCCCGATCTGGCGATCGTCGATATATGGCGCGTTGAGAACGGAAAGCTCGTGGAACATTGGGACGTCGCCCAGGAGATCTCGAAGGAAAGCGTCTCCGTAATGTTTTGAGGATTGCTTCGACGTAGTTTTTCGAGGATCGCGTCAGCCGTCAGGCGGAAATCGCCTGACGGCTGACGCATGGGGTGCTATGGAGCGCTATGGGGGACTAGAGCCCATAGATCGATGGTGTGTCCGGATTCGGGCGGAACGCGTCCCAGTGCTCCTGCAGCAGGCCGTCTCTCACCCGGAAGAGATCGAAGAGCACTCCGTCGGTGCGGATCTCGTGTCGCAGGACGAGGTCGCGCTCGGCGACCAGATTGACCGTCACCGTCTTCGCGGGGTCGAGTCGTTCCGCGGGCGGGAGGGACAGGATGTGAGTGAAGAACTCCCTCAGCCCCTCACGTCCCTGGGCGAGGTTCGGGTTGTGCTGGACGTAGTCCTCGGCGACGAATTCGTCGAGGCGGGTGAGTCCTTCGGCCGGCCCGTAGATGATCTCGAACAAGCCTTCCACGGCGCGTTTGCCGCGCTCCATGTCATGGGCGATCGCCGCCCCCTCATGCGTGTCCATCCTGGGCGACTCCCTGGTCCGTGTGACAGCTACGGGAAGAATCTGCCTCGCGACAGGCCTGCTCATCCAGCCGGTGTTGGAAACGCCACAGGGGCTTCCGGTCGGCCTGCGGAGTGCTCAGACCCTTTCCGTACTGGGGGCTACAAGCCCGAGTTCGTACGCGCGGACCACTGCCTCCAGCCGGGAGGAAGCGTCCAGCTTCTGGAGGAGGTCGGTCACGTATCCCTTCACGGTCGTCTCGGAGAGGCAGAGCTCTTGCGCGACCCTCCGGTTCGAGCAGCCGTGCGCCAGGAGCCCGAGCACCGACTGTTCCCGATCCGTGAGCCGTACCGTTCCTCTGGCCTGGCGCCTGGCGAACTCCGGGGCAAGCTGCCTGGCGATCCGCGGGTCGAGCACGAACTGACCCGCCAGAAGCGCCCGAAGGGCAGCGCCGATATTGACTTCCGAAGTGTCCTTCAACAGGCACCCGTTCGCGCCCGCGACGACGCACGCACGTAGGACCTCGGCGTCGTCGAAGGCGGTGAACATGACGATGACGACGTTCGGAAGCGACTCGCGCAGTTCACGACACAGCTCCTCCGGCGGCATGGACTCGGGCATCCGCGCGTCCAGAAGGATCATCTCCGGACACTGGTCGTGAGCGTGGGCGAGAGCCGTCGTCGCGTCGTCGGCTTCGAAGATCTCGCATTCCCCGAGGTTGGAGGTGATCACTGCGCGCAGTCCGCGGCGTGCCACCGGGTGGTCGTCGACTACGAGGACTTTCA
Source organism: Streptomyces sp. NPDC058457 (assembly GCF_042720695.1). Lineage (NCBI taxonomy): Bacteria > Bacillati > Actinomycetota > Actinomycetes > Kitasatosporales > Streptomycetaceae > Streptomyces > Streptomyces sp. NPDC058457. The sequence continues at coordinate 4,558 of NZ_JBHXLU010000166.1, read as the reverse complement.
TCGAACCGCCGAATCGTTGTACGGAATGTCGAGTCGCAGTACGGCCGGGCCGGTCGGGACCGCCGTGAGCCGCAGTGAACCTCCCAGTCGCTCCGCTCGCGTGCGCAGTGTGCGGATACCGGTCCCGGTCCCGGTCGCCGGCGGATTACCGGGCGACTCCAGCGGCCCGTCGACGGCCAGTGCCTCGACCGTGAGCGAGAGTCTTCCCTCGGCACACACGATCTCGACTTCGATGAGACCCGCGTGACTGTGCTTCACGGCGTTGCGCGTTCCTTCGACCGCCGTGTCGATCACCAGCCGGGCGATGTGGTCCGGCACGCGTGTGAAGGTACCGTGCCGCACAACGCGCACGGCGCAACCGGTGATGGTCTCCAACAGGCGGAGCTCACCGTCCAGTTGGACATCGATTGCGAGGTTCTCAGGATCACGGTGGAGTGTGAGGAGTGTCTCGCGCAGCTCTCGGCGTGCCTCGGCCGCCGTCGCCTCGATCTCCTCGATCGCGTCGATGAGGCTGCTCGGATCGCCCTGGGCGCGAGATGCCTGGGCGACCGCGCCGATCGTGAAGAGCCGTTGTGCCACCGAATCGTGGAGCCGGCCGGCGAGACGCTCCCGCTCGCGCAACCGGGCGAGTTCGAGTTCCAGCTCGCGCGCCCGAATCTGCTCGAACCCCACCGACGCGTACGCGCCGAGCTGTTCGAGGACCGCGACCGCACGGTCGCCGAGGACTCCTTCGAGGTGCGCACCGGCATACAGCAGTGCCTCGACACCCGCAGGACCCAGCACAGGGACACAGGCGACCGCCCGCAGCCCCTCGCCCCGCGCCACGATCTCGACGAAGTCGCGACTGATGTGTGCGTCCGACGCGTAGTCCGCGACGATCATAGGGTGTCCCCGCGCCAGGACTTCGCCCCCGAGCCCGGTGTGCGGGCGAACGACGATGCTGCTCCATCGCGGGTCGTGAATACCCTTCGCCGAAGCGATCGGGAATTCCGTGGTGCGGGAACCGATCGCCCCGAAGGCGACGTCAGATCCCAACGCGTCTTGCGCAACGTCAACGGCGGCCCGAATAACAGCCGCCGGTGTGCGCTGCAATGCGATGGCTTTGACTGGCGCGTGACCGTTCATGACGTACCGCTCTTCTACGGCGACAATGCCGAATGACAGCAACGTAACAGTGACAGCAACGTAACACAGCACGTACCGGTTGACCATCGCCAAAAGCGTGCGCTGGTTGATCAGAGGTAGGATTCAGTCCGCACTTTCGGAACTCGCTGTCTCATCGCTGCTTTTCGGCCTCCTGTTCATCCAGTTCGGCGTTGAGCGCCGCGGGCACGGGCTCACCGGAGGTGACGCCGGCTTCGCCGAATGCGCCTTCCTTGAGTGGCGCGCGATGTCCCCGGACCGGCGTCGGCGCATCCTCCAACGAGTGGAGGAGCTGATGCTGGAGCGCGTCCCCGACCTCGGCCGCCTCAACACCCTCGAACTCGGCGTCCCCTTCCGTACGTCGGCGGCGCTGGCCCACCTGTCCGCGGGCTGGTTCGGCTACTACGCCGGATGGGCCGACAAGATCGAGGGCGCCACCATCCCGCCCAGCCCGCGCATGGTGCCGGGCCTCGACTACACCGTCCCCGAGCCGTACGGCGTCATCGGGATCATCCTGACCTGGAACGGTCCGATCATGTCGGTCGGCATGAAGATCGCCCCCGCGCTCGCCGCCGGCAACTGCGTCGTCGTCAAGTCACCCGACCTGGCCCCCTTCACCGTGGCCCGGTTCGCCGAGATCGCCCTGGAGGCCGGGCTGCCCCCGGGCGTGCTGCACGTCCTGCCCGGCGGACCGTCGGCCGGCGAGCGGCTGGTACGCCACCCCGACGTCGCGAAGATCTCCTTCACCGGCGGCATCCCGACCGCGAAGAAGATCCTCGACGCGGCACGGCACACCCTCAAGCCGATCCTGCTCGAACTCGGCGGCAAAACAGCCGACATCGTCTTCCCCGACGCAGGCCTCGACGAGGCCGTGGCCGAGACCGTCCGCTCCTGCTACAGCCTCTCCGGCCAGGGCTGCAACCTCACCACCCGGATGCTGGTCCACCGCGAGGTGTACGACCAGGTGGTCACCGCCACCGCTGCGGCAGCCGCCACCCTGCGAGTCGGAGACCCCTTCGACCAGACGACCGCCCTCGGCCCGGTCATCGGCAAGGCGGCCCACGAACGCATCCTCGGCGTGATCGAACGCGCCGCCAAGGACTGCCGTGTCGTCGCCGGCGGCCACTCCACCGACCCGTCCACGCTGCCCCCGGACAACCGCGACGGCTACTTCATCGACCCGACGGTCCTCGCCGACGTCGACCCGCACAGCGAGGTCGGCCAGCACGAGGTCTTCGGCCCCGTGCTGTCCCTGATCCCCTTCGAGACCGAGGACGAGGCGGTCGAACTGGCCAACTCCACCCCCTACGGCCTCGGCACCGTCGTACACACCCACGACGTGTCCCGCGTCCAGCGCATCGTCCCGCACCTCCAGTCGGGCACCGTGCTCGTCAACGGCGCTTCGGGCCAGCCGCCCGGCGCCCCCTTCGGCGGCTACAAGCAGAGCGGCTACGGGCGTGAAGGAGGCAAGGAGGGCCTCTACGAGTTCCTCCAGACCAAGAACGTCTTCATCCGCGCGTAAGCAGGCGCCCCAACCCCCGCCCCAGGAGGCCTCATGGACGACACCCAGGCGGTCCACACCCTGGCAGAGGTCCTGCCCGCCCATGAACCACCCTCGATTGCCACCCCGTTCGGCCGCGCCGCACGCGACTTCCTCTACGGCGAGGTCTGGTCACGCCCCGGCCTGAGCCGACGCGACCGCCGCTGGGTCACGCTCACGTGCGTGGCCGCCGCCGACTCCCCGCAGCCCATCGAGGACCACGTCCACGCGGCGCTTGTGAGCGGCGACATCGGCCTTGAGGCCATGCTGGAGTTCGTCCTGCACTTCGCGGTGTACTGCGGGTGGCCCAAGGCGTCCCACGTGGAGGGGGCCATCGCCCGGCAGTGGGACCGCATCCACCGCGAACGCGGTGAACAGACCCCGCCCTGGCCGCAGTTGAGCAACGACACCCTCGGCCCCGCCACCTGGGACGAACGGCTCGAACGCGGTGTGAAGGAGTTCATCGACGTCAACCTCACGCCCGCACCGCCCATGAACTCGCCGTACCGGCACGCCGGCATTCTCAACTTCGTGTTCGGGCACGTCTGGCAGCGCCCCGGGCTGATCCGGCGCGAGCGCCGGATCATCACGGTCGCCAGCGTCGCCCTCGACGACTCGCCCGTCCCACTGCAGACGCACGTCCGGGCCGCGCTCCACTCCGGAGATCTCACCAAAGAGGAGATGGACGAGATCGTGCTGCAGTTCGCCGCGTACTACGGCTTCGCCAAGGGGGAGGCCCTCGCGGACGCGGTGGAGACGGCGTGGGCGTCCAAGGCCGACTGACCGGCGTCCTGCGGCACGACGAGGTCCGGGCTCGCCCGGAACCCGCGCGGCCCCGAGCGGAACACGGCCCCTCCCGGGGGCGGCCCACTCCACCCTGTGGTTCGACGAGGCCCACGCTCTGACCGGCTTCCGCGCCTGGCGGGAGGCCTTGGCCGGGTGTGCCCACCCATGGGGTCGTGATGAGTCGTCGCTTCAGACCATTGTGTTTCGGCCGCGTCTGTCCATAAGCTTTCCGCATGGAAGGTATTGAAACGTTTCAATACCTTGCGGGGGAGGGACACCCCTGTTCCAGCGCGGTGCGCTTACGAAGGGAATCTGAGCCGTGGCCGAGGAGAACAGAAGTGCGTTGAGCCGCCGACACATGCTCGGCATCATGACGGCTGCGGCCGCGGCGGCAGGGTCCGCGCTCCCGCTCGCCGCCGCGCCGAACGCGATGGCGGCGGGCGCGACGGCAGCGGGCGGGCGCGGTTCCGCACCGGCGGACCTGCAGGTCGACTCGCGGGTCGCGCCCCTGGGTACGGAGACCGCACCGGCGTTCAGCTGGGTGCCTCCGGTGGCCAGACAGACGGCGTACGAGATCCAGGTCGGCACCAGACCGGGCAAGGCCGACATCTGGCACAGCGGCAAGATGGCGGGCTCGAACAGCACCGAGGTGGCTTACGCGGGCGGGCCGCTGCACTCGGAGCGGGTGTACTCCTGGCGGGTGCGGACCTGGGACGAGAAGGGCGCACCCGGCCCTTGGAGCGAGCCGGCGACGTGGGAGACCGGCCTGCTGAAGGGCGAGAAGGACTGGTCGGGCGCGCGGTGGATCGGCGGCCGAGTGGCGCAGGACCACGACTGGAAGGATCTGACCGCGACCGTCGTCTTCCGCGGCGGCCCCGACGCCGTCGGCGGGCTTGCCCTGCTGCTGCGCGCCGAACCCATCGGCAAGACCTGGGGCGAGGGCCTCAATTGGACCGTCCGGCAAAGCGGTGAGGACATGCAGCTGGTCATGAGGACTAGTGCTGGGTTCCTCAAACGGAGTACACGTATCGGCGGCGTAGGACGCGGGTTGATGGTGTGGGTCTTCCCCATACCCAGGGCCTGGCGCGG
>NZ_JBHXLU010000165.1:0-9281 GCF_042720695.1 Streptomyces sp. NPDC058457 | reverse complement strand
CCCTCGTGGGTGGTGCCCCGGCCGCCGTGGAGGCTCTGGTCGGCGTGGTTACCTGCACGAGGCACGGTGGCGACCACGGCGAGAGGTGATCACGGGGTCTGGTTGGCCAGGCCGAGGTACTCGCCCAGCTGGTATTCGACGTCGAGACCCTTGTCGGCGACCAGTGCGCCGAGCGCCGCCGCACGAGCCATGAAGCCCGGCGTCGTCAGCGAGTCCGCAAACTCGTTGTAGGCGGTGACCAGGTGGGAGTCCGGCGGCAGTGTGGCTCGGCCGACCATGGCCTTCGCGGTCGCCAATGCCTGCGGGTCGAAGGAGGCGAGGCGGGCGACCGTCGCGTCGACGAAGGCGTCGAGTTCCGCGTCGGGCAGGGCTCGCGTGACCCATCCCCAGCGTTCGGCCAGGTCGGCGTCGTAGTCGGCGCTGCCGAGGATGGCCTCCAGCGCCCGGTCGCGGCCTATGGACCGGGGAAGTCGCTCGGTTCCACCTCCGCCGGGGACGATTCCGATACCGACCTCGGGCTGGCCGAAGAATGCCTTCTCGCGGCTGGCGTACCGCAGGTCGCAGGCGAGGGCCAGCTCGTTGCCCGCGCCGCGGGCGCGGCCACGGATGACCGCGATGCTGACGAACGAAGCCTTGCTCAACCGCAGGACCATGTCGGTCCAGACCGGCGCGTCGTCCTCGTGCTCGGGCACCGGGAGGTCGTTGGCCGCGGCGCCGTCGAAGTGGTTGAAGAAGAAGTCGGGGATCTCGCTGGAGAAGACGACGACCTGGATGTCCGGATCCTCGTCGAGCTCCCGGACGATCTTGTGCAACGTCACTACGGTCTCGGGGATCACCAGGTTCGCCGGAGGATTCGCGAACGTGATCCTGGCGGTCCGCGGGGTCGTGCGCTCTAGACGGATCGTGCTGGGCTGGCTCATCGGACAGTCCCTTTCGTTTGGTCGCTGAGGATGCGCATCGGTGGGCAGGTACTCTCGGCGGCCGGTGTCGTGCGGCAGAAATATTGCATTACGCATGTAATTTAATTACTCTGGCACGGCTGTGGCCTCGACCCCACGATCGTGGCACTTCGACGTCCTACGGGCTTGGCTTCAGGCGACCAATACTTGACAACAGACGACTATGGGCCGCTCTTGCCGGAGATCTGGGCCTGGTGGAAGACCGCGGCGGCCGGCCGCGTCACGGGCGCAGCCGAGGCGACGGGCGACCTGATGGGGTCGTGGCTTTCAGGGGGCGCATCTACGACGCCGAGTTCCGTGAGGGAGCGGTGCGGGTCGTAGCGGAGACGGGGAAGCCGATTCCGGAGACGGCTGAGGATCTGGGCATCCACCCGGGGACGCTGCACAGTTGGGTGTCGCAGGCGCGGCGCAACGGGTTGCCGTTCATCGGACCGACCGGTGGCCGAGCCATCGCCCGCAGCTGTCTACGGGAGAGCCAGGGCAATGAATGGGAGCGGCTTCGGGGCAAGGCCGGGAGAAGGACAAGCGCATCTCGAAGCTCTGCTGCAACTGACCACCCCGGCCGCAGATCGGCGGCTGAAGGCGAGCCTTCGGCAGAGCCCGGTATGCGATGCTGTCCCGTCGCCTCGGCGATCGCGAGGGGACACAGGCGGGGACTACGGAGGACGCGGTGATACGGCGAGGGTGGAGAGTCGTCGTGCTGACGGCCACCGCGCTGCTGGTGTACCTCGTGATGCCCAACCAGCTGATGACGCCGGCAGGCGGTTCAGCCGCAGCAGCGAGTGGCGCCGTCGCACCGGGGGCCGTGCTCTCCGACCTGGCGCACACCGGCAGCGGACAACCCGCCTGCCTCTCCGACGACGTGACCATGCCGCCTCGGAACACACTCCAGGAGCATGCGCCGCTCGGCGACCGCAACGTGGACTGGGTGACGAGTACTGTCCCAGTGCATCTGACCCAAGTCGCTCCGCCTGGTAGGCCGATGGCCACCGGCGCTGGAGACGCCTTGCGGCCCACGCTGAGCCACCTGCAGATCCTTCGCTGCTGACCGATCGCTCGTGAAGCCGCCGGCCCAACGGCCGGACTGCATACGCAGCACCTCGTCCAGCTCGAAGCTCTTGAAGGTTGATCATGCAGCCACACCCCCAGACCCGCCATGCCGATCCCGGTCCCGTCAAGGAGTCGCACTCCGGCCGGCGCGGTAGCCTCGCCAAGGCGGTGCAGTCGTGAACCTCGGCATCATCGGCCAGGCGGCGGGACTGTTCGCCGTCACCAACATCGACGACATCCTGGTCCTTGCCCTGTTCTTCGCCCAGGGCGCCGGGTACAAGGGCTCGACCCGGAGGATCGCCACCGGTCAGTACCTTGGTTTCGCCGCCATCCTGGCCGTCGCGATCGCAGCCGCGTTCGGCGCTACCTTCCTGCCCGAGGACGCCATCCCCTATCTCGGCCTGCTGCCGCTCGCGCTCGGCATCAAGGCGGCTGTGCAGGCGTGGCGACACCGCAAGGACCCTGAGGACGAGAAGGAGACAGGCGAGGGCGGGCCGAAGATCCTGGAGGTAGCTGCGGTCACCTTTGCCAACGGCGGTGACAACATCGGGGTGTACGTGCCTGTGTTCGCCACCGCAGGCATCGGTGGCATGAGCGTGTACGCCGTGGTGTTCTTGGTCCTGCTCGCCGTGTGGATCGCGGCGGGCCGGTACTTCGCCACCCGACCCGCCATCGCCGAAATCCTCAGCCGCTGGGGCCACATCATCCTGCCCGTCGTCCTGACCGGCATCGGCCTGCTCATCCTCATCGAGGGCGGCGCCTTCGGGCTGTAGCGGTCACCAGCGTCCGAGCGGCGGTACCGACTGGTGCCGCCGCTCTGCGTTCCAATGGTGCGTCTGCCGCCCGCGTCCATGGCCGAGCAGAAGGTCAAGTACTGCACCGCCTGTCGGGCGCTGAGGGCATCCGAGTCGTGGTTCCACGAGTGGCGGAATCGTGCGCCGACGGTGCGTGAGGTGTGCCGGCGGCAGTCGGCCGAGGAGGTCTTCCATGGCTCTGGCGGCACCTGCGGCTCACAGAAGGTGTTCATCGAGCGCCGTGTGCGAGGCGTTCACCGGCGTCCTCAACTCGGGGTCCACCGCCAGGCGGTTGCACAACGTGTGCGGGTTCAAGGGTCCGATCCGGTGCGAACGGGACTGACAAGCCACCCTCGCCAGGGACTGGCCGCGTGGATCGGCTTCACGCATGGTGGGGGTCGACGGACCAACCGGTCCACCCCCCTCGCATGGCAAGAGGTACCCCCTCAGGCCGCCAGTGGTTGCTGGGCCAGCGCGGCGGTCAGCTCGGGTCGGCTGCAGACACCGACCTTGCCGAAGATCGTCTTGACGTAGTCACGCAACGTGTGGCGGGAGATGCACAGTCGAGTGGCGATCTCGTCGGTGCCGAGACCCTCGACGAGCAGCTCCGTGATGTAGCGCTCACGCTCGGTCAGTCCGTGCAGCGCGAGCAGCAGCGGCATCAGCTCGGCGCGGCCTGCAGGCTCAAGTACGACCGCGACGCGGAGCGGGGCGGCACCCGTGGCCTTCAGCGCGTCGGCGTGGACGAGCAGCCATCCACCGGGCACCTGCAGCCGCAACCGCGCGGGTCGTTGCGTACTCTCGCGCGCCGCATTGATCTGGGCCTGCAACGCGACCGTCTCGATCGGCGTCGGCAATCCACCGCCGAGTGTCGGTTGCAACGTGTTCAGCCAGCGCTGGGCCTGGCCGGTGCTGGCCTCGATGTTCATGTGTTCGTCGAGGACGAGCACCCCTGGGGCGCGCAGCGGATCTGGGTCGGCCTGCCTGCGCGCCAGCGCCTTGCGGAGTCCCACGCCCAGGTGTTTGGCGATCGCGGTGACGAAGCGTACTTCCTCAGCGCTGAAGTCCGGCACGTCGTCGGCCCGGTTGACACAGCCCATGCCCCACGTGGCGTTCGAGCTGCGAGCCACCGCGCGCAGCTCGTCTCCGAGGCCGAAGCGGCGGTGGACCTCGCGGTAGCGACGGCTCGCCACGAGGTTGCCGTCCGTGGTCTGCGACAGCGACGCGACGGGCTGGGCCGCGCGCGAGAGCGCGTCGAAGGTGTTGACGTCGTCGCCGCCGTCGAGCTCGAGTTCGGTGAACGCGCGGCGCAGCGCCGGTGTGGCGTCGACCGAGAGGATCGACGCCGGCAGGAGCGTGTCCGGGTCGGTGATCATCCAGGAGCCGGTGTCGTAGGGGACGATGCTGCGCACACGCATGGCGACGGTCTCGATCAGCTCCGCCGCCGAGGGGGGCGAATCACAGAGTTCCGCTATGGTCTCCCGAACGGCGGCAGCCCGGGCACCTGGTGTCCACATGAGCCCGACCGTACTCCCGGTACAGGGGGAGCCGAACCCCCCATGTGCGGGGGGTTCGATTTCCCCCGTGTTGCGGGGTTCAGGACGCGACGCCATCGCGGTGACGATTTCTGCCATGGCCAAGCACATCAGATCGACGGCGACGACTGCCGTCGCCCGCACAGCACTGCCGAGCGTCGGCGTCATCGGGGCCGGGATCAGCGGCCTGACCGCGGCCAAGGCCCTGCAGGACTACGGTGTCGCCTGCACGGTATTCGAGGCCGGTGATCGCATCGGCGGCAACTGGGCGTTCAAGAACACCAACGGCCGTTCGAGTGCCTACCGCAGCTTGCACATCGACACGAGCCGCACGGCGCTGTCCTTCCGTGACTTCCCGATGGACGATCGCTATCCCGACTTCCCGCACCACACCGAAATCTACGACTACCTCCTCGACTACGCCGATGCGTTCGGCCTGCAGGAGCAGATTCGCTTCGACTGCGAGGTCACTGCGGCGCGCCGCCTGCCCGGCGGTGGCTGGGAGCTCCACGCGGGTGGCGGGACGCACCGCTTCGACCTCCTCGTTGTCGGCAACGGACATCACTGGGACCCACGCCTTCCGAGCTTCCCCGGTCGGTTCGACGGGCCGGTGATCCACTCGCACCACTACATCGACCCGACCGAGCCGCTGGACCTGCGTGACAAGCGCGTGCTCGTCGTCGGCATCGGCAACAGTGCCGTCGACATCACCTCCGAACTCGCGCGCAAGGGCGTCGCGAGCAAGGCCTTCATCTCAACGCGGTCGGGCGCCTTCGTGATCCCGAAGTACATCCTCGGGCGTCCTGTCGACAGGCTCGTCAAAACCAGCCCGCACATCCCGTTGCGCATCCAGCGCGGCCTCGCGGCACTGTTGCCGCGCCTGGCCTCGGGACGCATGGAGGACTTCGGGCTGCCGACGCCCAACCACCGCTTTCATCAGGCCCATCCGACCCTCTCCAGCGAGCTGCTGCTGCGCCTGGGTTCCGGTGACGCGGTCGCCAAGCCCGACGTCGCCGAGCTGGCGGGAAACCATGTGCGCTTCACCGACGGCACGGTCGAAGAGATCGATGCCATCATCTATGCGACGGGTTACAACATCAGCTTCCCGTTCTTCGAGGCCGATCTGATCAGCGCGCCGGACAATCGCCTTCCGCTGTACAAACGAATGTTCAAGCCAGGCATCGACGACCTGGTCTTTCTCGGACTGGCGCAGCCGCTGCCTTCCTTGTTCCCGTTCATCGAGCTGCAGACGAAACTGCTCGCGCGCTATGCCGCCGGTTTCTACGCGCTCCCAGGGCCTGGTGACATGCAGCGCGCGATCGCCGACGAGCAGCGTTTCAACGCCGAGTTCGCCAAGAGCCCGCGCCACACGATGGAGGTCGACGGATACGTCTACGAGCACGACATGCTCACCCGTGAGTTCCCTGCGGGTCTCCGGCGCGCGCAGGTGGCACCGCCGGCGCTCGCAGGGCGCGCCATGGCTGAGGTGGTCGCAGCATGAGGCGCGACAGTGACTTCCTCTCCGGTGGAACGCGCTGCGCCGCCTGGCACTACACGTCCGGGGACGGCGACCGGCGGCCGTGCGTCGTCATGGCCCACGCCTTCGGCTGCACGCGCGACAGCGGTCTCGAACTGTACGCCCAGCAGTTTGCCGCAGCGGGATACGACGTCCTGCTGTTCGACTTCCGCCATCTGGGCGCGAGTGACGGCGAGCCACGCCAGCTTGTGAACCCCAAGGACCAGCTTGAGGACTTCCGCGCCGCGGTGGCGCATGCGCGCCGTCTGCCCGGCGTCGACTCCGAGAAGATCGTGCTCTGGGGCATGTCGCTTGCCGGCGGACACGTGCTGACGGTCGCCGTCGAGGACCCGCGGATAGCCGCCGTGATTTCGGTCGTCGGCGGCGTCGACATGGTCGCGTCGTCACTGATGAGCCTGCGCCGCGACGGCCCGGTATCGATGGCCCGACTCAGCGCGCTGGCGATGCGCGACGCCGCCGCCGCACTGCGCGGCAAGCCGCCGGTGTACGTCCCGATCGCCGGCGCGCCGGGAAGCACGGCGTTCATGACCGCGCCGGGTGCGGCCGAGGCGATCGAGGCGATTGCCGGTCCGACATTCCGCAACGAGGTGGGTGCGCGGGCCGCCTTGATGATGTCTGCGGTGCGGCCGGGCCGGCTCGCCAAAGACCTCACCTGCCCGGTGTTGTTCCAGATTGCCGATCTCGATCAGACCGGCCCCCCACAGGCGATCGCCAAGGCCGCTTTCGCCGCGGCGGGCAGGGCGCGTGTGCGGCACTACCCCTGCGATCACCTCGACGCGCTGGGCAGTCACCGCGCTGTTGTGGCCGCCCACCAGGTGGAGTTCCTCGATTCCGTGATCGGAGGGAGTCGACAGGCCACCGAGCCCTCTACCAAGGACGGCACGCCCACCGACATCGAAGCGGCGGGGACGGCGACATCTCCGACGAGCACCCGAAAGAGGCGTTGATGGGAACCTCGACACCTACCGCCCTCCACCTCCGGTACGCAAAGATCGCCGGCAAGCTGAGTGCGAATCCGGACATGGAGCTCGATGACACGCGGCTCCTTCTGGAGCAGCTGCACATGCTTGCGGCCGAGCCGACCGACGTCACCTACGAGGAGGTCGATGCCGACGGCGTGCCTGCCATCATCGCCAAGCCACTGGACGCGGCCGCGGACCGGCTGATCGTGTACGCCCACGGTGGTGGCATGGCCCTGAACTCCGCAAGCAGTCACCGCAAGCTCGCCGCGCATCTCGCCAAGGCGGCAGGCATGCACGCGGCCGTCGTCGACTACCGCCTGGCACCCGAGAACCCGTTCCCCGCCCAGATCGAGGACCTGGTCACCGTCCACCGATGGCTGCGCCGACAGGGGATCGCACCCGAGCACACCGCGACCGCCGGCGACTCGGCCGGAGGCAACTTGGCGATCACCTCCGTCCTCAAGCTGCGTGACCTCGGCGAGCCGCTGCCCGCCGCCATCGTGGCGTTCTCGCCGTGGATCGACATGCAGAGCCTCGGTGACACCTTCGTGAGCAATGCCGACAGCGATGCCCTCATGAGCCGCGAGGTGAGCGAGAGGATGGCCGGCCTGTACCTCGGCGAGGTGCCACGGACCGAGCCGCTGGCGAATCCCCTGTACGCCGATCTCAGCGGTCTGCCGCCGGTCTTCGTCACCGCGGGTGAGGCCGAGGTCCTGTTGGACGGTGCCGTGCGCTTCGTCGAGCGGGCCAGGGCCGCGGGTGTCGACACGACCTTCGAGTGCGCGCCCGGTCAGGAGCACGCGCACGAGTTGATGGCTGGGAAGAGCAAGGAGGCGGACGCCTCGCTCGCGCATGCGGGCAGATGGATGCGCTCGCTGTTCGTACTTCATGGAAACGCCGGTAAAACGGCACGAGTAGTGGGGCAGTAACAGCGTTGCCACCGCGGTGACCGCGGGGTGAGAAAAAGCCAGAAGACACGCACCTCAAAGGAGAGGGAGCATGGCGATCATCCAGTGCGACATTCGGCGCGGCCGAAGCGACGACCAGAAGCGTCGACTGGCGGCCGGCTTGACCAAGGCCGTGAGTGAGGTGACCGGCGAACCGATCGAGCGAATGTTTCTCGTGATACGTGAAATGCCGGGGTTCAACTTTGTCGACGCCGGAGAGCACGTGGCGGACTACGTTGCCGGGCCGGACGGTATGGACATCGCGGGTGCGGAGCAGCTGCGTCAGCGCGGCGCACTGGTGGACGAGAAGTAGGGAGGGGCAATGCCGTACATTCAGGTGGACGTACGCGAGGGACTCTCGGAGCAGGAACTTGCCGAGTTGGGTGCCCGGATTGTGGACATCGTCCACGAATCAATTGGCTCCGCCCGCGCACATATCAACGTCGCGATCCGACAAATTCCCTCGGAGGGCCTCATCGAGTCCGGAGGGACCGCAACGTCTGGAGTGTCGTGTTGATCCCTTCCAGAGGCGTGTCGCCGAGTACGGCATTCTGACGCCGGGGAGAACCCCTGCTCCGTACCGGCAGTTGCGCGGTGCCGTGGGCGGGCTCAGCCAAACCCCACGGCAGTCACCGCTCGCGAGGAGAAACTTGACTGATATGAAAGCATCGAAACCGCCGAGTCTGTTGAACTCGCGGCTGACACTGACCATCACTCGCTATGCCGGCCGGGCGCACGTGTGGATCTATCGCCGCACCCGAGGGCGGGTCGGTGGCAACCTGCGCATCGGTGCGGGGTTCCGCAAGCCGGCACCGACTCTGCTTCTCGAACATCGAGGCCGCAAGTCCGGCAAGTTGTTCGTCTCGCCGCTGCTCTATATCACCGACGGCCCCAACGTCATCGTCGTGGCCTCCGCTGCGGGACGGCACGAGCACCCGCAGTGGTACCGCAACCTGCTGGCCCAACCCGACACCCACATCGACATCGGACCTGAGCATCGTGCCGTCACGGCGGTTCAGGCCGGCACCGACGAGCGGACCCGCCTATGGCCTCGCCTGGTGCAGGCCTATGCCGACTTCGATTCCTACCAGAGCTGGACCGAACGCGAACTGCCGGTCATCATCCTCCAGCCACGCTGAGGTCGTCTCCCGGTGGTTAATCGGGGATTCGGCTTCTCCTCCGATGGCGTCGGACAGCGCCGGAAGATGGCCGGCTATCGGGTCGGTTATGGCCGACTGGATCACGCATTTGTCTGAGACGATCTGGGTTGAGTTAATAAACTCGGTAATTGTAGAGTCGGATTTGAAAGTCGAATCGGCTACACACCGCTCAATGCACCCTTGCTCCTGACGTATTCCCGAAGGTATGGGGCATGCGGGCCGGGTGTGTCAATAAATTCCCATGGAGGTGTCACGTGTCTGATCGCGCTGCTGTTGAGCTGAGTCCGGAAGCGGTTGAGTTCGCTGACTGGATGGCTGGGCTGGTGGTTCCTGAGTC
>NZ_JBHXLU010000164.1:0-9326 GCF_042720695.1 Streptomyces sp. NPDC058457 | reverse complement strand
GGGCTCGACCGTCACCCTGAAGTTCAGCGGTGTCGAGGACTCCTCGCTCCAGACCAGCTTCGTCGTCGACGACACCGCCGTCACGACCGGCTGACGTACCGCAGACGAGAGTCCCGCACCCGCGAGCCGGGTGCGGGACTCTCCCGCGGGTCAGCTCAGCGGGTCCAGCGTGAGGTACGCCTGCTGCGGACTGCCGTCGTTGACCAGCGACTCCTGGTTGCCGACGTCGTCGAAGGCGAAGGCGTACGCCTTGCCGTCGGCCATCTGCGCGTGGATCTTGCGTGCGTAGTGGTTGGTGACCGTGTCCAGGTAGAAGTCGGCCGGGTTGGTGTCCGGCTGGTTGGCACTGGTCAGCAGTGTCGACCGGTTGAAGCCTGCGCAGAGTGTGCGCGATATCGGGCCGCGTACCAGGTCGTTGGGTGCGTCCAGCAGGTTGTGGCAGCCGAAGATGCTGCCCGCGTCGGGCTTCTGGAAGCTCGTCACCACCGCTCCGGCGGAGTTGGTGAAGTTCATGACGTTCCCCGAGACCCGGCCGTAGTACTTGGTGTTCGGCTGGTCGGCGAACGGTGTGACGGTCAGGGTCGACGTCGAGTACTTCGACCAGACCCGGTTCACGTAGTCGTCCATGACGGTCGACGGCAGCGCCCCGGTCTCCACGCCGTACAGCGGGGAGAGCGCGCGGAGCACGGTGCCGTCGGACCGGGTCTGGATCAGGTTCGCCCAGCCGCCGGGCTGCCCGCGCAGGGCGCTGAAGAACCCGTTGTAGCCACCCGACTTGAGGTGCCCGGTGCTGGCCGTGTTGCCGTCCGCGCGCTGCACCCCGACCGCGTACGGCACCGAGAACATGTCCACCTGGGTGCTGTTGATCCACAGACCCGAGTCGTTCAGCGTGTACTCGGACCAGTTGAAGAGGATGTTGCGGTTGGGGTCGGTCGGGTTCTGCACCGCGGGCTGCACCAGGCCGCCGGTGGTCAGTCTGAAGTCGAGCTTCTGGCCGTAGGAGAAGTAGATCCGGCCGGAGAACTTCGGGATCCGGATCGTCTTCGACTGGCCCGCCGCCGGGCCCGTGATCGAGGCGTCCGGCGCCGGGGTCGGCGGGTTGCCGCCGGCCGGCCAGGCGTGGAAGGTGCCGTTGGCGTCGGCCCAGCCCTGCTGTCCCGTGGAGAGCTGGGTGCCGAGGTCGTAGACGTACACCTGGTCGGTGCGGCCGGAGTTGTTGGTGATTTTCAGTGGGATCGTGTCCGGTACCGCCGCGCCGGCCGGCTGCGGGGTGCCCAGGGTGAGCACTCCGCCGATCAGTGCCGCCGCGGCCGTCAGGGGCAGCGTCCGGCGTGCGAGTCCTGTGCGCACTCTCCACCTCCGTGTGGGGTCGGGGTTGGTACGGAAATTGGTCCGGACCAATTGTGAGAGCGCTCTCAGGGTGGTGGTGGGGCGGGTTCATGTCAATGCGCAGGACGAAAGAAGGGGCCCGTCGATCGACGGGCCCCTTCTTTCGGTGACGTCTGGTTCGGTGACGTCGGTGGATCAGAGTGCGCGCTTCAGCAGGTCGAGCAGCGCGGCCCAGTGGCGCTCGGCGGCCTCGGCGGAGTACGCTGGGGTGTCGACCTGCGTATAGCCGTGCGCGGCACCCGGGTAGACCTCGCAGGTGTTGCGGATGCCGGCGGCGTCGAGTGCCTTCTGGAAGGTGCGGATCTGCTCCGCGGTCATCGAGTGGTCCTGGTCGGCGAAGCCGAAGTACAGCTCCGCGGTGATGGGGCCGACCGTCAGGTGCGGGCTGTCCGGGGTGTCGTTGACCAGTCCGCCACCGTGGAAGCCGGCCGCCGCGGCGACCCGCTCCGGGAAGACAGCGGCGGTCCCCACGGTCAGCCGGGCACCCATGCAGTATCCGGTGATGCCGACCGGTCCGTCCGCCACCAGCGGGCTGTCGGCCAGCCAGTTCAGGTAGGCGTCGGCGTCCCGCTTGACGCGCTCGGGCGTCAGCGACTGCAGGATCGGCATGATCCGCTGCCAGATGGTCGGGTCCGCGGCCGGGTCGATGAACTCGGGCAGCTCCACGACCGGCGTGCGGCCGCTGCGGTAGAAGACGTTCGGGATCAGCACTGTGTAGCCCGCGGCGGCGAGCCGGTCCGCCATCGACTTCAGGTGGGGACGGATTCCGTACGCGTCCTGGTAGAAGAGCACGCCCGGGTGGGGGAGTCCGTCGGCGGGATGGGCCAGGTAGGCGTCGGCGACACCGTCCGCGGTGGTGATGTCCACGTCGGTTCCCTGTACGGCGGTCATGGCGCAAGTGCCTCTCTGTGGAGTCGGCGTCGGGGTGTGGGACACCCGGCGCGGCATGTCGTGATCATCGTGGCACGTTGGGGTGAGAGGGCCGTGGACGGGGGATCCTCGAGTTCACTCGAAGCGGGCGGTGTCGCCCGCGCCCCGGCGGACGATCTCCGCCTCGCCGCCGGAGAAGTCGATGACCGTGGTCGGCTCGGTGCCGCACTCCCCGGAGTCGACCACCGCGTCCACCTGGTGGTCCAGCCGGTCCTTGATCTCCCAGCCCTGGGTCAGCGGCTCCGCCTCGTCCGGCAGCAGCAGGGTGCTGGACAGCAGCGGCTCGCCCAGCTCCGCCAGCAGCGCCTGGGTGACCACGTGGTCGGGGATGCGGACGCCGACGGTCTTCTTCTTCGGGTGCAGCAGCTTGCGCGGCACTTCCCGGGTCGCCGGGAGGATGAAGGTGTAGCTGCCGGGCGTCGACGCCTTCACGGCCCGGAACACGTCGTTGTCCACGCGCACGAACTGGCCGAGCTGCGCGAAGTCACGGCACATCAGGGTGAAGTGGTGCCGGTCGTCCAGATGCCGGATGGAGCGGATTCGGTCGATGCCGTCCCGGCTGCCGAGCTGGCAGCCCAGGGCGTAGCAGGAGTCGGTCGGGTATGCGATGAGCGACCCTGAACGCACCGAGTCGGCGATCTGGGAGATGCTGCGCGGCTGCGGGTTGTCGGGGTGCACGTCGAAGTACTTCGCCATCCGCCGAGCTTATGCCGTACGGCGGCTTCCGGCCGACCGGGCCGGGCCCGTGCCGGACGGCCACTGAGCGCTCCGCTGCGATCGCCGCGATATGCCGTGTGTCGGCTGCGGCGCCGTCGTGGCTGGTCGCGCCCACGCGGCGGAGCCGCATATCGATACAGCCCCGCGCCCCTTTGGGGCGCTGCCGAACCGCGGCGACTTCGCCGAACCGCGGCGGACTTCGCCGAAGCGCGCCGGACTTCGCCGGACCCGCTTGGGCCGTATCCGGTCGGTACCGGGATGCGCGCGGGCCCCCGGCCCGGCCACGTCATGGCCCGGCCGGATGGCCCCGGCGCGGCCGTCACCGGCCACGGATCCGGCGGCTTCGGAAGTCCGTCCGCATGCCCGGCGGATTCCTGGGCATCCGAGGACCGAGCCACCCCGGGACCCTCCCCCCGGTCCCGGGTGCGGCTCTCTCCGCCGGCGGCCCGTCCCCCGAGGGCCGCCGGCGGAGCCGTGCCCGGTGGCCGGGACCGGGCCTCGTTCATCGGGTAACGTCCGTGGACCGAAGCTGACGCGAGGGACGAGGGGCAGGGCGAGATGGCAGGCCGAGCAGGCGAGGGCCCCCCGTACCCGACAACCCTCGGCGACGACTGGGCCGCGCGGCTCCTCGACCATCTGCGTCCCGGGGCCCGCGACCCGCGCCGGGTCATCGCCTGGCTCGCCGGCGCGGTGCGGGGAACCGTCTGCCTCCAGGACGCCGACGGCACGCTGCTCGCCGGGACCGGGATCCCCCTCGACGCCGGACTGGTGGCCGACGTGGTCGGCGGGCGGATCTCCGCCGCCGCGGTCCAGGACGGCGACCGCCATCTGCGGCTCGTCGCCGTCCGCGCCCGCGACCCGCGTCCGGCGGGCGCCGGACTGCTCGCCGTGGCCCGCGAGAACCCCTTCGACCGGCGCGCCGCCGAGATCGTCACCCACACCGCCGGGGTCGTCGAACTCCTGCTGCGCGAGCGGGAGCTGACGGCCGCAGGGCACCGGCTCCGGCGGGCCGCCGCGGACCTGCGCCTCGCCATCCTGCAACTCCTGATGGTGGAGGACACGGTCTCCGCCCGGCGGGTGGCCGCCGGCCTGTGGCCCGGCCTGCTCGACACCGACAGCGCCTGCGTGTACATCGTCGAGGGGCGACCGGCGGAACGCGACGGCCTGGCCGAGGACTGCCTGGACATGACCCGCGGCCAGGCCCTCGTCGTGCGCTGCCCCGCCATGGACGGCCACGTCATCGTCCTCAGCCCCGCGCCCGCGACCGCGGAGCGGCTGCGCTCCCTCGTCGACGGCCGCCCCGGCACCTTCCTCGGCGGCAGCGTCCGGCAGAACCTGGCCCAGACGGCCACCGCCTACGGCCAGGCCGTCAGCGCTCTCGCCGTCGCCCACTTCCGCCCCGACCAGGCCGCCGTCTACGCCGAACGCACCCATCCGGAACGGCTGATGGACCCCACCGCCCTGCACGCCTGGTCCACCGCCGTGCTGCGGCCGCTCGACACCCTGCCCCACCACACCCGTGCGGAACTCCTCGCCACCACCCGCCTCGGCCTGGAGTTCACCGCCGTCAGCGCGGCGAAGGTCCTCGGCGTCAGCCGCAACACCGTGCGCGCCCGCATGGACCGGGTCGAGGCGCTGCTGGGCGCCGACTTCTCCGACCTCACCGTGCGCGCCGCCGCCCATCTGGCCCTGAACACCCATGCAGCGCTGACGGAGGATCTCGCCGGTACGGTGCCCGAGCCGTCCGGCGTCCGCCTGGGCGACCTGCTGGCGAGTCCGGCGCTGCGGGCCTGGGCGCACGACCTCCTGGACCGGCTGGTCCGGGACGGCCGCGACCTGCGCGGCACCCTGCGCGCCTGGATCGCCGCCGACGGGAACGCCGAACGCGCCGCCCATGACCTGGGCGTGCACGCCCAGACCGTCCGCGAACACGTGCGGGGCGCCGAACCCGTCCTGGAACGCCAGCTGCTGGCCGCCGGCACCGACCTGTACGAGGTCGTCCTGGCCCACCTCGCCCTCGGGGACCTCACCGCACCCGTCCTGCTCCAGGCGAATCAGGGCCAACCGGACTCACCTGTGCACGGGTGAGTCCTCGGCGTCCCCGAACGGGCACCGGCGCGATACCCAACGGCCGGATCCGGACGTAAGTTCACATTGCGCGGGGGCACGACCGGAACGGGGGACCGGTCGCCGCCCCCGCGATCCCCTGCCCCCCCCGCGACCCCGTTCACGCCTCCAGGCGCACCGGGATCTCCTGCCAGCCGAACGCGATGAACGACGGCACCTGCCGCAGCTCGTCCTCCCCGACCGCGAGCCGCAGTTCAGGGAACCGCTCGAACAGCGCGGGCAGTGCGGCCAGCGCCTCCGCCCGGGCGAGCGGCGCGCCGATGCAGCGGTGCACACCGATCCCGAACGCCAGATGGTCGTCGCCACCGCGGGCGGCGTCGAACGCGGCCGCGTCCGGCCCGTAGTGCGCCGGGTCCACGCCCGCCGCCGCGTACGTCGTGATGATCGCGTCCCCGGCCGGAACGGTCACGTCCCCGACCTTCAGGTCGCTCACCGCGAACCGCAGCGGCAGCGAGGCGATCGACGGATGGGCCCGCAGCGTCTCGTCGATCACCGCGTCCCAGCCGACCGTCCCGGACCGCACCGCCGCCAGCTGCGCCGGATCCGCCAGCAGCGCCACGACCGCGTTGCCGATCAGGTTGACCGTGGTCTCGAAGCCGGCGCCGATCACCAGCAGCAGCGTGTACAGCAGTTCCTCGTCGCTGAGCCGGTCGCCGTCCTCGTCGCGCACCCGGATCAGCTCCGTGGTCATGTCGTCGCCCGGATGCTCCACCTTGTACGCGATCAGCCCGCCGAGGACCGTGCCGATGCGCTCCTGCACGAACGCCGCGTGCTCGGGAGTCGGGTCGGAGGTGTCCATGATGGCCGCGATCAGCGCGCCGGTGTCGTCCCGCATCTCGTCGGGCACCCCGAACAGTTCGCAGATCATCCGCATGGGCAGCGGCTGCGCCAGCCCGGCCCGCAGGTCCACCACCGACCCGTCGGCACCCGCTTCCGCCAGCGCGTCGAGCAGCTCCGCGGCGATGGCCGTGACACGCGGCCGCATCGCCTCGGTCCGCCGGTGCGTGAAGCTCGGTGCCACCAGCTTGCGCAGCCGTGTGTGGTCCGGACCGTACGCGGAGAGCATGTTCACCACGCCGATCCAGCTCAGAACCCAGCCCCAGGAGGGGTGTTCGCCGATCTCCGGCCAGAGCCGCCAGTGCTTGCGCGGGTCCTTGCTGACCTGGGGATCGAGGATGAGTTCCTTGAGGACGTCGTAGCCGGTGGGTGCCCAGGCGGGTATGCCGCCGGGCAGTTCGACGGGCACGACGGGGCCGAGGGCGCGTAACCGCGCGCTCTCCGCCGCGATGTCGGAGCCGAACGGGTCGAGAGCGATGCGGTCGGTGACGGTCACGACGACTCTCCAGGCTGGTCGGGGGAGCGGGGGCTGAACCGGACGGGCAGCGAGGTCAGCGAGCGGTGGAACGGGCCGGGCCGCCAGTTGAGCCTCTCGCGGGGCAGGACCGGGTCGAGGTCGGGCAGCCACAGGGTGAGCTGCTCGATCGCCTCGGTGGCGATGAGCAGCGCGTGGTGCCGGACCGGGCAGGCGTGCGGACCGGCGCCCCACGACAGATGCGAGGCGTCCGCCGCGTGCCGGCCGCCGGTGACCTCCCGCTCGGCGAACAGCCCCACGGCGCCGAAGGAGACCACCACCGGGATCGCGGGCCGGACCCACGCCCCGTGGAAGGAGACCGGCCTGCGGGCGTAGTAGATGCCGTAGTTGGCCAGCGGTGTCTCGTGGTGCAGCACCTCGACGACCGCGTCCATGACCGGGCGGGCGCCGCTGGTGAGCGTGGAGTAGTAGAGCGGGTTGCCGAGGATCCGGGAGAGCGCGTTGGAGACGAGGTTCGTGGTCGGCTCGTAGCCGGCGCCGAGGGTGAGGAACACCTGCCAGGTGACCTCCTCCGGGGTCAGCTGCGCGGGGTGGTCCAGGAGCATGCTCGGCAGGTCCTCGCCGCGCTCCTCGACCTTCGCGGCGATCAGCCGCAGCACGTACTCGACGAAGTCCGCCTCGCCGTCGGCCGCCTGCGCGCCGCCCTCCATCATCTTCAGGAGGCCCTCGTTGAGCCGGTCGCCCTGGCTGTCCGGCAGTCCGAAGAGGTTGTTGAACACCAGGGCCATCAGCGGCCGGGTGAAGTCGGTGACGAGATCCGCCTCGCCCTTGGGCCCGAAGCGGTCGACCAGCAGCCGTACCGCCCGGTGCACCAGCTGGCGCAGGTCGTGCGGCTCGATCAGGTCGAACACGTCGATGAGGGTGGTCCGGTAGCGGATGTGCGCGTCGGCGTCGGAGAACAGGGCGTTGGGCCGCCAGCGCATCATGCCGAGCAGCGGGGAGTCCTCGGGGACGGTCGCCTCCCAGCCCCGCGGGTCGTGCGAGAAGGTCTCGACGTCCCGCAGCACGTCGAGGGCGGCGCGCCGCTCCGTGACCACGTACGCGGGCGTGCCCGGCGCGAGCTCCGCCCAGCCCACCGGGCCCTGGGCGCGCAGCGCCGCGTAGTAGCCGTGCGGGTTGCGGGCGAAGCCGTCCTCCCACAGCCGTACCGGGCCGGTGACGGTGAAGGACTGCTGGGCGGTCATCGGGCCTCCGCCGGCCGGTCGTCGATCAGATGCTGGACGAGGGCGAGCAGCGCGTCGACCGAGGAGTGCGAGTCCCGGGCGTCACAGGTCACCATCGGGGTGCCGGGCTCCAGGTCCAGGGCGGCGCGCAGCTGGTCGCCCGTGTAGTGGCTCGGCGCGTCGGGAAACGCGTTGAAGGCGACCGCGTACGGCAGCCCCGCCTCCTCGACCAGGCCCAGTACGTCGAAGGAAGCGTCGATCCGGCGGCTGTCGACCAGGACCAGGGCGCCGAGGGCCCCGTAGGAGATGTCGTCCCACAGCGTCCGGAACCGGTCCTGCCCCGGTGTTCCGAACAGGTACAGCACGATCCCGCCGGACAGGCTGATCCGCCCGAAGTCGATGGCGACGGTCGTCGTCTCCTTCTCCCGGACCCCGTCGAGATCGTCGACATGGACGGAGGCCTCGGTGAGGTGCTCCTCGGTGTGCAGCGGGCGGATCTCCGACACCGAGTCGATCAGGGTCGTCTTGCCCACTCCGAACGGCCCGGTGACCAGGATCTTCACCAGATCGCGGGCGCCGTCGGGGAGATGGGTGCCGCCCGCGCGGGGCAGCTCACTGGTGCTTGAGGGCGCGGAGGCCATCGGCCACTCTCTTCAGCAGGTCGGGGTCGAACCGTTCGGCGGGCGGGATCGGCGCGCGGGCCTGGACCAGGTCCCGGTCGACGAGGTCGGCGGCCAGCACCCGCGCGGCGGAGAACGGCAGCCGCAGCAGTGCCGCCGCCTCCACCACCGTCAGCGCGCCGCCGGACAGCAGCTCCAGCAGGGCCAGTTCGGCGGCGGGCAGACCGGCGGGCAGGGGGGTCCCGTCACGGGTGAGCACCGTCAGCCGTTCCAGGTGCGGACGGCTGGGCCGGGCCACACCGCCGGTCGACAGGTACGCGGGGACCAGGGGACGGCCGCCACGGCGGCCGGTCATGCCGGTGCGCCGCCGTCGGAGCCTCTGGGCGCGGCCGCCATCGCCTTCTCACCCAGCCGGGCCACCTGCGAGTGCACCCGGTGCGCCAGCAGGTCGAGCCGCACCTCCGGGTCACCGTAGGCGGCCACACAGGTGCCGTGATCGGTGGGCACGATCAGCACGTACCCGTGGTCCGACTCGATGACCACCTGCCGCACCTCGGCCCGGTCCCGGTCCGCGAATGCGGCCGCAGCGGCCCGGCAGGCGCCCTGCACGGTACTGGTGATCGCGGCCACCCGCTCGGCACTCGCCTGGGACAGGCCGTCGGTGTAGCCGGTCGCCAGGCCGTCCCGGGTGAGCAGGACGGCGGCCAGTACATGCGGTACCTGCAGGACGGGGTCCAGCACCCATGCCGTCTCGCCCGCATCGCGGCTGCTCATCTGGCCGCTCCTCCTTCGTCGTCGGTCCGGTGGGGATCGGGCGTGCTCGCCCGCTTGGGGGCCCGCGCCGCGGCGGTGCCGTACTGGAGGGCCGCGAGCGCAGCGGCCGCCTCCTCGGGGCGGCGCGCGGCCGGCTGCGGTTCGGGCGCGCCGGGGGCAGCGCTACGGTGCCGACGGCGCCGCTGCGGCAGACCGCCCGGGTCACCCGGCTCCTCGTGGCCGGGAGCGGAGGCG
>NZ_JBHXLU010000163.1:0-10469 GCF_042720695.1 Streptomyces sp. NPDC058457 | reverse complement strand
TCGCGGGACCGCCGCTACCAGCCGACGAGCCGGTCCAGGACCAGCGAAGTGGTGGAGAAGTAGTCGCCGTAGCCGCCGCGGAAGAACAGCAGCGGTGTCTTGGCCGACTCGGCGCGCAGGGCATGGACCCGCCCCACGGCCAGACAGTGGTCGCCGATCTCGACGACCTCCGCGAGCTCGCAGTCGATCCAGGCGACCACGCCGTCGAGCACGGGGTTTCCCAACGGCGAGAGCCGCCAGGGAACGCCGTCGAAGCGGTCGGCGCTCCTGGTCGCCATCGACCGGCACAGGACCTCCTGGTCGGCCGCCAGTGCGTTGACGCAGAACCGCCCGGCCGCCCGGATCCTGGGGAACGTCCCGGAGGAGCGGTCCGCCAGAAAGGCAACCAGGGGCGGATCGAGGGAGACCGAGGTGAACGATCCGACGATCATCCCCTCGGGCCGACTTCCGGGAATTCCCGCCGTGATGGCCACCACGCTCGTGGGGAAGTTCCCCAGCACCTGGCGGAAGTGGCCCTTGTCGTGCGGGGAGTCCGGCACACCGGGGGAAGAGGCGTTCGTTCCGCTCTCACTCTGCATGTGTTCTCTCCTCCTCGCCCACGGCGCCGGAATTCAGATCAGCACCCGCAGCTGCGGAGGCAGTTCAAGACCCATCTGGGCCAGGGAGTTGGCGTGGTAGGCCGCACCCGGCACATGGATCATGTGGGCCAGGCCGACATGCGCGTCCCGCCAGTAGCGCTGCAGCGGGTTGTCCCGCCGGATGACGTTGCCCCCGGACCTCGCGAAGATCTCGTCGAGGGCCGACACCGCCCGCCAGGCGCAGCGCACCTGGTTGCGCCGGACCCTGGAGCGCTCCTCGACGGAGACCGGCTCTCCGGCCGCGACCCGGTCGTACACCCGGCTGATCCCGTCGATCAGCTGCACACGGGAGGCGGCGATCTCCGAGGCGGCCTCGCCCGCCGAGTAGAGCACGTACGGGTCGTCGCGCACCTGCACCCCGGTCACCGCGACCCGGTCGCGCTGCTGGGCCAGGTGGACGTCGAGGGCTCCCTCGCAGATGCCGATGACGGCCGAGGTGATCCCGAGCGGGAACATGGAGGTGAACGGCAGCCGGTAGAGGGCTTCGGTGACCCCGTTTCCCTCCGCCGCCTCTCCGGCCGACACCTCGTCCTGGTTGACGGTCCGGTAGGCGGGGATGAACGCGCCGTCGACGACGACGTCCTTGCTGCCGGTGCCGGACAGTCCGATGACGTCCCAGGTGTCGTCGACGATCTCGTACGACGACCTGGGCAGGATCACGTGCAGGACGCTCGGCGGTGAGGCCGGCCTGCCCTTGCCGTCCCCGACGAGCGCGCCGAGGAACACCCAGTCGCAGTGGTCGGTCCCCGACGAGAAGGGCCAGCGCCCGGAGAGGACGTAGCCGTCGTCCACCGGCTCGGCGATCCCGTTCGGCATGTAGGGGGAGGCGATCCAGGTGTCCTGGTTCTCGCCCCAGATCTCCTGGGCGACCCGCGGGTCCATCTGGGCGACTTCCCAGGGGTGGACCCCCACGACCCCGCACACCCAGCCGGCGGCACCGTCGTGCCGGGCCACGGCCATGACGGCTTCGGCGAAGTCGCGGGGGTGGGCCGCGTAGCCGCCGAACTTGGTCGGCTGGAGCAGGCGCAGCACTCCGGCGGAGCGCAGGAGACCGACGGTCTCGCCGCTCAGCTTGCCCAACTTCTCGTTTTCGACGGCCAGTTCGGCCAGCTTGGGACCGTACTGCTCGACTCTCTCGACGACTTCATGCGCCATGCCCGGCACCTTCCACTTCCGATGTCTTCCGGGTGAGGAACTCCAGCACCACTCGTTCGAACTCGGTCTTGCGCTCCACCTGCACCCAGTGCCCGCAGCGGGCGAAGGTGTGCAACTCGACCTCCGGCAGCCACCGGGTGGCGAAGTGCGCCTGGTCGTAGGGGAGCATCCGGTCGTCCCGCCCCCACAGCAGCAGGGTCGGAGTGGTGAAGGCCGCCGCCTTGGTCCACAGGGGCGTGTACTTCTGCCGCAGTGCGGGATGGAACATCGACCCGATGATCTTCCGGGTCTTGTCTATGACGCCTTCCTCCAGGGCGTTGTGCATCCGCTCGTCGATGAGTTCGTCGGTGATCCTGCTGTGGTCGCTGACCATGGTCCTGACCCAGGCGATCATGCGCTCCCGGGTGGGGTCGTCGAGGAACTCGAAGAGCCGTACGAAACCCTCGCTCGGCTCGGCGGCGAACAGTCCTACGGAGAGTCCGCCCGATCCCATGAGAGCCAGTCGGCGGACCCGTTCGGGATACAGGGCGGCGAGCTCCGCCGCGACCGCGCCGCCCATGGAATTGCCGACGAACACCGCGGACTCGATGCCCAGTTCGTCCATGAGGCCGGCGATCCGGCGCGCGGCGGCCACCGGATAGACCTCGGTGAGTTCCGGCAGGTCGCTGCCGCCGAACCCCGGGAGGTCGGGCGCGATCGTGCGGAAGTGTTCGGCGAAGACAGGCAGGTTGTAGCGGAAGTTCGACCAGGCGCTGACGCCGGGGCCGGACCCGTGCAGCAGGAACAGCGGCTCGCCCTCACCGGCCTCGTGGCAGGCGAAGGTGAGTCCGTCCACGTCGTGGGTGACCCTGGTCGACTCGAAGGTGAGTGCGGTCATCGTCCGACACCTCTGGCTTCTGCTCGTACTCCAGCTCGGGACGTTTCCATTCCAATGCCTCCCAGTCCGGGTCGATGCGGCGACGGCCCGGAATACGGCTCGATGTGGTGGTCCGACCCGGGGTCCTGGACATCGGCCGGGTCGGGAAGGCCGGCGTCCGGGACGTCAGGACTTCTGGGTCTGGAGGGTCAGTGCGATGTCGATGAGCATGTCCTCCTGCCCACCGACGAGTTGGCGGCGACCCGCCTCGACGAGGATCTCCCGGGTGTCGACGCCGTACAGCCGCGCCGCGTTCTCGGCGTGGCGCAGAAAGCTGCCGTACACGCCGGTGTAGCCGATGGTGAGGGTCTCCCGGTCCACCCGGACGGGGCGGTCCTGGAGCGGCCGGACGAGATCGTCGGCGGCGTCCTCCAGCGTGAAGAGGTCGCAACCGGTCTTCCAGCCCTTGAGGTTGGCGACCGCCACGAACGGCTCGATGGGGTTGTTGCCCGCGGCCGCGCCCTGTCCGGCCAGCGACGCGTCGACGCGGTAGGCGCCCTCCTCCACGGCGGCCAGGGAGTTGGCGACGCCGAGCGAGAGGTTCTCGTGGGCGTGGATGCCGATCTGGGTGTCGTCGTCGAGGACCTCACGGTAGGCCCTGACCCGGTCGCGGACGTCCTCCGAGGTGAGCCGGCCGGCGGAGTCGGTGATGTAGACGCAGTGCGCGCCGTAGGACTCCATCAGCTTGGCCTGCCGGGTGAGTTCGGCCGGCGGGAGCATGTGGCTCATCATCAGGAACCCGGAGACGTCCATGCCGAGTTCGCGGGCTTCGGCGATGTGCTGGGCCGCCACGTCCGCCTCGGTGCAGTGGGTGGCGACCCGCACCGAACGCACGCCCAGGTCGAAGGCCTTGCGGAGTTCGGTGACGGTGCCGACGCCGGGCAGCAGCAGGGTCGTGATGACCGCGCGGGGGGCGTTGGCGACGGCGGCCTCGATCCACTCCCAGTCGGTGTGGCTGCCGGGTCCGTAGTTGAGGCTGGCGCCGGCCAGGCCGTCGCCGTGGCTGACCTCGATCGCCGCCACTCCGGCCCGGTCGAGGGCGGCGACGATCCGGCCGACCTGCTCGGGCTCGATGCGGTGCCGGATGGCGTGCATGCCGTCGCGCAGGGTCACGTCCTGGACGTAGATCTCGGTCATCGGGCCACCAGTTCCGCCTGCTCGACGATCCGCTCGGCGACGCGCAGCGCGGCGGACGTCATGATGTCGAGGTTGCCCGCGTAGGCGGGCAGGTAGTGCGCGGCTCCCTCGACCTCCAGGAACACCGACACCTTGGTGTCGACCGGGCCGGCCGTCTCGGGCAGCAGGGTCGCGGCCTCGGTCCGCTCGATCGGGGTGAACTGCACGTCCTGCACCAGACGGTAGCCCGGCACATAGGTGGCGACCTCGGCCACCATCTCCTCGACGGACCGGCGGATCTGGTCGTGGTCGGCCTGGCCGACCAGGCAGAACACGGTGTCCCGCATGATCAGCGGCGGTTCGGCCGGGTTGAGGATGATGATCGCCTTGCCGCGGCGGGCGCGGCCCACCGTCTCGATGGCGTGGGCGGTGGTCTCGGTGAACTCGTCGATGTTGGCCCGGGTGCCAGGACCGGCGGAACGCGAGGCGACGGACGCGACGATCTCCGCGTACGGCACCTCGGTCACCCGGGACACGGCGGCCACGATCGGGATGGTGGCCTGACCGCCGCACGTCACCATGTTGATGTTCGGGGCGTCGAGGTGTTCGCCGAGGTTGACCGCAGGGATCACGAAGGGGCCGAGCGCCGCCGGTGTCAGGTCCACCAGCCGCCGTCCGGACCCTTCCAGTGCCCGCGCGTTGGCGACGTGGGCGGCGGCGCTGGTGGCGTCGAGCACGATCCGGACCCGCTCGAACTCCGGCATGCGGAGCAGGCCCTCGACCCCCTCCGCGGTCGTCGCCACGCCGAGGCGGGCGGCGCGGGCCAGACCGTCCGACTCGGGGTCGATCCCCACCATGGCGAGTGCCTCAAGGTTCTTCGAGGTACGTTTGATCTTGATCAGCAGGTCGGTTCCGATGTTCCCCGACCCGATGATCGCGACTCCCACCCTGTCCGTCATCACTCTCCCTTTTCCTCCGAGAAGCGGGCGGTGATGGTGCCGAGCGGCTCGATCGTCACCTCGAAGACGTCCCCGGGGAGCACCGGGACCATCGGCCCGAGCGCCCCGGAGAGCACCAGGTCCCCCGCGCGCAGCGGCGAACCGAACTCGATCGCGGTCGCGGCGAGCCAGCCGAGGGCGTTGAGCGGGTCTCCGAGACAGTCGCGCCCGGTGCCGCCGGAGACGGTCTCGCCGTCGCGCCGCATCGTCATGACCGTGTCGAGCGGATCGAAGGTGTCCAGCGACCGTCCCTGACCGCCCAGCACGAAGACCCCGGACGAGGCGTTGTCGGCCACCGTGTCCGTGATGCCGATCTTCCAGTCGGCGATACGGCTGTCGACGATCTCCACGGCGGGGTAGGCCGCTGCCACGGCCTCCCGCAGCACGGACAGGTCGCGGGTGTCGGTGAGGTCGCGGCCCAGCAGGAACGCGACCTCGGCCTCGGCCTTGGGCTGCAACAGCCTGCCGTAGGGCACCACGTCGCCGTCGGCGTAGCGCATGTCGTCGAAGAGGACGCCGAAGTCGGGCCGGTCGACGCCCACCTGCGACTGCACCGCCGCGGAGGTCAGTCCGATCTTCCGCCCGATCAGCCGGGCGCCGGCGGCCAGCCTGCGTTCGGTGACGGTCTGCTGCACCCGGTAGGCGGTCGCGATGTCGGTCCCGCCGATGAGGTCGGTGACCGGCCCGCAGGCCCGCCCGGTGGCACTCGCCCGCTCCAGCCGGGTGGCCGCCGCGAGCACGGCTTCCGTCCCGGCCGTCATGAGTGTCCTCCGCGGGCGGCGGTCCACCGGCACCGCGGTGTGCGTGGCCGACGGATCGCGGCCGGGGCGGACGCCGGGGCCGGTCGTCGCGGGTTCGCGGTCATCACCGCTTCGTCCATCACGCCCTCATCGTCCGGCGTCGGCCACGCCTGCGGACGCCATGTGCCCGCTGAGCGGGACAGAAGTGATCAGCGGGCGCGGGCGCGGCCGTGGCGTGGAGGTGGCCGTCAGACGGCGGGAGATCTCGGCGGCGATCCACTTCACGTGGAACTTCAGTTCGTCGACACGGATGCGCTCCTGCGGGCCGCACACCGAGATGCCGGCGACCGCCTGGTTCATGACGAGAACAGGTGCGGCCACGCAGGACACCCCGGAGACGGACTCGCCGGTCTCCGTGGCGTATCCGGTGCTGCGGATCCGCGCGAGGACGGCTTCCAGGGCCTGGGGCGTGGTGATGCTGGCCTCCGTACGGCGGCCCAGATCGCTCCAGAGGTACTCGTCCACCACCTCCTTGGGCGAGTGGGCGAGGATCGCCTTGCCCACCGCGGTGCAGTGGGCCGGGAAACGGCCCCCTATCCTGGACGGGAGGGTGCTGGCGAAGTTCCCGCCGACCTTTTCCAGGTAGACGACGTCCTGCCGGTCGAGTACCGCCAGGTGCACCACGTGTCCGGTGGCCGTGCACAGTTCCTGCAACAGGGGCCTGGCGACCTCGTTCATCCGGGTGCGGTGCACGACCAGGCTGCCGATCTCGAACATGCGCAGTCCCAGCCGGTACTCGTTGTCGTACCTGCTCAGCAGGCGGGCGTTGACGAGCTGCTGGAGGATCCGGTGCACGGAGGAGCGCGGGAGACCACTGCGGGCGCTGATCTGCCCCAGGTTGAGCGGTCCGGTGGACCGCTCGAAGACACCCAGGATCATGACGACCCTGTCGACCATACTGGACGGGGATTCGGACACGGTGACCTCCTGAGCATCCCTGGACGGCGCCCTGGTCGGCACCGGGCGTCGTCCAACGGGTCCCTCATGGGGAAAGACTTCATCGGCTCTGCATCGTCAGATCACTTCGGATCACTGCGGACTCCCGGCGGAGCCCGCCCTTGGTCGGAGCGGCTCGTCCCGGCCGGTCGGCCGGGCCTTGTTCAGACGGGTAACTCCCGGTAGGGGCCGGCGAGATGACCGCCGTCGGCGGTGAACTGGGACCCGGTGCAGTACGACGCCTCGTCCGAGGCGAGGAAGAGGGCCAGGGCCGCGACCTCCTCGGACCGGCCCATCCGGGCCAGGGGCTGCCGCCCCACGGTGCGGGCCAGCCTCGCGGACCGGGCCTCGCCGATCGAGCGGACCAGAGGTGTGTCGACGACCCCCGGGTGCAGGGAGTTGACCCGGATCCCGAGCGGGCCCAGATCGATCGCCATCGACCGGGTGAGTCCGGTCAGTGCGTGCTTCGACGCGACATAGCTCGCCATCGAGCCGATGCCGGTCAGCCCGTCGATCGAGGACACGTTGACGATCGAGGCGCCACGGCCCTTCCGCAGCAGGGGCAGCAGGGCGCGGATACCGTAGAAGGCGCCGTGGACGTTGACGTCGAAGAGCCGCAGGTGGTCCTCGACGTCGAGCTCGTCCACCCGGCCCAGCCGTGCGGGCGCGATCCCCGCGTTGTTGACCAGGACGTCCAGCCGCCCGAACCGCTTGCGCACGGTGTCGGCGGCGGCGCTCCAGTCCGCGACGGAGGTGACGTCGAGGTGGAGGTAGCAGCCCGCCACCGAACGTGCGGTCGCCGCACCGCGATCGTCCAGTACGTCGCTGACGATGACCTCGGCGCCCTCCCGCGCGAACAGAGCGGCCTCGCAGGCGCCTTGGCCGCGCGCGGCTCCGGTGATGAGTGCCACCTTGCCGTGCAGTCTTCCTGTCATGATCGCCCCTCAGGCCATGGACGCGCCGCCGTTGACGCGGATCACGTGTCCGGTGACGCAGCGGCTCGCGTCCGACGCCAGATAGAGCACGGCGTACGCGGAGTCGATGGCTTCGGCCACCGTTCCCAGCGGAGCGGCCGCGGCCATCCTGCTCGCGAGTCGGTCGAAGCCGCTCTGCTGGAACTCGCCCGCGTCGTCCACGTGTCGCTGCCGGGTGATGCCGGTGTCCGTCCAGCCGGGGGCGACGCCGTTGACCCGGATGCCCCGGGGTCCCAGTTCGACGGCGAAGGTCCGGGTCAGCGCCTCGCCGCCCTTCTTGGCGGCGGCGTAGGAGCCGGTGCCGGCGGTGGCGAAGTCGATGATCGTGGAGAGTGTGTTGACGATGCTCGACCCCGGCCGCATCACCCGCGCCGCAGCCTGGCTGCCGTAGAGAACACTCTTCAGGTTGACCGACAGCACGCGGTCGAACTCGTCCGGCGGGACCTCGGCGAGCGGACGGCGGATCATGATGCCCGCGTTGTTGACGAGGACGTCCAGCCGTCCGAGTCCGGAGACGGCCTCGTCGACCAACGCACCCATGGCGGCCGGGTCCGCCACGTCCACCCGGCGGGCCACGGCCTCCCCGCCTTCCTCCTTGATGCCGGCCGCGGTCTCCTCGGCGCCCGCCAGGTCCAGATCGGCGACGACGACCCGGGCGCCGGCCGCGGCGAGGACACCCGCGCTCGCCCGCCCGATGCCGCTCCCGGCGCCGGTGACCACGGCCACCTTTCCGGTCAGGCGGAACACGTTCGACGGGTCCATCTCACTCCTCCCCACCGTGGTACGGCGGTGCTGCGCTGGTGCGGTCAGTGGTGAACGGCCTGCGGGCGCGGTGTCCGCGCCGGTGATGGCGGTGGGTCCGTCCACCGGTTCGGCGAAGCCTGGCTCGTCATGGCGCACCGGCCCCTGCGTGTGCCGCGTTCCGCCCGAACCCGGCGGCGATGTACGGGGTGACGCCCTCGGCGAGGCCGCGGTGTCCCGCGTCCCCTGGATGAATGCCGTCCACGAGGCATTCGGACGGCACCAGGTGCAACCCCGGTACGAGGGTCACCCGGTCGTCACCTCTCGCCTCGACGAACCGGCGCACCGCCTCTTCCAGAGCGGCACGGAGATCGGCGAGGCTCGCGCCGAACCGGTTGGGGACGTGCTCGGCGTCCGGACGGACGATCGGGCTCACCACCACGACCGGCACCTCGGGCAGGCCTTCGCGCACGGCGGTGAGGTAGAGCCGCATCGTCTCCGCGATCTGGGCGGTGCTGGTCGGCAGGGACGAGTAGGCGTTGGTCCCCCAGGCCAGGGTCACGGCCTCCGCCCCGGAGGCGGCCAGCACGTCGGCGGTCAGTAGTTCGCCGCGCGCCGCCCCCGCGAGGCCGAGGTTGACCAGGTCGAGTCCGAGGATGTCGGCGACCTGTGAGGGCCACGCCAGGCCGGGCTCCGTGACCGACCAGCCCTGCGTGATGGAGTCGCCGTAGACCACCCAGAGGGGGCCTCGCGAAACGGGTTCCGGGCGGTGGTCGCCCGCGAGGCCGACCACCGTCACCTCCGTCGACTCGGGCAGGTACACCCGCACCACGCGGTCCCGGTCCCGCTCCGGCAGTCGCACGCGCACCGTTCCGCCCCGGGAGGGCAACGGCACCACGCGAGAGGGGCTCCCCGACACTCGTACGACGAATCCCTCGGGGACGGTGGGGGCAGGCACGGTGGTCCGCTCCCCCACCTCCACCGTCAGCTCGACCGTCGACACCGGTCCGGTGAAGGCGAGATGGACCCCGGCCGGCACGCGGGCGGCCCGCACGGTATCGGCCGGCAGCTTCGCGTGGCCCGCGGACGGCAGTCGTGAGCCACCGTCGACCCAGGACAGTCCCGGCAGCACACCTCGGAGAAAGCGTTCCGGCTGCACCTGGATCATTCGGGAATCACCTCTCCGTCGGCGGCTTGAACACTTCTCGCTTATTCATCTAACTTCTTTAACGGATATGGCTATATTAACGAGGTGGCTCCGCCGGGCGTCAAGGAACGTGTCACCACCTTCTGCGGCGCCTTGCGGACCGGCCCCTCGGCAGAGAGGGAGGCACGATGGGCATCACCGAACTCACGCCCGAATACCGCGGCCTGATCGAGCTCAAGGGCAGGCATGTCCTCGTACTCGGCGGGGGGCTGGGCATCGGCCGGCAGACCTGTCTCGCCGCGGCGAACGTCGGCGCCAGGGTGTCCGTGGTCGACAGGGACCCCGAGCGTGCCGCGGCGGTCGCCGACGAGGTCGACGGCCTGGCCCTCACCGGTGACGCCACCGACCGCGCGGATGTGGAGCGGCTGGTCGCCGAGGCCGTCGCACGCTTCGGTCCGCTGCACGGGCTGGCGGACATCGTCGGCATCTCCGACAACGGCCCGCTGGACGAGGTGACCGACGAACTCTGGCAGCGAGGACTCGATCTGAACCTCCGTCATGTCCTCCTCGCCCTTCAGGTCGGCGCGAGGGCCATGACCGAGGGTGGATCGATGGTGTTCGTCGGTTCCGTCTCGGGTCTGCGGTCCGCTCCCCACCACGCCGTGTACGGTGCGGCGAAGGCGGGCCTCGTCAACCTGGTCAGTACGGCGTCCCTCGAACTCGGACCGGACATCCGGGTGAACGTCGTGGCCCCCGGTCAGACGGCGACCCCTCGCGTGGCCGAGCGGCACCCCGAGCCCGACTACTACGACCGGGCCGCCGGACAGGTGCCGTTGGGGCGGGTGGGCAGGACGAGCGACATCGCGTCGGCCATCCTGTTCTTCCTGACGGACCTCTCGGCCTGGATCACGGGTCAGACCCTGGTGGTCGACGGCGGCGCGGGCCGGAGGTTCGCCTACAACCTCTGACCCGTCCACGGACGGGCCGGGGGGGGCCGCGGGGGTCGCGGTGGCCCCCCGGGCCCCCCGCGGGGGGGGGGGAGGGGGAC
>NZ_JBHXLU010000162.1:0-10879 GCF_042720695.1 Streptomyces sp. NPDC058457 | reverse complement strand
CCACAATCACAGCCCCCCTCCCCACCATGACACCCACAAGCCACAAGGCCCCAACCAACACCTCACCACCAACATCAAAACCGGAACAGCCCCCCCCCAGCAGTTCGGGTGATGAGCTGCGCACAGCCGGTACGGCCACGGCATGACACGGATCGCCGCAGCGCGGTCCGTCGAGAAACCCCTTCTCGGCGCCGTCGGATGCATCGAGTTCCAAGGACGGTCCGTTTCGGTCAAGGATCATGTCCCGCTCGCTCAGCCAACTGCCGTTTGAGTGTCCGCCTTCGCCTGGCTTCAGGCGCGGACGCCGGTAAGAGCAACCGCGGCCAGTCCGAGGAAGCCTGCGGCCACTGCCAGGCGAGGCCATGTCAGACAGTGTGCGGAATGTGGTGCCCGGTCCTCCGGTAGCTGATCCCCGGGCCACGACGGCCGGATCCGCAGCTGTTACCTCACCCACAGGACCATGCAGCGTTTGAGCACATCACGCTCCGTACCGAGCCCCTTGCCGCCCTGCCTCAGCCGCGTGGTCTCGGCCCGCAGCCGGGCCAGTCCCTCGGCCTCGCTCTCGCCCCGGCCGGCGCCGGATCAGGTTCAAGCTGTGCATGGCACGAGCCCAGGGCCGGGTGGACCCCAGGGTCCGCGTGGGCAACCCAAAGCACGCGGGTGCGTCACGTTGGTGAAACGTGGGGCTTCTACTCTGATTGAACCGATTGGTTCAATCAGGCTTGGTTCCGCGGACTTCAGGAGGCGCTGTGTTGGACGTCAGCACCGCAAGTTTCATCCCGCGCAAAGTAACCGGCCCACAGGAGGCGGCAGAGGTGCTCGCCGCCGAGGGCGCGGCCATCGTGACCGGGCTGCCGGACGAGGAGACGGCGGTCGCGATGGGCCGCGCGATCATGGGGGACCGGGCTGTGCGTTGCGGCACCCAGTTCGAGGCGACGAAGGAGAGCGGCCAGGTCGAGGCTATGAAGATGAAGGCGCAGCCTGCCGACAGGCGCGGCCGCAAACGCGACGCCGGCTCGTCCGAGGAGCGGATGGTCGCCCACAACGACGGCTTCGCTTTCGGTGACTACGCCCCCGACCATCTGTTCCTGTGGTGCGAGCGGCCCGCGGCCAGCGGCGGCGACTCTTTCCTGATCGACACCTCCCGGCTGCTGGACCTGCTGGCCGCCGATCCCGGCAGCACCGCGCTCGCCGATTTCTGCCGCACTGTCGACATCGACCACTCCGAGCCCAACTACCCGCATCGTGGCTTTTCGCCGATCGTCCGGCGGACTCCATCGGGCCGCTTCCAGGGTCGTCACCATCCCTATCTCGCGCCGGTCGAGGGCCCGTTGGAGCCGGAGCACTGGACGTATGTGCGCGCCTGGCAGGACGCGGTCGTCGCGGCCCGTGACAGCGGGCCGATGTTCCGGGTGGGCCCGGGTGAGATGATCTGCATCGACAACTACCGGGTGCTGCACGGCAGGGACGGGCACAGCGACCCGCTGCGCAAGGTCTGTTCGATCTGGGGCTGGAGCCAGGACGCGGTCGCGGTTCCGGACGGTCCACTGGACATTGTCGTCCCCCGGATCCCGATGGCATCTTGAAAACCCCGTCGCCCAGGGAGACGTGACGGGACATCAGGATCTTGGAGCGGCGGCCGTCGCCGCCCGCCGGGCGATCGACTCGGCGGCGGACGCGATCACCCGATCGGTCCCGGCCCGGTCGCCCGAGGTGATCAGGTCCAGTTGCAGGCCGCGCCACAGCGCGACCAGTTCCCGGGCCAAGTCGTCCGCGGCGGCCTTCGGCACGCCGCCGCCGCCCAGCGAGGCCGCGAGTTGTTCGCGCCAGTCCCTGCCCACCGACCCCAGGAAGCTGTCGAACCGGCCGCGTTGATGCGCGGCCAGGCCCAGTGCCTCGAAGAACGTCCGGTGGAACGGCAGGTTCTCGGCTGCCGCCACTGCGTCCCAGGCCGCGGTGATCCGCTCACGCAGCGGGCGCAGCTGGTCGTCCATGATGGCGAACGCCTTGCTGAGAATCGGGAAGCGCCCGCTCGCCTCGGCCAGCGCGGCCGTGATCAGCTCCTCCTTGGAGCCGAAGTAGTACAGCAGCATGCGATTGTTGGTGCCGATCGCGCTGCCGAGCTTGCGCAGGGTCATCTCCGCGACGCCGTGCTCCAGGACGTAGTCCGCGGTCAACCTCAGCAGGCGGTCGCGTTCGGTCAGGGCCGGGGTATCGGGCATGGCCAGCACATTACCCGCAGCTCAACGGGCGTAACCGAGCGGCTCGGGGCTCGACGAGACACTCATGGACACGGCGGCTTTCAGCAGCACCTCGGCCTGCAGCCAGGGATTGATCACATGCGCCCCCGGCTTGATCACCTGGTTGCCCGGAACGGATGGCCTGTCTCCCGCTACGGGCCCGTCCCCCGGTTCCGCCCCGAACGCCGGAACCTGCGCGTCCACGGCGCCACCTCCGCCGGCTCCGAACCAGCTGGACGTTCGAGGACCTCACCGCACTCTCCCACGTCACGGTCGTCGCCGACCTGCGCTGCGCGACCGGCCCCACCTCCACCGACCACGGAAAGTACGGCATCCCCACGACGGCCGTCCTGGACCTGATGCCGCCTGCACCGGAGGTCACACTGGCCTGGGCGGAGTTCCGCCACTCCGTCAACCTCCGCCGCACCGACTTCACGTCCCCCGGCGCCCTCCTGGCCACACACCACAACGGCGAGCCCCTCACCGCCGGACACGGTTTCCCACTCCGTCTGGTCGAGCCCCACCTATTCGACTGCAAGAGCCCCAAGTGGCTGCGCGGAATCGAGTACCTCAGCGTTACTCCCACCAGGAACAGGAAGGCGACGGTCCTTGGCTGTAGCCGTCCTGGCCGAGTTCGGCGCGAGTGTTGCGGTGCCGGGTCATCGAGCCCATTGCCATGATTCCGAGGTACCGAGAACACCGAGAACTCCATTGCCTGCCACGGTTCCGCGGGCGCTCGCTTCGGCGCCCCGGGCCAAAACCGGGCATGGAATCCGTAAGTAACAAACACGGAATGACAGGGCAATCTCCGTGCGTCAGTCTCGGCTTGGTCGTCCGGCGACAGACAGTCGGCGCTGAGCACGGAGGGATGCGCGATGAGCTTTGTCAGCGAGTGCAGCACGGACCTCCGGTGCCGTGCCCACCAGTCGGCCTGGACGCGCGGACGCGTGGCGCACGGTTCACATCCGGAGTCCGAGAGCTCGAACAACTGACCTCGTGCCGATGTCCGCGGCCGGTGCCCTGCCCGGTCTGCGGTTCCACGGTGCCTCTGACCCGGGATCGGCTTGTCGCCGCACTCTCTCGCCTCGCACTTGTCCCACGCCGTCGTCCTGGCGTGCGCGCCTTACAGGTGTCCGGCTGGCCGTTCCCAGCCGCGCTACGCAGAAGGATTTTCGCATGACCACTGCTCCACCCCGGCCTGCCCTGCCCCGGGACTGCACGTTCGATGCCGACGACTGGGCGATCCTCGCCCAGCACTGGTACCCGGTCGCCCTGTCGAGCGAGATCGGCGACGCCCCGGCCGCCGTGTGCCTGCTCGACGAGACCCTGGTGGCCTACCGGGTGGACGGCAACGTGGTCGTGGCCCACGACATCTGCCCGCACCGCGGGGTGCCGCTGAGCCTCGGCGGCGGCGACGGGAGCGGCATCACCTGCGCGTATCACGGGCTACGCTTCGGTGACGGCGGGCGGTGCGTGCAGGTGCCGGCCCATCCGGAGTCGAAGATCCCGTCCCGGCTGAACCTGCGGACCTACCCCGTCGTCGAGCGGTACGGGCTGGTGTGGACCTGCCTGCGGCCGGCCCCGGAAGCCGACCCGGTGATCCCGGCCATGGCCCACTGGGACGAGGCGGGCTTCCAGCAGATCAACTGCCCCTGGATCGACATCGCCGCCTTCGCCGGGCGCCAGGTCGAGGGCTTCCTCGACGTCGCCCACTTCGGCTTCGTGCACCTCGACTCCTTCGGCGACCCCGACAACGTGGAGGTCCCCGACTACACCCCGGTACGCCACCGGTACGGCCACTCCGTCGACTACTGGAGCACCGTCAGCAACTACCCGCACGGCACCAAGGAGGCCCCGCCCGGCTTCCGGTGGCTGCGCCGCTTCGACGTGCACCTGCCGTTCACGGCCACGCTCGTCGTGCACTTCCCCGACGGCGGGCTGCTCCACATCATGAATGCCGCCTCCCCCGTCTCCGCCCGCCAGACCCGCATGTTCGCGCCCATCGCCCGCAACTTCGACACCGACCAGCCCGTCCAGGCGGTATACGACTTCAACCGCACGGTCTTCGAGGAGGACCGCGCCGTCGTCGAGGTCCAGAAACCCGAGAACCTCCCCCTCGACCCGAAACTCGAAGTGCACATCCCCGCCGACCGCAGCTCCATCGCCTACCGCCGCGGCCTGCGCGACCTGGGCCTGAGTCACTTCTTCACCGCGTAGGGGCCCACCGTGCAGACACTCGACGTCATCGTCCACACGATCTCCCTCGCCTCCGGCACCAGCCGCAGTTACGAACTCCGGGCGGCGGACGGCGGGGCCCTGCCGTCCTTCGAGGCCGGCGCCCACATCGACGTTCATCTCGGCCCCTCCCTCGTCCGTCAGTACTCCCTGTGCAACTCCCCCCGGGAAACAGGCCGTTACCTGATCTGCGTACGGCGCGACGACACCGGCCGGGGCGGCTCCCGCACCCTGCACCGTGACCTCACCGTGGGCCGACGGCTACGGATCTCGCCCCCGCGCAACCACTTCCCGCTCGTGGCGGCCGGGCATCACGTGCTCGTCGCGGGCGGTATCGGCATCACACCCCTGCTGTCGATGGCCGAAGCCCTGGCCGCGCGGGGAGCGTCGTTCGTCCTGCACCACTACACCTCCAGCGCGGCGGAGGCCCCCCTGCTGGAGCGGCTCCAGACCTCCGCTCTCGGCGAGCGGGCAGTGGTCCACCACAGCGACCAGGGGGACACCGTCCGCGCGGGGCTGCCCACCGAACTCCAGGTCCCGGAACCGGACACGGCCGTCTATGTCTGCGGGCCCGCCGGCTTCATGACCCACGTCGTGGCCAAGGCGACCGCTGCGGGCTGGCAACCCGGGCAACTTCACACCGAACGCTTCGCCCCGGCGGCTCCGCCGTCCGCCGGAGCCGAAGCCGGAGCCGAAGTCGCCACCGCGTTCACCGTACGGATCGCGAGCACCGGCACCGGCTATCCCGTCCCCGCCGACCGCACCATCGCCGAGGTCCTCACCGCCCACGGCGTCGAGGTCGAGCTCTCCTGCGAGCAGGGCATCTGCGGCGCATGCCTCACCCCCGTCCTGGCCGGCGAACCCGACCACCGCGACGAGGTCCAGACCCCGGACGAGCACGCGGCCAACGACCGGATCACCATCTGCTGCTCCCGCGCCCGCACCCCCGAACTCCTCCTCGGCCTCTGACCTGGGGTCTCTGATCCCAGGTCAGCCGCCCGACCGGAGACCGGCCCGGCACTGTCCGGGCCTCGCCCCATCCACGTTCCTCATGTCCGCCAGGAGCCGGTGCCGACCCGGCCAGTGAAAGGAAAGCGCGCCATGACCAGAAGTACGAACAGTGACGGCAGAGCGTTCGCCGCCACCGACCGCCGTCTCTTCCTCACGCGGGGACTGCAGCTGGGCGGTGCCGTGCTGCTCGGCGGCCCGCTGCTCGCCGCGTGCGGCGGTTCCGACTCGTCGTCCTCGTCCTCCTCCCCCACGTCCTCCGGGTCCAAGAGTTTCGGTGAGCTGACGCTTCGGCTGTCCTGGATCAAGAACGTCGAGTTCGCGGGCAGCTACATCGCGGACACCAAGGGCTACTACACGGACGAGGGCTTCTCGAAGGTCACGCTGATCGGCGGCGGCCCGTCCGCGACGCCGATGGAGACGGACGTCGTCACCAAGAAGGCGCTCGTGGCGATCAGCGCCCCCGACATCACGGGCGCGGCCGTCGCCAAGGGCGCGCCACTGAAGATCATCGGTGCGCAGTACCAGAAGAACCCGTTCTGCATCATGTCGATGGCCAAGGCCCCGATCGCCAAGCCGGAGGACATGTACGGCAAGAAGATCGGTGTCCAGGCGGGCAACGAGTCCGTGTGGGCGGCGTACATAAAGGCGACCGGGCTGGACGAGTCGAAGATCACGAAGGTACCGGTGCAGTTCGACCCGCTGCCCCTGACCCAGGGCACCGTGGACGGCTGGTTCTCCTTCGTGACGAACGAGCCGAACACGCTGCGCCTGAAAGGCTTCAAGGTCGCCACGATGCTGCTCGCCGACACCGGCTACCCGCTGGTCTCGGAGACGTACTGCGTCCGCCAGGACACCATCGACAAGCAGCGCGACCTGCTCAAGGCGTTCCTGCGCGCGGAGATCAAGGGCTGGAAGGCGAACATCGCCGACCCGGCGCTCGGCGCG
Organism: Streptomyces sp. NPDC058457; assembly: GCF_042720695.1. Lineage (NCBI taxonomy): Bacteria > Bacillati > Actinomycetota > Actinomycetes > Kitasatosporales > Streptomycetaceae > Streptomyces > Streptomyces sp. NPDC058457. Next base: position 4,448 of record NZ_JBHXLU010000162.1, on the reverse strand, counting down.
AAGCTCGCGGCCGAGACGTACGGCAAGGGGCTCGGGCTGACGACCAAGGAGCAGACCCTTGAGTCCAAGGACGAGAGCGCGCTGATGGTGAGCGCCGACACCAAGAAGAACGGCCTGTTCACGGTCACGCAGGAGCTGATCGACGAGAACCTGAAGACGCTGAAGTACGGCGGCCTCGACATCACCGCCGACAAGCTCTTCGACCTCTCGATCCTCGAAGAGGTCTACAAGGAAGACCCCAGCCTGATCTGAGGCCCCCGGCGGTACCGGTGCGGCCCCGTCGGCCCGCCGGTACCGACTTCCCGTACCCGCACCGCACCGCACCGCACACAGAGGTCATCTGATGAGTACCGCAGCAGCCGTTCCCGAAGCATCCGACGACTCCGGAGGATCGGCCGATACCGGCACCGGGCTGTCCCTGCGCGGGCTGAGCAAGGAGTTCAAGCTCGGCCGACAGCGCGTACCCGCACTGGCCGGCGTCGACCTGGACACGGCCGAGGGCCAGTTCCTCGCGCTGCTGGGGCCGTCGGGCTGCGGCAAGTCGACCGTTCTGCGGATCCTCGCCGGGCTCGACAGCCCGACCTCCGGTACGGCCCTCGTACACGGCGAGGACCCGGAGGCGGCCCGCAAACGGCACCACCTGGGCATAGCCTTCCAGGACGCCGCACTGCTGCCGTGGCGCTCGGTCGCCGCCAACATCCGGCTCCCGCTGGAGATCAGCGGCATCAAGGCCGACCCGGCGGCGATCTCCGACCTCATCAAGCTGGTCGGTCTCGAAGGCTTCGAGAAGGCCCGCCCCGCCCAGCTCTCCGGCGGCATGCGGCAACGCGTCGCCATCGCCCGCTCGCTGGTCGTCGACCCCAAGGTGCTGCTGCTGGACGAACCGTTCGGCGCGCTGGACGACATGACCCGCCAGCGGCTCAACCTCGAACTCCAGCGCATCTGGCAGGCCCGCGCGGTGACCACCCTGCTCGTCACGCACTCCATCAACGAGGCCGTGCTGCTGAGCGACACCGTCGCGGTCATGTCGCCCCGTCCGGGCCGGATCGTGGAGAAGGTCACCATCGACCTGCCCCGTCCCCGCACGCCGGAGATGATGCGCTCGCCCGAGTTCCACGCGTACGCCGACCAGTTGTCGGAACTCCTGTTCGGCCGCGTCGACACGCCCGCCGACACCGCGACCGACACCGCCGAGTCCGCGGTGGAGGCGTCATGAGTGCGCGGCGTTCCGCCTGGACCGGCGGGGCCGTCGGCATCGCGGCTCTGATCGGGGCGTGGTCGCTGCTGTCCACCACGGTCGTCAGCACCGGGGACGGCGTACCCACCCCCTGGGCGGTCGTGGCGAGCGTTTTCGACGACGGCTGGACCTTCTACAGCCCGCATGTCGAGCAGACCGTCGGCGAGGCCCTGACCGGGTATCTGGTCGGCAACGGGCTGGCGCTCGGCCTGGCGGTGCTGGTGCTGCTGGTGCCCGTGCTGGAGCGGGTGATCACGCAGATCGCGGTGGCCTCCTACTGCCTGCCCATCGTGGCGATCGGCCCGATCCTGTCCCTCGTCCTCGACGGGGACAAGCCGATGTCGGCGATGGCCGGACTGTCGGTCTTCTTCACCACCCTCATCGGCGCGCTGCTCGGGCTGCGCTCGGCCGACCCGGCCACGCTCGACCTGGTACGCGCCTACGGCGGCGGCCGCTGGCAGCAGATGCTGCGGGTCCGCCTGATCGCCGCGCTGCCCAGCACGCTGGCCGCACTCAAGATCGCCGGTCCGGCGGCGCTGCTCGGCGCGATCATCGGTGAGTACCTCGGCCGGGTCGACAGCGGCCTCGGCATCGCCATGACCATCGCCCAGCAGCAGCTCGACGTGCCCCGTACCTGGGGCATCGCCCTGGTCTCGGGCGCGGTGGCAGGCCTCGCGTACGGCGCGGTCGGGATCGTCGCCCGCTACGCCCTGCCGTGGTCGCGCACGACGACAGTGGAAGGCGGACACGCATGAGCACCGCGACCCAGACGCAGGCGGCCCCCGCGCTGCGCTTCGCGGCGGGCGTGCTGCGCCCGCTGCTGAACGTGGTCGTGACGATGGCGGCCGTCATCGTCCTGTGGATCATCTTCCTGCAGATCTACGACCTGGACCCGCTGGTGGCCAAGTCACCGGTCGACATCTTCCACTACTTGTTCACCAGCCCGGACGCGGGCGCCCACCGCTCCCTGGTCTCCTCCGGTCTGGGCCGCACGCTGCTGGACGCCGGGGTCGGCTTCGTCGCCGGGCTGGCGGCGGCGGTGGGCGTGGCCGTCGTCTTCGTCCTCCTCCGGAGCGTCGAGCAGGCCCTGCTGCCGATGGCGGTCGTCGTACGCTCCGTGCCCCTGGTGGCGATGACTCCGCTCATCACGCTCGTCTTCGGCCGCGGCCTGATGGCCACCACCGTCATCAGCGGCCTGATCGTCTTCTTCCCCGCCCTGGTCACCATGACCTTCGGCCTGCGCTCCGCCTCCCGCCAGGCCGCCGACCTGTGCCGCGCGTACGGCGCCGGAGGCTGGACCGTCGCACGCAAGGTGATGCTGCCCAGCGCGGTCCCCGCGTTCTTCGCCAGCGCCCGCGTCGGCGTCCCCGGAGCCCTGATCGGCGCGATGCTCGCCGAATGGCTCTCCACCGGACAAGGCCTCGGCTACGCCATGCTCAAGGACTCCTCCACCTTCGACTACGACCACCTCTGGGCCTCGGTCGCAGTCCTCACCGCCGTGTCCGCACTGGCGTACAACATCATCGCGGCCATCGAGACCGTCGCCCTGGCCCGCTTCGCGCCCAACATCCGCCCGGGCACCTGACCCCGTCCCGCCTGCAACTGGAGACCTGCTCCATGGATGCCTCCGCCTTCGCCACCACGTTCGGCGCCCAACTCCCCCCATGGGTGCTGACCGAACTGGCCGACCTGCCCGAGACCCTGCCCACCGACGAAGACCGTGTCCGTCTCACCAACCGTCTCGCTGAACGCAACCACCGCGAGGACACCGGCGGGCCATTCGCCGCCCTCGTCGTGGAGACGGGGACCGGACGACTCGTATCGGCCGGAGTCAACCTCGTCCTGTCCTCAGGGCTCTCCTCCACCCACGCCGAAGTCGTCGCCCTCTCCCTCGCGCAGACCCGTCTGGGCGCATGGGACCTCGGCGCCCCGGGCGGCCCTGACCTTGAGCTGGTCGTCAACTGGCGCCCCTGCGCCATGTGCTACGGCGCCGCGATGTGGTCCGGAATCCGGCGTCTGGTCATCGCCGGCGAAGGTCCCGAGGTGGAACAACTCACCGGCTTCGACGAGGGCCCCATGCGCGAGGACTGGGCCGAGCAGTTCGAGCAGCGTGGCATCCAGGTCGTGTCCGGCGTGCTTCGTGACGAGGCGGTCACGGTCTTCCAGGCCTACGGCGAACGTGAGGATGCCGTCGTCTACAACGCGCGCGGGTCCGTGACCGTCACCTCGTAGCCGGCCCGGGTCGCGTCCCCGACCAGCAGACCGATCACGGTGTGCCGACGCCGACAACGAGCACGGCGGCCCCGGCACACCGTGCGCTCGGGCCAGTGCCGTCCAGCCGCTCCAGCTGGGTTCGGTCAGGTTCCAGCTCTTCAGGCAGTGGTCGTGGTCGAAGCGGACGACACCTTCCTGGGAGTTCTCAACGTCCTTCCACGCCTGGTCCGCCGTATGCCGGCACGACGTCTACGAGCTGGGCGTGCGCCCAGTGAACCCGCTCAAGGTGAAACCGTCACTTGGTGGGACCGGGCATCGGCCGGCAACTCGCGTGCCCTGGGACCAGCCGGCCCCGAGCAGACCTTCACGAGAACGGTAGGCTGAAAGGGCGTTTTGTTCCGGGTAGGTTGTCTGGTTCGAGGTTCAGGTGTCGTGCCAGTTCGGGGTGGATTCGCGGGTGAGTCTGCGGGCCAGAGGTCGATCATCGCGACGTGGATTATGGCTTCGGAGCGGTGTGGGTGTGTCTCGTAGTCGCGGGCGAGGCGGCGGTGGTGCATCAGCCGGCCGAAGGTGCGCTCGACGACCCAACGCCGGGGGATGGCTTTGAATCCTCTGACGCCGGGATCGCGTTGGACGACTTCGACGTCGATTCCGTGGCGGACGCCGTGGTCGATGGCCTTGGTGTGGTAACCGGTGTCGGCCCACGCCTTGGTCACGCGAGGGGTTGTGGCGGAGGTCCCGGCATCCCCTGGCGCTACCTCCCGCACAACTTCCCGCCCTGGGCCAGGACCTACGGGTACTTCACCAAGTGGCAACAGGACGGGGTGTTCGAGCAGCTCACCGGCCTGCTGCGGCGCCTGGTCCGGTGCCGGGCCTTCCCGTTCGTCGTCATCACCAGCCATGGCGAACGGCAGTTCCCGCCGGCCTTTCTGCGCCGCTGCGTCCGGCTGGACGTCTCCCCGCCCCGCGAGGACCAGCTGGCCGCCATGATCGCCGC
>NZ_JBHXLU010000161.1:0-11246 GCF_042720695.1 Streptomyces sp. NPDC058457 | reverse complement strand
ACCGCAGCCAGCTCCTCAGCCATCACACCCGCTCAACAACACAGGCAATCAAGGAGACACGCCACCGGCGAGTGAACCTGACCAGGCCCTACTAGCCACTACGCCGGCAACACCTGGGTGGACGACGGCACCTCCGAGCCCGACTGGGGGGTCAACTACTACGACCCGCAGAGCGAGACCAACCCCACCACCGCCGGCACGCGCAGTGTTCCGGTCGGCACGGTCACCCTCCCCGCGTCCACCGGGCTGACCAAGGACACCTGGGCCATCCGCGACCACACCGTGCAGGTCGCCGTCCAGGGACTCACCGCGACCACCACCGTCAACGGCGTCGTGGTCGACAGCCGCACGCTCGTCGGCGACCAGATCCGCCGCCACGGCAGCTTCGGCTTCGCCGGCGGCACCTCCGCCACCATCCGCAGCGTCGAGGTGACCGGCGCCGGCGCCCGTGACTTCTCCGCCGACCTGACCACGGGCGCCAACCCGTTCGAGAACGGCATCGCCACCCTCGCCGGTCTCACCTTCCCACCCAAGAACCCCTACATCCCGTCCAAGAACAGCATGCTGCCCATCGCCAACCCGGCCCCGGTACTGCGCCGCGCGTTCACCCTGCCCCGCGGGCGCCGCATCGCCAAGGCCCGGCTGCACCTGAGCGCCGCGGGCAACGTCAGCTTCACCGTCAACGGCGCCCCGCTCACCGTCGACGGCAGGCGGGCGAACGCGGGCCGGACCAACGTGCCCCGGCTGCTCACCGACCAGAGCACCTACGATCGCACGGTCCTGTACGACACCTTCGACGTCACCGCGGTGCTGGAGGCCGGCCGGGAGAACGTCGTCGCCGCCGAGCTCGGCCGCGGCTGGTACGGCGTGACCACGCCCCAGGAGTGGTACTGGCAGCTAGCCCCTTACGCCGGCCAGCCGCGCCTGCGTGCGAAGCTCGTCGTGACGTACACCGACGGCTCGGCCACCACGCTCGTCACGGACCGGGACTGGCTCGCCGCCGACGGGCCCACGACCTTCGACTCCGTCTACTCGGGCGAGAAGTACGACGCCCGCCGAGCCGAGGAGCTGGGCGACTGGCGCTCCGTCGGCTACCGCACCGGCCGAGCCTGGCGTCCAGCGGCCGTCCTCATTCAGCCGGGCAGTTGCGTGAGTCCTTCGCCGAAGTACCACGGCCGACTGCCCGCCACGACGATCCCCGACGGCTTCAAACCCGCCGTCCTGCGCGCCCACGAGGCGGAACCGGTGCTGGTCAGCCAGATTCTGCAACCGGTCTCCCTCACCGAGACGGCGCCCGGCTCGAAGACCTGGATCCTTGACTACGGCCAGATTCTGACGGGCCTCGTCCGCCTCGCGCTCACCGACGTACGCCCCGACAAGGAGGGCCTCACGCTGCGGATCCGCGGTGGCAACCGCATCGCCGGCGGCGACGGCACGGCCTCCTCCCCGCTCTCCGTGGAGGAGGAGAACTTCCAGCACGACGCCAACCTCCAGACGCACTACTACACCCTCGGCAAGCGGCCCACGCAGACCTGGGAACAGCAGTTCAGCCACTTCGGCTTCCGCTACCTGGAGGTCATGAACCTCGAAGCCGTCCTCGGCCGCACCCCCGACCTGAAGCGGGACGCCGACCTGCTCACCGTCGGCGTCGCCCGCTCCGGCTTCACCCGCACCGGCACCTTCACCACGGACAACGCCCTGCTCAACCGCCTCCAGCGCAACCTGGAGTGGGCCGAACAGAACAACCTGGTGCAGAAGCCCACCGACACCCCGTCCCGCGAGAAGAACGGCTGGACCGGCGACGCCATGGCCAGCTCCGAGTCCGAATCCCTCACTTGGGACGTCAACGCCCTCTTCACCAACTGGCTGCGCCACTTCCCCGACAACCAGATCTCCACAGGCCAGCTGCCCATGTTCGTCCCCATCGCCAAGGGCGGATACGGCTACGACCACACCCCCGGCTGGAACGCCGCGTGGAAGGCGGTGCCCGCCTGGGACTCGGCGTACTTCGTCATCCCGAGGGAACTGCACACGTACTACGGCAACAGCAGCCTGTTCGCCGAGCTCTACGACCACCAGGACACGCTCCTGAGGTACTACGAGACGCTGTTCACCGCCGAGAACGACTACAAGTTCGAAGCCTCCCTCGGCGCCTACTCCGGAGCAGAGAGCCCCGGCAGCAACGCCGTCATCAGCCTCGCCTTCTACATCCACTTCTGCGACTACATGGACGAGGTGGGACGCGCCCTCGGCCGCACCGAACGCGCAGCCCACTACGCGAAGCTGGCGCGCACCCTGCGCAAGGCCTTCATCGCCAACTACTGGGACGCCTCCCAGGGCTACTTCACCCAGGGCAGCATCTCCAGCGAGAACACCCTGGCCATCGCCTTCGACCTGGTGCCCGGCTCGGACCTGAGCCCCGACGACCCCCGCTACCTGGGCGGCTCGAAGACGCTCGCGGAGAACAAGAAGGCCCTCGCGAAGCTGCTCGCCGACCGGATCGTGGCAGCCGACCAGCACATCCAGAACGACATGTACGGTTCGCGCTACGAGTTCAACATCCTCAGCGAGTACGGCTACACGGACATCGCCCTCAAGGCCGTCACGCAAACCGGCGTGCCCGGCTACGTCTACCAGATAGCCAAGGGCGCCACCTCGCTGTGGGAACAGTGGACCGACCGGCTCTCGGTCAACCACCACTACCGCTCCAACGTGGCCACCTGGTTCTACCAGAGCCTGGCGGGCATCAGACCGACCGCAACTGCCTACGAGACGCTGCGCATCCGCCCGTACATCCCCGCAGCCGCGGTCAACAGCCGAGTCCCGAAGGACACGCAGGACACCGACCTGTCGCCCGCGACCCTCGACCACGTAAGCGCCTCGATCGACACCGTGCGCGGCAAGGTGTCTTCTGAATGGCACCGCCGCTCGGACGGGAGGATCGATCTGGCGGTCACCGTCCCGTACAACACCGAGGCCGAGATCTGGGTCCCCACCCAGAACCAGCCCGTCACCGCACCCCGGGGCGCCGCCTTCGTCCGCGACGACACCTCCGGAGGCGCGGCCTACAAGGTCTACCGGGCCCGGGCGGGCTCATACCTCTTCAACGCCTGACCGGTCGAGCAGGTGAACCACTGCACCGTGCCGTGGTGGCGGACCCGGCACGGTGCGGTGGGGCCGGTGGGCGCCGTGCTCAGGAGATCAGGACGATCTCGCCTCGGGCGCGCCGCTGCTGCAGTGCCGCGAAGGCGTCGGTGACGCGGTAGAGGGGATACGTCGCGGCGATCATGATCTCGACGGCACCCGGGGCGACCAGGTCGACCAGCTCCACCAGGTCCCGCGTGCGGTCATGTTGTGGCGGCCGTCGGTCGCGCCTGATCTCCACAGACGGTCACACAGCCGACCGGCGCAACTGCGCGGCCGCGCGCTCCAAGTCCGCGGCGGAATCGCCGACCTTGGTCACGGGGGTTCCGCTGCCGAAGTCGATGAAGGAGTTGCCGTCCGCGTCGACGATCACCCCGCCACCGGCCGCCTCCACGAACACGGGCAGGACGGCGCCGATGCCGGCCATGTACCACCTTCCGCTGACGGGTCAGCGGTTCACGGGAGTGCGGGCCGGGGATCTCGCTGACGACACGCTGGACCCGAGCGAGGTCGGGACCGTCGACCTGCTGGGAAACGCCGGACATGAAACGTGCTCCGGATACGGAGGGTTGGGGCCGCCGAGCCAACCAGGTTCGGGGCTCGTCCAGTGCCGCACCGCGAGTGCAGTCCCCACCCTGGCGGTCCGGATCCTCGGAGAAGCGTGCGGGGACGGAGGACCAGATGCGGCAGGCCGCGGTCAGCAGCACGGCGGCAGGCGAAGAGCAGCCAGCTGGTGGAGAACTGGGTTCTGTGGCGGGACGCCCGCGACTGGGAACGGTTCGCCACCGCCTGGCATCCGGCAGGTGTTTGAGCGTCACCCGGGTGCAGCCCCAGCGCGAACACGTCGGACCTGCCCCGTGGCGTGCACGGGCCGCTTCCATGACTTCCTCTTCCGGGACGACGACGAGTGGACGCTCGTTCTCAGGCAGCCCGTCTACGGGAAGGACCGCCTGGACGTGGCCGACCCCGCCGTCTCCTTCAAGCCCGCCCCCGAGCTGCTCGCCCGGTTCCCGTTTGGCTACCGCCACCTCGGCTATGTGCAGACGAAGGCCGGATTCACGCTGAAGCTCCGCTTGACCGGCCTGGCCCACCGCCCGGTGGCGGCTCTCCCTGTGAGGCCGTCGGCGATCACCAGGTACTGCGGCTCACCCAGGGAACTCCTTGCCCGGCCAGGATGCCGATAGCGAAACCGCTCTCCGCCTGGAACGAGCCCATCAAGCAGGACGGTGGGCGAGCGCAGCAAATCCTGCAGCGCCGTATTGATCAGTCCGTCGCCGAGTACGAGGTGTTCAACGCCCTCGAAACGTCCTGGGGCGGGCTGTGCGCCCACGTGCGCGAAGGCTGGACCATCGGTAAGCCTCCGTACGGCTACCGGGCCTAGCACTACCGCCACCCCAGCCCCGTCAAGGCCGAGCATGGCGAGACCAAGTCGCGCTTGGAGACCGACGGCACCCTCGCGGAGACGATCACGCAGGCCGCGGTCGCGCACTGGCGCTACTACGAACGCCTCGGCTACGCCACCATCGGCGCCACGAAGGCACGCGTTGCGTGGAGCAAGTCGGTGGTGTGCGAGATCCTGTGCGCCCCAGGTATACGGGCTACCAGGTTTTCAACCGGCGCGTTCGCCGAGGCCGCAGCGGCGCCCACAGCGACCCGGCGCTGTGGGTGTGGTCACCGGAACCGGTGCACGAGCCGCTGATCCCGAAGCGGATGTACGACGAACCCGCCGAACGACGGCAGGAAGGGCGCGGCTCCCGGGCCGGCAACGCCCTCGACACCCGTCCGCAGACCCGCCGCACCTATGTCCTGCGCGCATGCTTCTGCACGCCTGCGATCGGCGGATGTCCGGGCAAACACCGCGATGGCATCACCTACTACAGCTGTCAGCCGCAGGCCTACAACCGAGGCCGCCCCGACGCGTACGCCGGCCACTCACGACCGTGTACCTGCGCGAGGACGCCGTCCTTGAAGCGATTTCAGCCTTTCGCTCGGACTGCGTGTTCGGCCCCGCGCGCCGAGAGTCGCTCGCGGCGGAACTCCGTCGATGGCTGCGCAGCGAGACAGCGACAGGCCGAGCGAGACCGGCTCCAGCGCACTTTCGACTCACTCTCGATGCGGCAGGCGAACATTCCTCGCCAGGCTGAGGCCGCCGGTCCCGACGACCCGTTCGCCAAGGGCCTGTGCGAGAGCTACAACCGACTGGAATCCGAGCAGACGGCCCCTCCGACCTATCGGAGGTGGACGCAGCCGACGCCGCCGAGCCCGCCCGTCCGACTACGGAGGACGCGGACCTGCTCGACGGTCTGCCCTATCTGGCACTCAACCTTGTGAACGCTCCCGAGCAGCTGCTCAGGTAGTTGTTCGAGGTCCTTCAGCTGATGGTCCGGCTGCACTACGACCCGGAGGAGGCGACGATCCGTATCACGCTGCCTGCCGATCTGATGTCAGACGTCGCCACGACCGCTGACATTGATGCTGGTGGAGGACCGGACGCCGGTCGCGGCTGGGACGGCGGCCGGGCTCGGTACCTTCGCCTCATGCTCGGTGTGCTCGTGGGTCTCGTCCTCCCGGCCTCGGAGGCCCAACGCCGCGAGGGCGGCGCCCACGAGGGCGAGGATGCCGGTGACCAGGACGGCGGTGTGGACGCCGTTCATGAAGGCGGTGTGGCTGCCCTCCACCACGGCCGCCCTGAGCTGCGCGGGCATCGCGTCGGAGACCGGGGCGACGCCCATCGCGACCGCGTCCTTCGCTTCCTCGAAGCGGGCGGCCGCCGAGTGGGGCACGCCGGCGTCGGTCAGTGACTCCGTGAGCGTGGAGCCGACGCGGCTGCTGATGAGGGAGACGAGCACCGAAGTGCCGAGCGCGCCGCCGACCTGGAGCGAGGTGGCCTGCAGGCCACCCGCGATGCCGCCGTCCTTGACCGGGGCGTTGCCGACGATCGCGTCGGAGGACGCGGCCATCACGATGCCGACGCCGAGACCGAGCGCGACGAACGGCGGCCACATGATGGCGTACGAGGAGTCGGCGCTCCACGAGAGCATCGTGAACGCGGCGCCGGTCTGGAGCACCATCCCCAGCGGCATGGTCAGGCGCGGGCCGAACTTCTCGGTGAGCTTCGCGCCGAGCGGCGAGGCCACCATGGAGGCGAGGCTCAGCGGCAGGGTGCGCACACCGGACTCGACGGGCGTGAAGCCGTGCACGTTCTGGAGGTACAGCATCACGAAGAAGATCGCGCCGAGCAGGACGAAGAAGTTCAGCGCGGTGACGAACACACCTATGGTCAGGGCCGGGTTGCGGAACAGCCGCATAGGCAGGAGAGGGTGCGCGACGCGGGTCTCGTACCAGCCGAAGAGGACCAGGACGACGACACCGCCGACGATCGCCCCGAGCGTGCCGGCCGAAGTCCAGCCCCACGTCTCGCCCTTGACGACGCCGAAGACGACGGCGATCAGACCGAGCGCGAGCAGTACGACGCCGGACACATCGAACTTCTCGCTCGCCGCCGCCTCGTTCCTGGACTGCGGCAGCACCACGAGACCGAAGACCAGGGCGATCACGCCGATGGGGGCGTTGATGTAGAAGACGGTCTCCCAGTTGACATGCTGGACGAGGAGTCCGCCGACGATCGGGCCGAGCGCGGTGGCGACGGACGAGATCATCGCCCAGATACCGACCGCCATGCCGAACTTCTTCGGCGGGAACACCGCACGCAGCAACGCCAGCGTGTTGGGCATGAGCATCGCACCGAAGAGACCCTGCACGGCGCGGAAGGCGATGACGCCCTCGACCGAGCCGGCGAGGCCGATCGCGACGGACGCGACGGTGAATCCGACGACGCCGACGAGGTAGACCGTGCGGCGCCCGAAGCGGTCGCCGAGCTTGCCACCGAGGATGAGGGCAGCGGCGAGGGCGAGCAGGTAGGAGTTGGTGACCCACTGCAGTTCGGCGGTGGTGGCGCCCAGGTCGCGGGCGATCTCGGCGTTGGCGATCGAGACGACGGAGCCGTCGAGGCCGACCATGAACAGGCCGAGCCCGACCGCGATCAGCGTCAGCCAGGGGTTGGCGCGAAGACCGCGGGGGTGGGGGTCGGACACGGGAGTGGACGCTGTGGAAACAGCGGTGACAGACATGTGTGAGCTGTCCTCGTGACGTGTGGCGCGCGGCTGGGGCGCGTGGACATGTGGGGGCGAGTTGTGTGTGGGCTGTACAGGGGGCAGCACACCGAGCCCTGCACAGCAGCGGCAAGGGCGATAGACGTACGGGAGCCGGACCGAACGGTCAGGCGGCGGAGTCGTCGCGCAGGCGTCGGATGAGAGCCTCAAGGGCGCCGAGCGCCGAGCCGAGGGCGTCGCGGTCGCCGTCCGTGAGAGTCCGCAGCGCGGCCGCGAGCTGTCGCGCCGCGACGTCCTCGGCCTGGCGGATGCGTTGACGCGCCACGGCGGTGACACGCAGGTGCGCGACGCGCTTGTCGGTGTCGTCCTGGTGCCGTTCCAGCAGGCCCGCGTCGCTGAGGCGGGTGACCAGGGCGCTGACGTTGTTCGGCATCATCCGCAGCGCGTCGGCGGCCTTGTGGACGGTCGAGCCGTCGTGCTCGGCGACGTACTGGAGCAGGGCCAACTGCCGCTCGGGGAGCTTGGGGTAGGGCAGTCGCCGGTCGATGCTCTGTTTGACGGACCGGTTCAGCGCGGGCAGGCACGCCACGAGGCCTGCGGCCACCTGGTCGACGCCCTGGCTCGGACGAGCCTCACTGGTTCCGGTCACGATCCCAAGTTACCTATGACAAGAAACCTATGTCAAAATACTAATTCCCCCCTGGCGGTCGGCCTGCCTCCTGGCGTCACCTGATCATCCGTGTGTCCCCGTACCGTGCCTGAGCCGGTGCTTTCCCGGAGGATGGTCAGTGCAGCGGCGCGTTTACCCAGGTCAGGGATCAAAGCCCGGCTGGCGTCCTGCCGGCGCTCCGGGGCCGCGCCGGTCGGTGCCTTCACCAACCGGGCCAGCCGCGTAAGAATCCGCGATCGAGTGATCCCATCGCTCTACCGTGCGGATCTGGTGAGGGGGCGCCCACTCCGAAGAGCCCTTCGGCGGCGCGTGCTTCCGCCGTCTGCGACGACGATCTGCCCCGTGATGAACGCGGCGTCGTCGGAGGCGAGAAACGCCACGACGCCCGAGACGTCGGCCGGCATCTGCACACGCTTGATGTTCTGCGTCCGCACGGTCTGCTTGAAGAAGAACTCGCTCGTCTTCTCCGCGGCCGTGGCCGTCCGGACCAGGCTCGCTGCGACGCCGTTGACGGTGATGTGGTGAGCGGCGAGGTTGGCGGCCAGGACAGAGGCGAATCCGTTCAGCGCGCCCTTGGCGGAGACATAGGAGAGAAACGGAGGCGGCGGAGTCCAGTAGCTCGAGGACGTGATGTTGATGATCCGTCCCGACCCGGACTCCTTCAGGTCGGGCAGGAACGCCCTGGAGGCCGGGAAGGGGCCGTCCACGTTGACGGCGAAGGTGCGACGCCATTCGTCGGAGGTCACGTGGTCGATATCGGCCAGCAGAAAGACAGCCGCGTTGTTCACCAGGATGTCGGCGGCGCCGAGCTCACGTCGGACCCGGGCGGCGAACCCGTGGATGGCGTCCTCGTCCGAGATGTCGACCTTGTCGCTGAAGAATCGCCGACCGGTTTCCGCGACGAGGTCCCGCGTCTCGTCGGCCGGATCGATGTCCGCGACCGCGATGTCCGCTCCCTCCGTCGCGGGTCTGCGGGCGATCTCCTGCCCGATGCGCGTACTGCCTCCGGTCACGACGGCGGTCCTGCCCGCCAGCCTCCCAGCCATGAGTCACTGCTCCTGCCGGGCGGCAGCGGCACGGCCGTCCTCCAGGGATCGTGTGCGTCGAGACCGAGGATCGGCGGCGGCTTGTTCGTCTAATGAACATGACCGTTGAGGGTGACTGGGGTCACTCCTAGCTTGACGCTGCTCAGCCGGTCGGCCAGCGCGCCGAGCGTCCTGAATCAGGTCCGGTGGAAGGGCGGCGGCGCGGAGGCGCTCCGCAAGGCCCAAGGGCGGCACGGCAGCGGTGTTGCCGGGATGACCGCGACAAAAACACCCACAGCAGGGTCCGGCAGCGGACGCCGGTTCCGACAGCAGCGCATTGCGCCAAGGAGTCGTCCATGGTTCAGATCGATTCGCCCAAGGCGGCAGAGGGAGAGGGCGGCAGATACACCCTGACCTCGGGCACCCTGGTCGCGGTGGTTCTCGCCGTCTGCCTCGCGCAGATGGCCCTCGCCGTCCCTTCACTCATCAACGGGCTGATCCAGCAGGATCTCGCGCCGTCCTCGGCCCAGCTGACGTGGATCACCGACGCCTTCATGCTTCCCGTGGCCGCGCTGGAGCTGGGCTTCGGCGTGTTCGGTGACCTGTTCGGCCGCAAGCGGCTGCTCGTCGGGGGCGCCGCGCTCATCGCGCTCGGCTCGACCCTCGCGGTCCTGGTGCCGGGTTCGGCATACTCGACCGACACTCGGGTGACGTTGCTGATTCTTGCCCAACTCCTCAGTGGCATCGGGGCCGCGGCCATCTTCCCGACGAGCCTCGCCATGGTGGCGGCCGGCACGCACACCACCGCCACCCGCGCGCGTGGCGTGGCGATCTGGGCCGCCGCGCTGTCGATCGGCGGTTTCCTCGGGCCGCTGCTGGCAGGCCTCTCTACCAAGATTCACAGCGGCTGGGCCGGGAACGCGAACTGGCGCTGGGCCTACGTCGGTGTCCTCGTCATCGCCGCGGTGAGCGCGTTCCTGTCGCTGGCGATCGCCCGCAACTCCTCCTCGCCCGAGGGCCGATCCCTGGACTGGCCGGGGCAGATCACCTCGGCGCTTGGCCTGTTTGCTCTGCTGTACGCCGTGATCCAGGGCTCCGAGAGCGGCTGGGGGAGCCCGCAGATCGTCATCGCGTTCGTCGCCGCGGCCGTGCTCCTCGGGCTGTTCGTCTTCGTGGAGAACCGGGCGGACGCGCCGCTCCTTCTCCTGAGCGCGTTCAAGAACCGGGCGTTCGCCGTGAACTCGGTGGTCACCGTGATCGGTATGTTCGGCTTCCTGGCGATCATGTACTCCACCAGTATCCGCCTCACCATCATCCAGGGAATCAGCCCGCTGAAGGCCTCCGTCGCCTACCTCTTCTTCGGTGGCATCGGGCTCGTGCAACTGCCCCTCACCTCCAAGCTGTTGGAGCGGTACAACCCCCGGTGGGTTCTCTTCACCGGTCTGATCCTCGTAGGCGCCAGCGGGCTGTGGTTCGCCGGCGTTCCGACGAGCGATCGGGCACTTGGCGCCATCGTCGGGCCTCTGATCCTCGCGGGCGTCGGCTCGGCACTCGCCTTCGCCGCCATCAGCGCGGTCGCGGTCAACACGTTGCCCAACCACCTCGCCGGCATGGCAAGCGGTGCCACGAGCACGTTCCGGGACCTCGGGTTCGCGCTCGGCCCCGCGATCATGGGTGCCGTCGCGCTGGGCCAGGCTGCCAAGGAGATCGCCCGCAAGCTGGCCGACAATCCTGGTCTGAGCAAGGCCTATGCGGCTTTCCAGGCCGCTCCGGCCCATGCTCCCGCGGATCAGAAGCCGCAGCTGGAGGCGGCTGTGCACGCCGTGGGATCGGGCCCGCTCGGCGCCAACTCGGTGCCCGCCAGCATCACCTCGCCGGACGGTCAGGTCATACCCTTCAACCCACTCAAGGACGTCGCTTTCCACGCCCTCAGCAGCAGTTACTCACTGGCGTTCGTGCTCGGTGGCGTGGCCGCTCTGGTGGCGGCCGCACTCACCCTCGTGGGCGGGCACGGCGGCGTGGACCAGGCTCATCTCGACGACGACCCGCACACCCTCGACGGCTGACCGCATGACGAACGCGCCGGGGCCGGGACACGGGTAGCAGGTCGGCCAGGCGAACCGGCCGCCCGCCGCGACTTCACCTCCTCCTCAGGAGCGGCAGTCGCGGCGGGCCACGGCGTACAAGACACAACGATCGACAGATGCCGGACTTGATCCGGCGGGCGACGTCGAGTGCCGCGGCCGCGTCCTTGCCGAAGACCGCTGCGGAGAGTCCGTACTCGGTGTCATTGGC
>NZ_JBHXLU010000160.1:0-11408 GCF_042720695.1 Streptomyces sp. NPDC058457 | reverse complement strand
GAAAGAAGCGGCGCTGCAGTGCGCCCCCTCAGGGGCGCGGGGAACTGCGCGAGCAACCCCCACGCACCCGCACCCGGCAACGGCTACCGCGCCCCCCGCGCCGTCGTCACCGTGAACTGTGCGCCGTCCGGATCCCGCAGGATCGCCTCCGCCTCCTCCTCGCTCAGCACGCTGCCACCGTGTTTCTCGGCGATCCGGGCGCAGCCCGCCACGTCGCTGACCGCGAAGTGGATCTGCCAGTGCGGCCGTACCGACGGATCGGGGGCCGCCTCCACCGCCCCCGAGTCGATGCGGGCCACGGCATCGCCGCGGCTGCGCAGCACGACCTCGCCGCCCTCGTACTCGACCTCGCAGCAGCCCGGCTTGTCGGAGGCCCAGCCGAGGACCTCGCCGTAGAAGATCGCCGAGTCGAAGGCGTTGCGGGTGTGCAGGCGGATGAAGGTCGGGGCGGCCCGCCGCCAGGTCTCCCAGTTGGAGACCAGTTCCCCCTCCCAGATGCCGAAGACGGCGCCGTCCCGGTCGGCGATCAACGCCGCCCTGCCGGGCGGGAAGGACAACGGCCCCACCGCAGGGGTGCCGCCGCGCTCCCGGGCCCGGGCCACCGCCTCGTCCGCGTCCGGCACCGCGAAGTACGGCGTCCAGGCCACCGCCATCTGCCACATCGCGGCGACCGCGGCGATGCCCGCCACCGGCACCCCGTCCGCCAGCGCGATCCGGAAGTGGTCGCCGAGCCTGACGCTGCGCCATCGCCAGCCCAGCACGGCACTGTAGAAGTCCTCGGTCGTCTGCAGGTCGCGGCTGGTCAGGCTCACCCAGCACGGGGCACCGAAGACCGAGTGCGTCGAGATCACCGTTCGCTTCTTCTGCACGGGTCGGGGGGGAGGCGTGTCGTCGTTCATGGCACTCGCGTCCTGGTGTCGGGGCCGGCTGGGGGACCGGTCTGTCACCAGTCTCCAACCGGAAGCGGCAGGAATGCCTGCCGAGTACCCCGGTGGCGCGGCGGGAAGAGGCCGACCGGCCGATCCGGGCGCGGGGCCCGGCGCCCGTCGGGCGAGGCTCAGCCGGCCTCGGCCAGCAGCTCCTCGCGCAGCCGGTCGAAACAGGCGCTGAGCAGGCGGGACACATGCATCTGCGAGATACCCAGCTGCTCGGCGATCCGGCTCTGCGTCATACCGCGGAAGAACCGCAGATAGAGGATGAGCCGGTCGCGCTCGGGCAGCTCCTGGAGGCACGGTTCCGCGGCGGTGCGGTCGACGATCAGGTCGTAGCCGGGGTCCGGATCACCCAGGGTGTCGCCGAGTACACAGCCGTCGCCGCCGGGCACCTCGGCGTCCAGCGACAGCGCGGAGAAACACTCCAGGGCCTCCATCCCGGCCTGCACCTCGCCCTCGGTGAGCTGGGCCCGCGCGGCGATCTCGGCGACGGTGGGCGGGTGTCCCGGGGCCGTCTGGCCCAGCTCCTTGAGGGCGACCCGGACCCGGTTGCGCAGCTCCTGGACCCGTCGCGGCACGTGCAGGGTCCACATGTGGTCCCGGAAGTGGCGTTTGATCTCGCCGGTGATCGTCGGCACGGCGTAGGCCTCGAAGGCCCGGCCGCGTGCCGGGTCGTAGTGGTCGACGGCCTTCACCAGTCCCAGCGCGGCGACCTGGCAGAGATCCTCCGGGGTCTCCCCGCGGCCGCGGAAGCGCACGGCGATCCGCTCGGCCATGGGCAGCCACAGCTCGACCAGCTCGTCCCGGAGCGCCCGGCGCTCCGGGCCCTCGGGCAGCCCGGCCAGCCGAACGAAGTCCTGGGCCGTGTCCGGGGCGTCGTCGTGCGGATGGGTCTTGGGTTTGCAGGTGGTACGCATCGAACGCACCTCCTAAGCACTGAACTGCCGATGCCCCTGATGGCGTATAGGAAAACAATTCGTCCAAAAAGGTGAGATAACTCTCATCTCCTTGCCGGCCTTCTTTTCGGCTCTTCCCTTGACCCTCCCTTGGAAGAGATATCTCTGAAGCAGAGGTAATCTTCCAGGTGTGGAATCGGAGACCTTTCCGGAAGAACTCGCCGACGCGTTGGTCGGCATCCAGCGGCTGATCCGCCGCCGGCTGCGGCGCGGGCTCACGCGGCCGCGGCTGCGCGGTGCCGAGGTGGAGCTGCTGCGGCTGGTCGAGTCGCGGCCCGGGATCGGCATCTCGGACGCCGCCAAGGAGCTGTACCTGGCGAGCAACTCGGTGTCGACCCTGGTCAACCAGCTCGTCAAGGACGGCTACATGCTCCGGGAGACCGACCCGGCCGACCGGCGGGCCGCCCGGCTGCTGCTGACCGAACACGCCGAGAAACGACTCGCCGACTGGCACCGACGCCGCGCGGAACTCGTCGCCGGCCATGTCGCCCGGCTGGACGAGGCGGACCGGGAGGCGCTGCGAGCGGCGCTTCCCGCGTTGCGCCGGCTCGCCGACACCCTGCACGAGGAGGCCGCGGAATCATGACAACGGACACCATCGCAGTCGCCTGCACCGGGCTCTCCTACTCCTTCGGAGAGACCAAGGCCGTCGACGGACTCGATCTGAGCGTCGGGGAGGGCGAGGTCTTCGGCCTGCTTGGCCCCAACGGCGCCGGCAAGACCACCGCCATCCGCTGCATCACCACCCTGCTGCCCGTCCCCGCCGGGATGGTCCGCGTCTTCGGCCACGACACCGGCCGGGACCGGATGGCCGTACGCCGGCTGCTCGGCTACGTACCGCAGCAGCTGTCCGCCGACAGCGGGCTCACCGGCCGCGAGAACGTCGAGCTGTTCGCCCGCGTCTTCGACGTACCCCGGCGCGAGCGGGCCGCGCGGGTCGCCGAGGCGCTGGAGGTGGTGGACCTCGCCGACGCCGCCGACCGGCTCGCCGGCACCTACTCCGGCGGCATGGTCCGCCGCCTCGAACTGGCCCAGGCACTGGTCAGCGCGCCCAGGCTGCTGATCCTCGACGAGCCGACCATCGGCCTCGACCCGATCGCCCGCACCGGTGTGTGGGACCAGATCAACGCCGTACGGGAAGCCACCGGCATGACCGTTCTGGTCACCACCCACTACATGGACGAGGCCGACCAGCACTGCGACCGGGTCGGCCTGATGCACCGCGGCCGGATCCGCGCCCTCGGCACCCCCACCGAGCTCAGGCGCGGCCTCGCCGAACGCCAGGGCACCGACGCCCTGCCCACCCTCGAAGACGTCTTCCGCGACGTGGCCGGCAGCGGCCTCGACGACCAGTCAGGAGGTTTCCGCGATGTCCGAAGCACCCGCCGCACCGCGAACCGTGTCGGCTGAGCGCACGGGCACGTCCCTGCTGCTGACCCCGCCCCAGCCGCGCTCCGGCTGGCTGCTGCCCGCCCGGGTGGTCGCCATGTGCGCCGTCGAGCTGCAGAAGCTCCGCCACGACCGCACCGAGCTCTACACCCGCGCCATCCAGCCCGCCCTCTGGCTGCTGATCTTCGGCCAGACCTTCACCCGGATCCGGGCGATACCCACCGGCGGCATCCCCTACATCGACTACCTCGCGCCCGGCATCATCGCCCAGTCCGCGATGTTCATCGCCATCTTCTACGGCATCCAGATCATCTGGGAACGCGACGCCGGCATCCTCAACAAGCTCCTCGTCACCCCCACCCCCCGCTCGGCCCTCATCACCGGCAAGGCCTTCGCGGCCGGGGTGAAGTCCCTGATCCAGGCCGTCGTGGTGATCGTGATCGCCGCGATCCTCGGTGTCTCGCTCACCTGGAACCCGCTGAAGCTGCTGGGGGTCGGGCTGGCCGTCGTCCTCGCCTCGGCCTTCTTCTCCTGCCTGTCGATGAGCATCGCGGGCATCGTCCTCAGCCGCGACCGGCTGATGGGCATCGGACAGGCGATCACCATGCCGCTGTTCTTCGGCTCCAACGCCCTCTACCCACTGGCGATCATGCCGGGCTGGCTCCAGGTGGTCAGCAGGATCAACCCGCTGAGCTACCAGGTCGACGCCCTGCGCGGTCTGCTGCTCGGCACGCCCGCCCACCTCGGCCTCGACTTCGGTGTGCTGGCGGTCGCCGCCGCCCTCGGTATCACCGCGGCCTCCTCGCTGCTCGGCCGTCTGGCCCGCTGAGCCGGCCGCGGCCGCGACACCCGCCGACGTGATGTGCGGCACGCGGTCGCGACCCGCCCCGGACCCCCGGGGCGGGATAACCGCTGCGCAACGCTTGATCAGCGATCAAAGCGGGCGAACCCCCTGGCCACAGCGCATTCCGCTCATTTGACAGTGCGCTGAGCACACAGATAAACAGCGTGGGTCGAGAGGGGCACTGTGTACGAGCCGAACGTGGTCGGGGACTGGCACGAGTACGACGAGCATGCCGGTCTGCGGGTCCGCGTCCACCGCCTGGCGGAGTCCTCCGAGCCGCCCCGCGGCCGGGACGACGCCGCGGCCGGGCTGACGTACTTCAGTGCCCGGGTGACCATCGAGAACCGCGGCTCCCGCCACTTCAGCGTGCAGCTGGAGGACGGCCAGATCGACGTCCGGATCGGCCCCGACGGCGAGGGCGCGTTCATCGACTGGCGCAACTCCCAGTTCATCGAGGGCTTCGACGTCTACCCGCTGCGTCGCGCCACCGCCGTCCTCTACGCCGCCGGCCCGGAGGCCGCCCTGACCCAGGTGGACATCCAGGTCCACCTGCGGGTCGACGAGGAGTGGACGGAACGCCGGCTGTGGGCGGGCGGCATCGGCGTACTGGAGTCGACCACCGCCACGGCCTGCCAGACCGCCGGCCCCGGCAGCCTGTCCCACCAGGTCACAGCTTTCCTCAAGGACCAGACGGAACCCGGCCCCACCGCTCCCTGAGCAACCTGCTGTTCGGGAGCGCCCCGAAGGGGCGCGGGGCTGTATGGGAATATGCGGCTACCGCCGCGTGGGCGCGACCAGCCACGACGGCGCCGCAGCCGAACGACGACGCATCCCGGCGCGGCGCTACCAGCGGAGCGCTCAGTGGGGGATGCCGTCGATGATCTCCCGGGCCCCCTGCCGCAGCAGGGCCACGGCCACCGAGGTCCCGAGCGTCGCCGGGTCGAGGCGCCCCGCCCACTCGTGGGCGTTCAGCCGAGTCTTGCCGTCCGGGGTGAACACACAGGCGCGCAGCGACAGCTCACCGCCGCCGTCGACCCGGGCGTACCCGGCGATCGGGCTGTTGCAGTGCCCTTGGAGCACGTGCAGGAACATCCGCTCGGCGGTCGCCTCCCGGTAGGTGTCCGGGTCACCCAGCCCGCTCACCACGTCGATCAGCTCGGTGTCGCCCTCCCGGCACTGCAGCGCGAGGATGCCGGCGCCGATGGGCGGCATCATCGTCTCCGGGTCCAGCACCTCGCTGATCACGTCCGTACGGCCGATCCGCTCCAGGCCCGCCACCGCGAGCAGCAGCGCGTCGGCGTCTCCGGCGGCGAGCTTCTCCAGGCGCCGGTTGTCGTTGCCCCGGAACGGCACGCACTCCAGGTGCGGGTGGGTGGCGGCCAGTTGGGCGACCCGGCGGACTGAGGAGGTGCCGATCCGGGTACCCGGCGGCAGCTGATCCAGCGTCAGCCCGCCCGGGTGGACGAGAGCGTCGCGGATGTCGTCCCGCTTCAGGAACGCCGCGAACACCGTCCCGGCGGGCAACGGCCGGTCCGCCGGCACGTCCTTCACACAGTGCACGGCGAGATCCGCCTTGCCGGCCAGCAGCGCGGCGTCCACCTCCTTGGTGAACGCGCCCTTCCCCTCCACCTGGGAGAGATCGCCCAGCCACTTGTCGCCGGTCGTCTTCACCGGCACGACCTCGGTGCGCACCTGCGGATGGAGGGCGGCCAACTCGGCTCGGACGCGGGCCACTTGGGCCAGGGCCATCGGCGAGTCGCGGGAGACGATACGGATCAACTCGGGAACCGACATGACAGACACCATAGACCTTCCCGTCAACCGCGGATTCCGACATCATGTCGGCCGCCGCCCGGCCGTCAGTCCGCGTCCTCGGGCAGGTCCGCCGCCGACTCCTCCGGTGCGAGGTCCGGGCGCAGCCGCAGCCAGGACGGCTGGCGCAGCAGCCCGGCCCGGGTACGGGTGCTGTACCTGACCTCGCCGACCAGCCGGGGCAGCACCCAGCGGGCGTCCGGGATCGCCGGGGCCGGGTCGAAGGGACACGAGTCGGTGCCGGCGGCCCGCAGCAGCGCGGCCAGTTCGGTCCGCCCCGCCGCACTCCAGCCGGTGCCCACACCGCCGACGTAGCGCAGCCGCCCGTCGGCGGACCGCTGGCCGACAAGCACCGCGCCCGGCAGCCCGGTCAGTTGTCCCCTGCCCGGCAGCCAGCCGCCGACGATCACGTCCTCGGCGTGCAGGTTCCGGATCTTGATCCAGGCGCGGGACCGCACCCCCGGCTCGTACCCCGAGTCGAGCCGTTTGCAGACCAGGCCCTCGAGGCCGTGCTCCCGGGTCGCCCGCAGTGCCTCGGCGCCGTGCCCGACGACGGCTCTCGGCGTCGACCAGTACGGCCCCGCCAGGCCCAGGGACTCCAGGCGTGCTCTCCGGTCCGCGTACGCCGTGGTGAGCAGCGGGTCCGCCAGGAGCAGCAGGTCGAACAGCACCAGATGGACCGGGACCCGGGCCGCCATCCGGGCCGCCCGGGCCGGGGCGTGGGCCAGGCCCATCCGGCTCTGCAGCAACTGGAAGTCGGCGCGCCCGTGTTCGTCGACGGCCAGCACCTCGCCGTCCAGGATCGCCGGGGTGCGGCCCAGAGCCGCTGCCAGCGGGCGCAGTTCGGGATAGGCGGCGGTGATCTCCTCGCCGGAGCGGGCGCGCAGCAGCATGCTGCCGTCGCCGGGCAGGTAGACGACCGCCCGCTGGCCGTCCTGCTTGGTCTCGTAGGCCCACCGGGCGTCCTGCGCGGCGGGCGGCAGTCTGCCGGGGGTGGCGAGCATGGGCGGGATCACGGGGAGGGCGGTCACGCAGGAGATGTGAACCGGCCACGGCCGCCGCACGCCCCTTGCGGCGCCGGTTCCCCCGAACAGGTCTCAGGCGTCCGGTGCCGGCGGCGGGGGCTGCACCAGCCCCGACTGGTAGGCCATCACCACCAGTTGGGCCCGGTCCCGGGCGTCCAGCTTGGTCATCGCCCGGTGGATGTGGGTGCGCACGGTCAGCGGGGAGACGAACAGCTTGCCGGCGATCTCCTCGTTGGAGCGGCCCTCGGCCGCCAGCGCCATGACCTCGCGCTCGCGCGCGGTGAGCACACTCAGCTGTTCGGGGGCGGCGAGCCGGGCGCCGGGCGCGGGCGTGGTCAGGAACCGGGTGATGAGGGTGCGGGTCGCGGTGGGGGAGAGCAGCGACTCGCCGGCGGCCACCGTGCGGATCCCGGCCAGCAGCGCCTCGGCGGTCACGTCCTTGCCGAGGAAGCCGCTGGCCCCGGAGCGCAGTGCCTGTGCCACGTACTCGTCGACCTCGAAGGTGGTCAGGATCAGCACCCGGACGCCGGACAGCTCCGGGTCCGCGCAGACGGCGGCCGTGGCGGCGAGCCCGTCGGTGCCGGGCATCCGGATGTCCATCAGCACGATGTCCGGCCGGTGCTCGCGGGTGCGCGCGACCGCCTCGGCGCCGTCGGCGGCCTCTGCGACCACCTCCATGTCGGCGCAGGAGTCGATCAGGATCCGGAAGGTGGCCCGCAGCAGGGCCTGGTCGTCGGCGAGCAGCACGCGGATGGTCATGGTGTCCCTTGTTCTTCCGGTTCCGTGGCGCCGGGGTACACCGGCAGCCGGGTGGTGACTTCGTAACCGCCCCCGTCCCGGTGCCCGGCGGCGAAGGCGCCGCCCACCGACTGGGCCCGCTCACGCATCCCGATCAGCCCGAAACCGTGCCCGGGGGCGGGCGCGGCCGGGGCGGTGGCGGTGCCGTCGTCGGTGACGGTGAGGGTCAGCCGGTCCCGGTCCCAGCCGATCCGGACGTACGCGGCGTCGGCCGAGGCGTGTTTGGTGACGTTGGTCAGCGCCTCCTGCACGATCCTGTACGCCGTCAGGTCCACGCCCGCCGTCAGCGGCCGGGGGCTGCCCTCGACGCTGACGTGCACGGCGAGCCCGGCGGACGCGCAGGCCTCGGTCAGCTCCGGCAGCCGGTCGAGACCCGGGCTCGGCGCCAGCGGCAGGTCCGGGTCGTCGGTCTGCCGCAACAGCCCCACGGTGGCCTTGAGCTCGCGCAGCGCGGAGGCGGTCGTACCGGCGAGGTCCCCGAGGATCCGGTGCACCTGGTCGGGATGGGTGCGCGAGAGGTGGGCGGCCGTCCCGGCCTGGGCGTTGGCCAGCGCCAGGTGGTGGGCCACCACGTCGTGCAGCTCCCGCGCGATCCGCATCCGCTCCTCCGCGACCCGGTGCCGGGCCTCCTCCTCCCGGCTCCGCTCCGCGTACTCGGCCCGCGCCTGCACCGCTTCGAGGTAGGCGCTCTGCAGCCGTACGGCATTGCCGGTGACGACCGGCAGCAGCAGCCAGGCGGCCGGGCTGATCGTCTCCAGCGGCCAGGGGACGCCCGGCGGGGCGAACACCAGGGCGGCGGTCACCACCAGGGCGAGGCTCGCGAAGTAGTACCGGCGCGCGGTGGGCCGGTCGGTGTCGACCGTCAGCCGGTACAGCGCCAGCATCAGTCCGCCCAGCAGCAGCGGGGTGGGCAGATGCCCGAGCCCGGCGGCCGCCGCGGTGGCCGCCGCGCCGACGGCGACGACCGTGCGGGGCCGGGTGCGCTGCCAGAGCAGGGCACCGCAGCCGACGGCGGCCAGGGCGATGGTGAGCCCGACCGCGCGCGGCTGGTCCATGGTGCTCATGGTGATCTCGCTGCCGAACAGGAACGAGGCGAACAGCAGCACCGACGCCATGGTGTCGACGGTACGGGTGTGCTCTTCGGCGTAGCGCCGCCAGTGGGTGCTCATCGGTCGCTCCGGTCGGTGTGCTGTGACCATGGTCCGCGATACGAGGGGCGGGCCGCCCGCGCTGCGGCGGCGCGGGCGGCCCCGGGGGAGGGAGAGGGTCACAGACGAGCCGGTTCCGGGGCGGTGCCACCGGCCGGGGCGGGCACCGCACGGCCGAGTTCCTCGCCCTCGACGTCGACGGCCGGCAGCGCCCGGTCCAGCCACCGCGGCAGCCACCAGGCCGACCGGCCGAGCAGCGCCAGCACCGCCGGAACGATCGCCATCCGTACGACGAACGCGTCGAACAGGACCGCCGAGGCGAGCCCGAACCCGATCATCTTGATCATGGACTCGCCGGCGCCGATGAACCCGGAGAACACCGCCATCATGATCAGCGCGGCGGCCGCCACGACCCGCGCGCTGTACCGGAACCCACTGACCACCGCCTGCCCCGGCCCGCTCCCGTGCACGTACGCCTCCCGCATCCGCGACACCAGGAACACCTCGTAGTCCATGGCGAGTCCGAAGACGATGCCCATCAGGAAGATCGGCATCAGGCTCATGACCGGCCCGGTGGACTCCACCCCCAGCAGCCCCGCGCCGTGGCCCTGCTGGAAGACCAGGACGACCGCACCCAGCGAGGCCAGCACCGAGAGCAGGAAGCCGAGCGCCGCCTTCAGCGGGACCAGCACCGAGCGGAACACCAGGAGCAGGAGCACCACGGCGAGACCGACCACGACCAGCAGGTACGGCACCAGCGCGCCCTGCACCTTCTGGGCCACGTCGATGTTCACCGCCGTCGTGCCGGTGACCAGGAAGGTCGCCCCGGTCCCCGCCTCCACGGCCGCGCGCTCACCCCGGATGGCGTGCACGAGATCCTTGGTCCGCTCGTCGCTCGGACCGGTCGCCGGGACCGCCGAGAACACCGCCGTGTCGCCCGCCGCGTCGAACCGCGCAGCCGACACCGAGACCACGCCCTCGGTGTCCTCGATCCGACGCGTGATCGTCGTGACCGCGCCCTTGACGTCCGTAGCCCCCGTGCCGTCGACGACGATCGTCAGCGGCCCGTTGAAGCCCGGGCCGAAGCCCGTCGCCAGGTCGTCGTAGGCCCGGCGCTCGGTGGTGGACGTCGGCTTCACCTCGTCGCCGGGCATGCCCAGCTGGAGGTCGCGCACCGGCAGCGCGAGCGCGCCCAGGCCGACCACCCCGAGCAGCAGCACGGCCAGCGGGCGGCGCAGCACGAACCGCGCCCAGCGGCTGCCGCCGTTGTTCTCCCCGGCCTCCTCGATCCGGCCCTTCTTGCGGGCCCGGCGCGAGAGCACGGCGTTCGGCCAGCAGCCGAGCAGGGCCGGCACCAGCGTCAGCGCGATCAGCACCGCGACGACCACCGCACCGGCGGCGGCCAGCCCCATCTTCGTCAGCATCGGGATGCCGACCACCGAAAGACCGGCCAGCGCGATGACCACGGTGAGCCCGGCGAAGACCACCGCCGAGCCGGCCGTGCCGGCGGCGAGGGCGGCCGCCTCCTGCGGGGGGTGGCCCTTGGCGCGCTCCTCGCGGTAGCGCGACACGACGAACATCGCGTAGTCGATGCCGACGGCGAGGCCCAGCATGGTCGCCAGCGTGCCGGTGGTGGAGGAGAGCCCGAGCGCCTTGGCCAGGGCCATGATCGAGGCCATGCCGATGCCGACGCCGATCACGGCCGTGAGCAGCGGCAGTCCGGCCGCCGCCAGGGAGCCGAAGGTGAGCAGCAGGACCAGGGCGGCGATCGCGATGCCGACCGCCTCGGCGGAGCCCCCTGCAGCGGGCTGGGTGGCGAGCGCGGTGCCACCGGCCTCGACGGTCAGCCCCGACCCCCGGGCCTGGCCGATCGCCTTCTCCAGGTGCTCCTTGGCCGCGTCGGTGAGGTCGTGCGCGGTCACCTTGAAGGTGATGTTCGCGTAGGCCGTCGTACCGTCCGCGCTGACGCCCTTCGCCGCGAACGGACTGACCGCGCTCGCGACCTGCGCGCCGTCGGCGGCCTCGCCGACCAGCCTCTCGATCGCCGCCCGGTTCGGGCCCGCGGTCACCTTCTCGCCCTTGGGGGCCACGAAGACGATCCGGGCGTTCGCACCGTCCGCCGCCGAGCCCGGGAACCGCTCGCCGAGCAGGTCGAAGGCGCGCTGGGACTCGATCCCCGGCATGGTCGAGGACGTGTCGGGGGCCTCGGGCGCCCGGACGGCGGCGAAGCCGACCGCGGCCAGCACGGCCACCCACAGCACGGCGACGAGCCGGCGCCGCCGGAAGGCCAGCCGGCCCAGTCGGTAGAGGAAAGTAGCCACGGGACGGGGATCTCCACATCTGCTGTTCTCGGGGACCGCTCCAGAGTCCCCGCGGCCACCCCGTGCCGTCGTCGTGCGGTTGCCGACAATCCCGGCTACTGAGTACGCAGTACACGCGCCGTCCTCCGTCATCCCGGCGGCTGAGGGCTTCCCGGCGGGAGGGCGGCACGCGTCGGGGCGGGC
>NZ_JBHXLU010000159.1:0-12759 GCF_042720695.1 Streptomyces sp. NPDC058457 | reverse complement strand
TGGGGCCCTTTTTCCGCCCGCCCCCGGGGGGGGGGGGGGGCGCCCCCCCGCCCACCGCGGGAGGTGACCGCTGGTGATCCGGACCCTGGTGGTGGACGACGACTTCCGGGTCAGCCGCATCCACTGCGACTACGCCTCCCGCGTCAAGGGCTTCGAGGTGATCGGCCAGGCGGCGACCGTGGACGCGGCGCTCCACGCGGTGCGCACCCTCCAACCGGACCTGCTGCTGCTCGACATCTTCCTGCCCGACGGCAGCGGACTCGACGTGCTGCGCCGGCTGAGCGGAGACGAGGGCGGCGACCGCCCCGACGCCATCATGATCACCGCAGACCGGGACATCACCTCGGTGCGCATCGCGATGAAACTCGGCGCCGTCGGCTACCTGGTCAAACCCTTCGGCGCGCCCGACCTCGCCGAGCGGCTCACCGCCTACCGCGAACTCCAGCACCGGATGGACGCCCTCGGTACGGTCCCGGAGACCGACCAGGCCGATGTGGACGCCCTGTTCAGCGCCGCCCGCCCGCCGGCCGTGCCCCGCGTCCCCGCCAAGGGCCACTCCGCCCCGACGCTCGC
Organism: Streptomyces sp. NPDC058457; assembly: GCF_042720695.1. Lineage (NCBI taxonomy): Bacteria > Bacillati > Actinomycetota > Actinomycetes > Kitasatosporales > Streptomycetaceae > Streptomyces > Streptomyces sp. NPDC058457. The sequence continues at coordinate 12,186 of NZ_JBHXLU010000159.1, read as the reverse complement.
CCTGCTGCACCAGACCCTGCGCACCGCGCCCGACGCCCTGTCGGCCGCGGAGGCCGCAGAACGCACCGGGGTCTCCCGCGCCACCGCCCAGCGCTATCTCTCCTACCTGGTCAAGGAGGGCATGGTCCGGCTCGAACTCCGATACGGAGCCACCGGACGCCCCGAGCACCGCTACCGCGTCGCCCACTGACCGGGAGACGGACGCCGTCCCGCGCCGGCCGGATCAGGGCAGCGCGGCGGGGCTGAGCGCCGGGGTGTCATGGTCGTCACGCGGGTGGGACAGGGCGAGGTAGCCGACCAGCGCGGCGCACACCAGCGCGGCGAGGATCGCCGTGGTGCCGAAGCCGACGCCGATACCGAGCGGCTTGTCCATGCCGAGCCAGTCGGCGAGTGAGGCGCCCAGGGGGCGGGTGAGGACGTACGAGGCCCAGAACGCGGCGATGGCGTTGAGCCCGGCGAAACGGTGCAGCAGCCACGGCACGAGGATCGCCCCGCCGAACAGCAGCGCGGAGTGCACGAATCCGAGGTCGAGGTAGAAGCCGGTCAGGTCGCCGGCGGCGGTGCCCAGGGCGAAGGTGAGCGTCACGGTCAGCCAGTAGAAGGCCTCGCGACGGCGCGTGTCGACGGTGTGGATCGACAGCGTGCGCTCGGTCGCGTACCAGGCGGCGAAGCACCCGGCCAGGGCGATCGCGTACCCGGTCGTCGTGACCGGCAGGGGCACGTGCAGTCCGACGCGGAAGCAGTCCGCGGCGGCGGTGCCGAAGACCGCGATCATCGCGACGGTGAACCAGTACGGCGCGGGGTGGTACCGCGAGGAGCGGAACTGCCACCAGAGGGCGCCCACCAGAGCGGCGGCACTCGTCCCGGCGGACAGCCACAGGCTCCACTGGCCGAGGAAGTCGGAGGTGGCCTCACCCATGCCGGTGGTGAGGACCTTGACGATCCAGAAGAGCGCGGTGGCCTCGGCGACTTTCGTCGGCACGTTCACCGATTTTTCCTTTTCCATTTCCGATCCTCTGCTTCTCTGTGATTTCACTGTGCCGATTTCGCTGTGTCGATTTCGGGGTGCCGTTTCCGGGGTGTTCTCCCGGCGAGGTTAGAAATGCGGGCGGGAACGGCGCGTCAGCCGATGGTCGCTACTTTCCGCAGGTGTACGACCTTCGGTTGATGTCCCGGGCGCCGGTGTCCCGTAGCCTCGGGAGCGTGATTTCGATCGGCCCGGAATTCCTCGAGCGTGTGCGCCGGCCGGCCCTCGCGCCCCTGCTGGTGTTCGGGCCGCCCCTCGTCTGCGCCGCCGTCGCGGTCCACGAACTGCTCTACAACCGGGCCAGTGCGGTGGACTGGACGCTGGCGGCGGCGGTGATCGCGCCGCTGGTGCTGCGCCGCCGGGCCCCGGTCGCCGTCTTCTGGTGCTGCTGGGTGGTGGCCGTGCTGACCTGGGCCCTCGGCACCGTCTCGCTCGCCGAGCTGGCCGTCCTAGTCGCCCTGTACACCGTCGCCGCCGAGCGCAGCCTCCGGTACTCGCTGAGCGCGGCGGTCGCCGTCGCGGCCGGTGCCGGTGTCGTGGCGGTGCGGTTCGGGCCGCCGGGCAGTGTCAATGACGTCGTGGTGGTGCTCACCGGCCTGGCCGCGGCGGCCTTCTTCCTGGGTACGACCGTCCGGGCGCAGAGCCGTTACCTGGTCTCCGTGGAGGATCGCGCCCAGCGGCTGGAGCAGGAACGCGCCCAGCAGTCCCAGCTCGCCGCGGCGGCCGAACGCACCCGCATCGCACGGGAGATGCATGACATCGTCGCCCACGGGCTGGTCGTCGTCGTCGCCCTCGCCGAGGCCGCCGCGGCCACCACGGCGACCGATCCGGACGGCGCCCGCGACAAGATGCTCCAGGCCGCCTCGACCGGCCGCCAGTCACTGACCGGCATGCGCCGCCTGCTCGGCGTCCTGCGGGCGGAGGACGGGGCCGACCGGGCACCGCAGCCGGACCTGGGCTCGCTCAAGACCCTGGTGGACGAGACCCGCCGCACCGGCCTGGACGTCCGGCTGACCGAGACCGGCACCGGGCAGCGGTTGGACGCCGAAGTGCAGACCACGCTCTTCCGGATCGTGCAGGAGTCACTCACGAACGTCGTCAAGCACGCGACGGAGGCGTCGGAGGTCGACATCGTCCTGCACCGCGACCCCTCCAGGGTCTCCTTCACCGTCACCGACGACGGCAGACCGGGCCCCGGTCCCCGCCCGGACACCTGCACGGGCAACGGTCTGACCGGGATGCGGGAGCGGGTCGCCCTGTTCGACGGCGACCTGACCGTGGGACCCACCGCCAGGGGCTGGACGGTCTCCGGCGAACTGAAGCTGAGCGAGCCGGGATGACCATCAAGGTCCTTCTCGCCGACGACCAGGCGCTCGTCCGCATGGCGTTCCGCAGCCTGCTCGGCACGATGCCGGACATCACGGTCGTCGCGGAGGCCGCCGACGGCCGGCAGGCCGTCGACCTCGTCCGGCGGACGACACCGGACGTGGTCCTCATGGACGTCCGCATGCCCATGATGGACGGCATCGAGGCGACCCGTCGGATCACGAGTGTCTCGCCGTGCCGCGTCCTCATCCTGACCACCTTCGACCTCGACGAGTACGCGTTCGAGGGGCTGCGGGCGGGAGCCTGTGGATTCCTCCTCAAGGACGTCGTCCCGGCCGTGCTGCACGAGGCGATCCGGGCCGTGGCCTGCGGCGACGCGGTACTCACCCCGCGCATCACCCGCGACCTCGTCGACCGCTTCGCCAAGGCCGCGCCCTGGCCGCGCGACGAGGCGGCCGGCGCGCTGTTCGCCCAGCTGACGGCCAGAGAACGGGACGTCTTCCACCTCATCGCCACCGGCCTGACGAACGCGGAGATCGCCCAGCGCCTCCACCTCACCGAAGCCACCGTCAAGACCCACATCACACGCATCCTGGCCAAGCTGCAGCTCCGGGACCGGGTCCAGGTGGTGATCTTCGCTTACGAACACCACCTGCGCCCGCACGGAGCCTGACCGTTCACGCCCGCGAGGCGGCGGAGATCGGCGCCTTGCCGGCGGGCGTTTGCCGCCCGGCGGGGACGAGGCAGCGGAGGCAGTCCTTGGCTGACACCCGACGTGGCGGAATGGGTGGCCACGATCAGCCTGTTCATCGGCACGCTTGCCGCCTGGACGACCGCGCAGGCGTCGAGCCCGCCGGTCGCCGGTGTCGTCCCCGTACAACCCAGTGGGCGACTGTCTTCTGGAGCAGGCCATAGGCGAGGACCGGAAGCAGCAGATGCGGTTTGTCCGGGAGTGCGGCTGTGATCAGCACGGCGCTCGCGCTGCTGTTGTTCATGCCGCAGGCGAGGGTGAGCGACGAGGCAGCGGGCGGGTCCAGCCGCAGCAGCCGCGCCGCGCACCGGCCGAGCACGAACGACAGTTGGCAGACCAGCGCCGCCACGACCAGCGTGGCACCGAGCAGCAGGGGGCGCGGCCGGGCGACGAAAGAGCCGAGGGCGCCGCTGGCGTTGACGTACGTCAGGACCAGCGACCCGACCAAGGCCCCGGGTACGACGACTCCCGACGCTCTCCTCAGCCAGGACGAAGGAAGGGCGAGCCGGACCAGGAGGCCCGCCGCGCAGGGCAGCACCACGCCGACGAAGGCGAAGCCGCCGCCCGCGGTGTGTCCGCTCGTGGCGAGCGAGTCGGCGTAGCCGTCGCTGAGGAGGGGGGACAGGAGCCGGATCACCACGGGTGTGGTGAGCGGGCTGAGGAGGGTGGAGGCGAGGACGAGGCCCACCATCGTGGGCTGGTCCCCCTCGCCCTTCCCGGTCCACACGGTCGCGCCGGCTGCGACGGGCATGGCGACGATCAGGATCATCGCGGTGACCAGGCCGCTGCCGCCGTCGGAGTCGGGCGAGTTGTGGAGCAGGTACGCGACCAGCGGGATGACCAGCAGGGGGATCGCAAGGTGCAGCGCGAGCCCCGCGAGCAGTGCGCTCGGGCGGCGCAGTACGCGGCCCAGTTCACGGACGGGCACCTGGAGCCCGGCGGAGAACAGCACCAGCCACAGCAGGCACGGGGCGGTGGACAGCGGCAGGCGGAGCAGCGGCCCGAGCGGCAGGGTGTGGGTGTGGCGCAGCCACAGGCCGGGGCCCGGTAGGAGGAGGGCGCCGGCGTAGGACAGGACGACGGCTCGGCCCAGGCGGCGCCGCAGCCATGCGGTCGCGCGGTCAGTGGGCGCGGAGGCGGTGCTCGGAGTGTGCAAAACGGTCTTCTTCCGTCGCGGGGGCAAGGGCGGGACGGAGGACCGGTATGAGAAGACGGTGTGCGTGCGTGTGCATGGAGCCATGCTGCTCGTGCGGCACGCGCGTGGTGGCCGATGCTTGGCGGCAGTCAGGATGCGTTCAGGTGCCCGGTGGCATGGTCGGGCAGTGTGATCCATGAAGCGTCTGGGAGTCAGCTGGTTCCGGAGGCCGGTCAGGCCCCCGGTTCTCAGGGCCGACTGCGTTGGAGCAAGGTGCCCGAACTCACCGTCTACTTCTGGATCATCAAGGTGCTGTGCACGACGGTCGGCGAGACCGCGGCCGACCTGCTCGACGAGAAGGCCGGGCTCGGCCTGACCGGCGTGTCGGTGGTGATGATCGCCCTGCTCGCCGTAGCCCTGGTGGTCCAGTTCCGCTCCAGCGCCTACCGGGCCGGCGTGTACTGGACGGCGGTGGTGCTGATCAGCGTCGTCGGCACGCTGATCAGCGACGACCTCAGCGACAACCTGGGTGTGCCGCTGGAGATCAGTACGACGGTCTTCGCGATACTCCTCTTGGTCGTGTTCGTCGTCTGGTACCGGCGCGAGCGGACCCTGTCCATCCACCACATCGACACCACCGCCCGTGAGTCCTTCTACTGGCCGGCGGTCCTGTCCACCTTCGCCCTGGGCACCGCGGCCGGTGACCTGGTGTCCGAGCGCGTCGACCTCGGCTACTGGCTGTCCGCCGTCCTCTTCGCGGCGGTCATCGCCGCGGTGGCCATCGCGCACTTCGCGCTGGACCTGGACGCGGTGTGGAGCTTCTGGATCGCCTACATCCTGACCCGCCCGCTGGGCGCTTCTATCGGCGACTACCTCTCCCGGCCGACGGGCGACGGCGGCCTCGGCCTGGGCACCGTCGTGACCGGCGCTCTGTTCCTGGTGGTCATCCTCGGACTGGTCGTCTACCTCTCCGTCACCCGCAGGGATGCCGCCGAACCGGAGTGCGTGTCGGGACACCCGGCCTGAGCCACGAGCCCGGCCGGTGGTTTCTCCCATCAGTTCCGGCCGCGCTCGAGGATGCTGGACGTCCAGCGTGTCGGCCAGGGCGAACGCGGCGGGCAACGCCACCGTCACGGCCGAGTTCGACGATGCAACACCCGCGAGTGACGGCATTGGCGAGGACGCGGATCGGGCGCGCTCGGCCAGGTGCTGTCCGGCGGATCCTGACGCGCGAAACCCCCTTGGAGAGATGGTGAGGGCCACGGCAGGATGATCCCGCGTCACCAGCCACGTGAGGGGAACGGTGGATGAGGCAGAACCGGCTCGGGAAGAGCAAGGTGCAGGTCACGGAGCTGGGCTTCGGGGGCGGTCCGCTCGGCGGGCTCTTCGAGCCGCTGGACGACGAGACCGCCGCGGAGGCCCTTGAGACGGCCTGGGACAGCGGGATCCGCTACTTCGACACCTCTCCGCATTACGGCATCGGGCATTCCGAGCGCCGTATCGGTGACCTCCTGCGTGGCAAGCCACGCGAGGAGTGGACGCTGTCGACGAAGGTCGGCAGGCTGCTGGTTCCGCAGGACCCGGCGGGCCGGATGGACGAGTCCTTCGCGGTGCCCGCGACGCACCGTCGGGTGTGGGACTTCACACGAGACGGTGTTCTGCGCAGCGTGGAGGACTCGCTCGGGCGGATGGGCGTCGACCATATCGACGTGCTGTTCCTGCACGATGCGGAGGAGCGTTTCGAGGACGCGTTGCGCGAGGGCTACCCGGCCCTCGCCGAACTGCGTGCCCAGGGGATGGTGGGCGCGATCGGCGCAGGGATGTACCACCCGGGCAAACTGACCCGGCTGGTCGAGGAGTCGGACGTCGACGTAGTGATGCTCTCCGGCCGTTACACGCTGCTGGACTCCAGCGCCCTCGACGAACTGCTGCCCGCCTGCATGGACCGGGGGGTCTCGGTGCTTGCGGCTTCGATCTTCAACTCCGGCCTGCTCGCCACGGCCCGCCCCGCCGAGAGTGCCACCTTCGACTACGCGCCCGCCACCCCGCAGATCCTTGAGCGCGCGCATCGCATGGCTGATGTCTGCGAGGCACATGGTGTGACGCTGCCGGCGGTGGCGATGGCCTTTCCGCTCCGCCACCCGGCCGTGTCGGGCATCGTGGTCGGCATGCGTACCGCGGACGAAGTACAGCGCAACGTCGCAGCGTTCGGCGCGGAGATCCCTGCGACGCTCTGGGACGATCTGCGAGGCGAAGGTCTTCTGGACGAGCGGGCACCGGTGCATACCTGACGTCCCCCGAATCATGATCGGACGGCCAGGACTCGTCCGTCTGATCATGTGATCCAGCCCGCGGTCGGGCAGGCCGCGCACCAAGCCGGACAGCCTCGCGGCGGACAAGGTCTGCAGCCAACGGCCCGTGCCGCATCCACCTGCGACGCCGGGGCATCCGGCACACGAATCCCGGAGAAGGCCGACAGCGAGGCCGTCCGCCTGCCCTGCGCAAACGCAACACCGTCGAGCGGGCGATCGACAAGCTCGAGCAGTCCCGGGCCGTGGCCACCCGCTTTGATGAACGCGGCTACGTCTCCCGTCGCGGGGGAGGGGAGGGGAGAGGGGCGGGGGCGACCGCTATGAAGAAGAGGTGCGTGTGCACATGAAGCCGTGCTGCTCGTGATGTACGAGTGGGGCGAGCGATACGCACGGTGGCAGTCAGGATGTGTTCAGGTTCCAGCTGGCACAGTCGGGCACTATGACCGATGAAACGTCTGATGGTCCGGTGGTTCCAGAGGCGGCCACCCACCAGCGAGACCGGAAACGAGCCGGCGAACAACCGGCCGAAGCGGGCTCGCACCACTTCTCCGGCACTGAGTGGGGAAGTGCCGGGAGAGTCTCAGTGCAGCCTGGAGGGGCGGCCGCACGGGTGGATCGGGCAACGCGAATTCAAGCGCTACGCAGGTTGAATTCCGGGGCGAAGTTCGGTACGAAGTTCCCGCAATTCCGGCTGATTTCGCCGGCCGGGGCTCGAATCGGCTCCTCGAAGTCCTTAGCCTGGCCAGGGGAAGGGAAGGCCTCCCGGTCGACCGGCGTCGGCGCGGTCTGACCCGAGAAGTCGAACCCTTCCAAGACGGCCAATGCTCGCATGCCGGCGACCGCAGCGCCAAGTCTCTCCACCTCGGCGACTCCCATTAGCGGCGTCAACGACTTCCTGGCGCCTCCCTACGGGGTGGAGCAGGCGGTAAAGGCGTTTTGTGCAGTACGCGGGAAAATCTCAAGATCCGACTGACAAGGTATGCCGCCCTCGGTCATGGCAGGTATACGGAAAGTCCTCGCGAGAGCCGAGGGAAGAACAAAAGCACAGGTCATTTCAAGAACGCGAACCCTGTCGCGGATAACGCCTCCGGCGGCGCGGACCGAACAGGCTTGACGAGTAATCGAAGCCATACCGCGGCCCTGTGAATCCGAGACCGTGCTTGGCCATGCATTTCTGGACAATTACCGCTGCGCAGACGTGAGGGACACCCCTCCGTGCTGCCACTCGTTCCATGCGAGGGTTACATGACAACTGCGACGACGCCCGAGGGCCTTCGGACGCCTGCCAAGCAGATGCTGAACAAGGTTCCCGAGGTCACGATCTGGTTCTGGATCATCAAGATCCTGTGCACCACGGTCGGCGAAAGCTTCGCCGACTGGATCAATATGAACCTCGGCGTTGGCCTGATCAACACGGCGTTGATCTTCACCGTGGTTCTGGCAGGCGTCATGGTCTGGCAGCTCACCACCAACCGCTACGTCCCGTTCGTGTACTGGCTCACCGTCGTGGTGGTGAGTGTGACAGGCACCCTCTACACCGACATCCTCACCGACAGCCAGGGTGTTCCCCTCGCGTTGAGCAGCAGCGTGTTCGCCTGCGTCCTGGCCGTCGTCTTCGGGATCTGGTACGCCCGCGAGCGGACCCTGTCGGTCCACACCATCACCACGCGTCCCCGTGAACTGTTCTACTGGCTCGCGGTCCTGGTCACTTTTGCCCTCGGCACCGCAACCGGCGACTGGACCCTGGAACTGACCGGCTGGACGCCGGGTGCCTCCGTGTTCCTGCCTCTCGGCTTGATCGTCGCGATCGTCCTCGGATGGCGCCTCGGCGCCAACGCGGTGCTCTCCTTCTGGCTCGCCTACATCCTCACCCGCCCGCTCGGTGCCAACCTCGGCGACTGGCTCGGCTCGCCCAGCGGCGACGGCGGCCTGGGTCTCGGCACCGCGGTGACCAGCGTGATCTTCCTGGGTGCGATCCTCGCCACGGTCGTGTACCTCACGGTCAGCCGCAGCGATGTCATCGAGACCCACGATCTCTCTCATGCCCCGCAGGCGCTGAACCCGGCGCGTGAGCGGATCATGCTCGGTTACTACGCCGTAGTGGCGATCGCAACCGCGACGCTTCTCGTCTGGGCGCACCACCAGCCCCACGCGGCCGCGGCCGGCGAGGACGACGCGCCCGCGCCCGTAACCGCCCATCTCACCCCGAAGCAGGCGACGTCGCCGTTCCCTCCGGCTGAGATCGCGAAGTTCCGAACGATCGCCGCTGACACCCTGGCAAAGGTCAATTCGGGCGACCAGTCGGCCGCGACCACCCGAGTGACCGACCTCGAAACCGCTTGGGACAAGGATCAGTCCACTCTCGAGCCCAAGAGCGAGCAGTCCTGGCACTTCCTCGACAGCGAAATCGACCAGGTCCTGACGGCGCTGCGCGCCTCGAGCCCCGACAAGGCCACCGAGGTCAAGGCACTGAACACTCTCCTCACCTCACTCGGCTGACCAACCACGACGACGGCCTGCCCCGACGCATCTCCTGCGCCGGGGCAGTCGGCGGACCGAGCCGGACTCGGCACGGGGATCGCCGACGGGCCGTGGCCGTCGGCACTGGAAGCCGCGCAGGGGCTGATGCCGGGCTACGGCTCGTTTTTTGGTCTGGCGGTTGCATACGTTTTGCGAGTGCGACCTACTCTTACCACTCGTAGGAGTTTCCGAGGAAGGTGTCAGCGTGTCCCGGGCAGGCCCATGAGGCACCCGGCGGGCGGTCCCGCGGCGATGGCGGGGCCGTGTCCTTTGCTGAGGAGTGGCGAGAATGAGCGAACACCGGCGCAGATCGTCGGGCAGGGCCGCACCGTCCGGCAGACCGTCCGGCATACCGTCTGGCTCTGACGGTATGCCGGACGGTGGCCGGGCCGCGGCACGCAGGGCCGCCCAGGCCCGGGGCGGGCGTGCCCGCCGCGCGGGGGGCACGCGACGTACGGACGCCCGACGTCCCGGTCGGCGCGGCCTGATCGACTACCCGCGGGTGGGCAAGCGCGGCCTCCGGCGGTGGCTGCCTTCGTGGAAGCTGGTGACCGGCACCTTCCTGCTGTTCGTCGGCGGCCTGGTGGGCCTGTTCGGCTATGCCTACGCCACGACGACGATCCCCGGCGCGAACCCCAGTACGCAGGCGCAGAGCAACACCTACTACTGGTCGGACGGCTCGGTGATGACCACCCAGGGGTCGACCAACCGGCAGAACGTCGATCTCGCGCAGGTCCCGAAACTGGTCCAGTGGGACTTCCTCGCCGCGGAGAACGCCACCTTCTACTCGGATCCGGGCGTCGACACACAGGGCATGCTCCGCGCCGTCTACCACATGGCCACGGGTGGTGAGGTCCAGTCGGGATCCACCATCACCCAGCAGTTCGTGAAGAACACCTACCTCAGCCAGGACCAGTCGGTCACCCGCAAGCTCAGGGAGATCATGATCTCCCTGAAGATCGGTGGCCAGATGACCAAACAGCAGATACTGCAGGGCTACCTCAACACCTGCTACTACGGCCGGGACGCCTACGGGATCGAGGCAGCGGCCCGTACCTACTACCACGTGCATGCCTTCCAGCTGAACGTCAGCCAGGGGGCCTTCATCGCCGCCACGGTCAACGAGCCGAGCCTGCTGATGCATGCCGACACCGATCCGCAGGCCAAGGCCCAGGCCAAGGCACGCTGGAAGTACGTGCTGGACCGGATGGCCAAGATCCACGAGATCACCGACGCCCAGGAACAGCACTACCTGGCGTCAGGGTTCCCCACGCCCAAGCCGTACTCGCCGTCGGCGGGAATGTCCGGGCAGACCGGTTACCTGGTGCAGGCCGCGGCGAAGTACGTCGAAGCGCACACCTCCCTCACGGACCAGCAGCTGGAGCGCGGCGGCTACCAGATCTACACGACCTTCGACAAGAAGAAGGTGAACGCGCTGTCGGCGTCCGTCGCGGCGATGGAGCACCGGCACCTCGACCCGAAGCACCGCTCGGCCGACAAGGACGTCCAGGTCGGCGCGGCGTCGATCGATCCGTCAAGCGGCGCGATCGTGGCGCTGTACGGTGGGGCCGGCTGGAACAAGGGGCACTGGACGGACAACGCGGACGCGACCGGTGTGCCGGTCGGCTCCACCTTCAAACCCCTCGACCTGGCCGCCGCTCTCGACCACGGCGCCGTTCTCTCCCCCGGGCAGCCGGCCTCACCGATCACCCCGGCCTCGAAGTTCAACGGCGACGACGGCATCACCATCAAGAACCAGCAGGGCCAGGAGCTGCCGGACTCCAACGACCCCACGGGGCTCTTGCACCAACGCAACGACGTGACCACGAAGTGGGGTTACATCACCCTGCGCAAGGCGATGGAGGAGTCGGTCAACACTCCCTACGTCCAGCTCGGCGAGTACGTCGGCTACGACAACGTGGAGGGCGAGGCACTGAAGGCGGGGCTCCTGCGCACGAGCCTGCAGTACGACACCCCGGGCTTCTACATCGGTACCTCCACACCGTCGGCGATCCGCATGGCAGACGCGTACGCCACCTTCGACGACGGCGGGATCCAGCACGAGCCGTACTCGGTGACCAAGGTCGTCGCCGACGGCCGGCAGCTGTCCGGCTTCGACAAGCCCAAGGGCACCACGGCCATGCCCGCGTCGACCGCCGACACCGTCACCGACGTCCTGCAGGACGTCGTCAAGAACGGCACAGGTACCAACGCCCAGGCCCTGGGCCGCCCGGTGGCCGGCAAGACCGGTACGACCGACGACTACAAGTCCGCCTGGTTCATCGGCTACACCCCGCAACTGACCACGGCCGTGAGCATGTTCAAGGAGAACCCGAAGAACGCCGGCCTGCAGTCCATGCAGGGCGTCGGCGGCTACGCCAAGGTCTTCGGCGCAGACATGCCCACCGAGGTGTGGACCGGTTACATGACCGCCGCCCTCCGGGGACAACCCGTCCAGCAGTTCCCGCCCGCGCCCCAACTGGGCCAGAGCACGGACGAATACGGCGCACCCTCGCCCACACCCTCCGCCACCGCAGTCCAGAGCACACCCACGGCCACCCCGACCGCACCGGCCACCCCCAACCGCACCACCGCACCGTGCCACCGGCATCGGAGGCACTGCGTCAGCCCAAGTCCGACCGACACCGTCGGCACCACCACCGGCACCGGCGGCGGGCTGCTCGGCGGCACAACCGGCGGTAACACCTCACCCTCACCGACGACCGGCTCACCGACCCCGGCCGTTACCCGCGGAGGGCCTTGAGCCGCGGCACGGTGGCCCGTGGCCTGCCCAACCTGTCGGCGTGCCGCGGCGTGGGGGAGGCCTCGGCATCCGGGCAGGTGTCCGCCGCCGGGCGACACTCCCGGGTTTCAGGCACGGGCCTGCCTGCCCGGACCGGGCTCGCGCCGACGGTGATGCGGAGGGGTGTCGCGCAGCCGCAGCAGGCCGCACGCCACGCGGTCTGATCAGGCACGCGGCAGGCGTTCAGGCTCGGTTCAGGCTGGCGCTGCCAAGGTCAGTGGTTGCGATCGCCTCGTCGCGGTCGCCCATCCGGCAGGGGGGGCGCCCCCCCCGAACCGGGCCGGGCCCCCCCCGGCCGCCGCCCACAAAGAC
>NZ_JBHXLU010000158.1:0-12837 GCF_042720695.1 Streptomyces sp. NPDC058457 | reverse complement strand
CCCGGCGGGCCGGTCGGAATGGCGGCGTACGGCCGCCGCGAATGCGAAGGGAATACCGCGTGAGGACATGGGTTCACCCCGATGATGGAAAAGCCCGCAGAATGGGCGACGCGAGAAACGCTAGGTCGCGCTCATCCGGTGGACGGGCAGATGGAGAGGAAGAAGAACGGCAATTTCGACGGCCCGGTCAATTGCCGTCCGGGGACCAGACGTCCTGCTCGTCGAGCACGTCCGGGGCGTATTTTCCCAATGCGCTGATCAGCAGCCGCATTTCCATGGCGAGACATTCCGTGAAGCGGATCAGCCCCTGGTCCGGGTCCTCCGCGACGGACAGCAGGGCGGCCCGGCCCAGCCCGACGGCACACGCGCCCAGCGCCAGGCTCTTGACGGCGCGGGCGCCCTCCCACATCCGGCCGGACACCAGCAGGCAGGGCGGCGGATCGGCGGCCAGGCGCCGCAGGCATGCGGCGAGCGGCAGCCCGACCCGGCCGGTGAACGCGACGGGCGCCCAGCCGGTGCCGCCTTCGGCGCCGTCCACCGTCACCGCGTCCGCGCCCGCGTCCACGGCCACCCGCGCCGCCTCGGCGACATCGCGGCCGGGGTGGAGTTTGACCCAGACCCGGGCCCGGGGGAAGTTGTTGCGCATCAGCCGGATCTGCTGGCGCAGGATCTCCGCCGTGAACGTGCCGGGGCTGCTGGAGCGCAGCACGTGCCGCTCGCCGAGGGCTGCCGTGTCCAGGCCGTAGCGGTCGCCGAACCGTGCTGCCGTCGCCGTGTCGAGGACGGTCATCCCGCCGAGCCCGGGCTTGGCGCCCTGCCCCGTCTTGAGCTCGAAGGCGAGCCGTCCGGAATCCAGCAGGGGCCGGGCGGTGGGGTCGCTGTAGACGAGGTTCCAGACCTCGGCGTCGGCGTCCTCGGTGCTCTGCTGCACGGCCACTCCGCCGAGCCCGTCGGGCAGTTCGCCGGTGTAGGCGCGCAGCCGGCCGAGCAGGGTGGTCGAGGCGCCGCCGTCCGGGCCGCCGGGTCCGGCCGGTCCGTTCAGGCGGCCGTAGCCGTGCACCGGGACGACGTTCTCGCCGATGACCATGGGCAGTCCGAGGCGGCCGGCCTGGCGGCTCAGCGCGAGGCCGGGGTCGCCGCCGGCGGCCCGGGTGGAGCCCAGCGCCGACACGTACACGGGCAGTGCGGCGGTGAAGCCGCCGATGCGAGTGGTGAGTTCGACGTCGTCGTACATCGGCTCGCGGCCCAGTTCGATCAGTTTCTTCAGCCGCTCCGCCATGAAGACGGGCGGGACGAGACGCATCCGGTCGAGGGCGTCCTCCGGACCGGTGGGGGCGCCAACGCCTGCGCCTGCGCCCGCACCTGCGCCGAAGAGCACGTGCCCGTAGTCCTCGGCGGCGGGGAACGCGGCCGCGGCTCCCGACCGGGCCCGGCGGCGGACCTCGGCCTCGGGGAAGGCCGGGGCGACGGGGCTCGGGCTCACGGCGAGACCACCCCGGGCAGCTTGGGGAAGGCGTTGGCCTGCCACACCGCGTCCCGGCCGGCGACGTACCGGGTCAGCCGCTCGACGCCGATGCCGAAGCCCGCGCTGGCGGGGACGCCCTCGCGCACCATGTCGAGGTACCAGCGGTACTTCTGCGGGTTCTCGCCGGTCTCCCGCATCCGGGTGACGATCTGCGCGTAGTCGTTGGTCCGTTCGCTGCCGCTGCACAACTCGCCGTAGCCCTCGGGGGCGATGAGGTCGAAGTTGCGCAGCACACCGGGCTCGGTGCGCGACTCCCGGTCGTAGAAGCCGCGGGATCCCTTCGGGTAGTCGGTGACGAAGAACGGGCGCGCGGCCTTGGACGACAGCAGTGCCTCGCCCGCCCAGTCGATCTCGGCGTGCGGGTTCTGGTCGTGTCCGACGGCCCGCAGTTCGGCGACCGCGTCGGCGTGCGTGAGCAGGCCGAACGACCCGTGCAGCAGCTCGGTGAAGGCGTCGACGTCCCGGCCGAGGAGTTCGAAGTCGGCGGGCAGCGCATCGCGGGTGGTGCGGACCATGTGGACGACGAGGTCCTCGAGGAGTCCGGTGATCCGCTCCCGGTCCGCGCCGGCCACCTCCACGTCCAGCTGGTGGAACTCCGCGAGGTGCCGGTTGGTGTCGGTGGTCTCCAGCGGCTCCAGACGGACGTTGGGGGCGATGCAGAAGATCTTGTCGAAGGCCAGCAGGGAGGCCTGTTTGTAGAGGATGGCGCTGGTCATGAGCTTGTAGCGGTGGCCGTAGAAGTCGATGTCCACCTGTTTGGAGCCGCGGCTGCCCGGGTCGGTGACGGGCCCGATGACCGGCGGCAGCATCTCGGTGAACCCGGCCGACGTCAGGTACTCGCGGGCGGCCGCGATCAGTTGGTTCTGGATCCGCAGGGTGCTGTGGGTCGCCGGGGACGAGAGGTGCGCCCGGGGGCCGGGAGGGGGCGGCGGTGAGTGGGGCGTGTCGTGGCTCATGGCTGCTGATCCCATCTGTCGGTGGTGTGGGCGTGGACGGGGTGGGACGGGCACCGGACGGTTTCGGTCCGGGCGCGCCGGTCGAAGGTCCGCTGTACGTAGGACAGGGCGGCCATCAGGCCGTCCGAGCCGAGGATCGGAGGCCGGCCCCGTTCGGGCCTGCCGGGCAGCGGCATCGCTCCGGCGGCGGACCAGTACAGGCGGCCGTCGGCGTCCAGTCCGCTGCGGGCGCGTCCGGCGTTGTCGGGGTGGAGGCAGAACGGCACGTCCAGGTAGCCGCGGGCGAAGGCGGTCACCAGGGCGCGGCCGATGTCCCGGTCGAGGTCGAGGACGGCGTCGATCAGGGCGCTCGCCTCCGTGTGGATCCCGGTGTCCGGGACGCCGGGCGGCCTCGGCACGGACGCTTCCGCGGCGGCCGCCCCGGCGGCCGTCTCCAACGCCGTCACGTTCTCCGCGACGGTGGGGATGCGGTGCGCCTCGGCGGTCGTCTTCACGATCAGCCGGGCCGCGCCGGTGCGGACCGCCAGCCGGGCCGCCTCCCGCAGCAGCAGCCGCGCCCCTTCGGGGGTCAGCGGGTACATCCCCATGTGCGCGTAGACGACGATGTGCCATTCGACGTCGGGCAGAAGTCGGGCGGCGAGCCGGGACAGCGCGGTGACCGACTCCTCGTCCTGGCGGGCGTTGGCCTGCTGCGCGTAGCTGAGGGAGACGCTGCGCAGTCCGTGCTGCCGGAAGAAGAGGGCTTCCAGCACGCTGAGCGCGATCAGCAGGCCGGGCGGGCAGAGCTGGCCCATCATGCAGCCGCCGAACGTCTCCAGATGGGGGCGCGCGCCGGCCTGCTGGGCCTCGGCCAGCAGCGCGCAGCTTCGTTCCCAGCCGGCCACGGCCACGTTGAGCGGGACCCGGCTGTAGGGCAGGCAGTACGAGACCGGTCCGCCTTCGGTGGCGTCCAGTCCGGCGGCCAGCAGCGCGGTGACGATCTTCTCGGGGCGGGCCGAGCCGTGCCGGACCTGCACCGGGAAGGCGTCGTCCGCGACACCGCGCAGCACCTGCCGGGTCACGGCCGGGTCGTAGGTGGTGATCGGGTAGCCGTTGAGCGCCATGCCCTGGGCGACGGCCCGCCGCGCGGCCACGGCGTCGCCGGTCCTCGTGTAGCTGTCCACGGTGATGGTGCCGACCGTGGTGGCCGCCGCGGCGCGGGTGGCCCGCAGGCCGTCCCGCATCCGGTCGGGTCGGCTCATTCCCATCCTCGGCTGCACCACCAGGCGGCCCTGGGCCTGTGCCTGGGTCACGAAGCGCCCGAACGGCACCGGCGGTGAGGCCGGCCCGGCAGTCATACCGGCACCGCCCGGGACAGTGCGCGGACGAACGAGCGCAACTCGTCGGCGGACGCGCTCTCCTCGAAGACCTTGTCGAAGCCGGCCGCCCGCAGGGTCCGCGCGACCGACCCGTCGTCGGCGCCCGTGATGCCGAGCTTGCCGCCTATCACCATCTGGGTGCGCAGCAGTTCGGGACAGGCGCGCAGGCCGGGGACGACCCGTTGGGCGTCGATGAACCCGTGTCCGTTGACACTGCTGAGGACGATCAGGTCGGGGGCCAGTCGCCGGCACTCGGCGATCAGGTCGGCGTCCGGGACGCAGGCGCCCAGATTGGTGACGCGGTGGCCGAGCTCCTCCAGCAGCAGTTGCAGGAAGACCAGGTTCCATGTGTGCGCGTCCGACGCCATGGTCGAGACGACGACGTCCAGGCCGACGCGCTCGGCCTTTCCCAGTTCCACGGAGATTCCTCGTTGGTTCAGTAGGGATGGGGAGAGGTGGGGGGGGAACGGCGGAGCGGCGAGCGGCGTGGTGAGGGGGCTCGTGGCGGGTCAGGAGACCAGCGCCGCCGGGAACGGGGTGCGGGGCAGGGGCTCACCGGGCATCGGCGCCAGGCCCGGGGTGCCGTACTGCTCGCGGCAGACCGTGCGGACGAGGTTGAGTACGGCGAACCGGGCGCTGTTGCGGTCCGGGGTCAGGCGGAGCAGGCCGCGGGAGAGGAGTTCGTGGAGGGACTGGTGACAGTGCTGGGCGCTGCGGCCGTCGGCCGCGGCGGCCTCTTCCAGGGACCAGTCGGACGCCGAGTCCGACAGCAGTCGTACGAAGGCCAGCTGATCGGCGGTCAGCGAGCGCAGGGCCTCGTCCAGGGCATCGCGCACGTCCCCGCGTTCGCAGTGCGTCACCGGTGGGGCGGCCAGTCCGAACGGGGCGGCGGAGAGCCGTTCGGTCAGCCGGCCCGGGGATTCGAGGAGCGTCCAGCCGGCCGCGTACTCGAGTGCGCGGGGCAGTCCGTCGAGGTAGGCGCAGAGTCCGGCGATGGCCAGGGTGTCGGACGGCTCCAGGGTGAGGCCGGGGCGGAGTCGCCGCATGTGGGCCAGCATGAGCCGAACGGCGGGCACGGCGGCCAGGTCGCTCGGTGCCGTGTCCGGGCCGGGGGTGTCCAACGGCGCCAGCGGGACGACCTGTTCGCCGTCGAGGGACAGCGGCGACCGGGTGGTGACCAGTACCCGCAGGCTCGGGTGGCGGTGGAAGACGCGGTCCAGCAGGGTGTGGTCCAGCCCGTCGTCGGCCCCGTCGAGCACCAGCAGCGCGGGCCGGTCGCCGACGGCTTCCAGGGGACCGGTGCGGCCGGCCGGCGCGGCGAGGGACAACCGGTCGCCGCAGGAGACCCAGTGCACCGGCCAGCGCTCGGAGCGGTGCGTGTGCCAGGCCGCCTCCAGGGCCAGCCGGGTCTTGCCCACCCCGCCCAGGCCGACGACGGACACCAGCCGGTCGCCGTCTCCGGTGAGGCAGCGCGCGAGCGTCGCGGTCTCCCGTTCGCGCCCGACGATCGCGGTGCGCGGGGCGGGCGGGGCCGTGGGCTCCTCGGCGGGCACCTGCCGGCGTGCCGACGCCTCGAAGGCGGAGCGTGCGCGGCCGGTCAGCCGCAACGCGTCGGCGACCAGCCGTACGGTCTCGTGCCGGGGCCGCCTGACCCGGCCGGCCTCCATGTCCCGTACCGCACGCACGCTCAGCGTGGCGTGATCGGCCAGGCACTGCTGGGTCATTCCGGCGCGTTCACGCTGGGATCTGAGCAGTTCGCCGAAGCCGGACACCGGCTGACCACCATCCATGCCGTTTTCCCTTCACATCACCACCGACGATCTGGCCGAGGCCGGGTCCGGTCTCCGCCTGGAATGGATGGTGGTGGGAACGGATATACGGGGGATCATCAGCCGCCCCCGGCCGCGAGGGCACGGCGGTGATCGGGCCTCCATCCCGTGTAGATCGGCCATCGGCAGTCTTGGACCAGAACGAGGCACACGGCCTCACCGGGCTCCTCCCGGTACCCGAGACCCAGCTCCTGGGCCCGATCCCGAAGGCGGACGGCACCTGATGAAGGCACTCCCGAAGTCCCTGGTCCCGCGTAAGGCGGCGCTCCTGATCGCTGCCGTGGGCTGTGCCGCCGCGCTGAGCGCGGCAGTGTCGGTGGGCACGCACACGGACGCCCCGAAGCCGGCCCACTCCACGACCGTGCTGGCCGACGGCGGAGCTCCGGAGGAGTGGAACAGCACGGGCTGACCCGGGACGGCCCGCCCGTACGGGTGAGCGGCTCAGCCGACCTTCGGCTGGGCCGCTCATTCGTTCAACGGGCTCATACGTCGAGGGGGGTTCACGCCTTCAGGGGCCAGGTGGCGCATCCGGTTCACGGGCCCGGTGGCACGTCCGGCAGCTTTGCCGCCAGCTGCTCCGCCTCGTCGGCGTCGGGCAGTCCCAGGCGGGTGAAGACGGCGACCGCCTGGCGTGCCCGGGACAGCGCGGCCGGGTTGTCGCCGAGGTCGGCGAGGGCCCGGCCCAGGACCAGCAGGGCGTTGCCCTTCTCGCGCTCGGCGCCGAGTTCCTCGCACAGGGCCAGGGCCGCCTCTCCCTCGGACAGGGCGAGGTCCGGTTTCCCCATGACCCGCCAGGTGGCCGCGAGCCGGGACCTGGCCTGGGCCTCGCGGCCCCGGATGCGGAACGCCGTGCAGGTCTCCAGGCACCTGGTATAGCTGGTGACGGCGTCCGGGTGACGGTCGAGTTCGTGCAGTGCCATGCCGTGGACGTACCACGCGTAGGAGGTGCCGTGCGGGTCCGCCACGTCCCGCAGTTCGGCCAGGACCTCCTCGCACATGCTGACGGCCTCCGGCGCGCGGCCGCTGCGCAGCCGTGCCTGGGCGGCGTTCAGCCGGGTCACCAACTCGCCGGAGCGGTGGCCGAGTTCCCGGGCCAGTTCGATCGCCCGGTCGTAGGAGTCCACGGCGTCGGCGTACCGGTGCTGGAACTGGGCTATCAGACCACGGTCGTTGAGGATCTGCCGCAGGATGACCGTGTCGCCGGCCCGCCGGCAGGCTTCGGTGGCCAGCCGGGTCTGCGACTCGGCCTCGGCGAGCTGGGTGTTCTGCAGCGCGGCGTTGCCGCACACGAAACGGGCCCGGCCCTCGGCCTGGTCGTCGCCCCGCAGCGCGGCGGCCTCGGCCACCATCCGGGCCGCGGTGGCCAGTTGCGCGTACGGGATGTCCCGGCCGAAGGGGGTGAGCGCGACCAGCAGGTCGGTGGCCATGCGCAGCATGGGGGTGTCGCCGCCGAGCGCGAGCCGGGCAGCCGCCGTCACCGCGTTCGTGGTGCAGTCGAACTCCGAGGTCACCCAGGCGCGGGCGTCGGCCAGCGTGGCGAACCGGTGTCCGGGCGTGGCGCCGCCGCCGAGGATGGCGCCGACGGGATCGCCGGGCACCATGCTCTGGAACGCCGAACAGGCCACGCCGAGCAGATGGTCGAGGAGCCGGCCCAGGGCCGCGGTGCCCTCGGCCCGCGCCGTGTCGGAGGGCTCGCCGGTGCGGTGTGCCGCGGCGGGGGCGGTCAGCTGGAGTGCGAAGGACCGGAGCAGGTCGTGATAGCGGTACCGGCCGGGCAGCGGCGCCTCCAGCATGGCCGCGTCGACGACCGATTCCAGCAGGTCCTCGGCCTCGTACTCGTCCAGTTCGAGCACCACCGCGGCGGCCTCGATGCCGATGCCGGGCCGGGCGAGCGGCGCGAGCAGCCGGAAGGCCCGGGCCTGGTCGTCCGTGAGCTGGCGGTAGCCGAGTTCGAAGGCCGCGGCCACGCCCAGGTCTCCCGCGCGCAGTTCTCCGATGCGCAGTCGTTCGTCGGCGAGCCGGGCGGTCATGGCCTCGATCCGCCACCGGGGGCGGGCGGCGAGCCGTGAGGCCACGATCCGCACGGCGAGCGGCAGGTGTCCGCACAGGGCCACCAGCTCGGCGGCGGCGCCGGGCTCCTCGGCGACGCGCCCCGCGCCGGCGATCGAGCGGAGCAGGGAGAGGGCCTCGTCGGTGTCGAAGACATCGAGATCGGTCTGCAGGATGGTGGGCAGGCCGCTCAGCCGGCCCCGGCTGGTGATGATCACCCCGCAGTCGGCCGAGCCGGGCAGCAGCGGTCTCACCTGGGCGGGGTCGCGGGCGTTGTCCAGCATGAGCAGGATGCGCCGGCCGTCGAGCGTCGTACGGAAGAGGCGGGCGCGGTCCTCGGTGGCCGCGGGCAGGCTGTGTCCGGGTGTCCCGAGCGCGGTGAGGAAGCTGCCCAGGACGGTGGCCGGGTCGGCGGGTTCCAGGCCGTTGCCGTGCAGGTCGGCGTAGAGCTGCCCGCCGGGGAAGTCGGGTTTGGCCCGGTGCGCGCCGCGGAGGGCGAGGGTGCTCTTGCCGATGCCGCCCATGCCGCTGATGGAGACGACGGGCAGGGCCACCCGGGTGGGGTCGGTGAGAGCGCTGCACAGTGCCTCGACCTCGGTCGTCCGTCCGGTGAAGTCGGCCGCGTCGGCGGGTAACTGGGCCGGCCGCAGGGGCGGGGCGGGCGCGGGCGCCTCGGCCGGTACGACGGGATCGCCGGGTTCGGGGCGTTCGGGGGATTCATCGGCCGCGGGTGCGGCCCGCGTGGCCGTCGCCGACGGCCTGGCGGTGTCCGTGGCACGGCCCGCCGCGGGCCCCATCAGCTCCGGATCGCCCGCGAGGACCCGGGCGTGCAGGCCGGTCAGCTCCGGGCCGGGGTCGATGCCCAGTTCCTCTGCGAGTACCCGGCGCGCCCTGCCGAAGACCGCCAGTGCCTCGGCCTGGCGTCCGACGGCGTAGAGCGCTCGCATCAGGAAGCCGTAGGGTCTCTCCTGCATCGGGTGCTCGTGCGTGAAGGCGATGAGGTCGGGGATGACCAACCCGTGCTGCCCCTCCCGGAGGCGGTGCTCGAATCTCTGCTCCATCAGGGTGAGCCGCAGCGCACCGAGCCGGGAACGCTGTTGTTCGGCGAAGGGTCCCGGCACACCGGTCAGGGGTTCGCCCTGCCAGAGCGCCAGCGCCTCGTTCAGCAGGCTGCCGCACTCCGCCTCGCCGCCGGCGTCGCGTGCCCGCAGGGCTCCGGCGGCGAGCTCCTCGGCGCGCACCGCGTCCACCGACTCGGGCGGGACGGTCAGTTGATAGCCGTCGCGCAGCGACACCAGGAGCTTGGGCGCGGCCCGGTCCTCCTCCATGACCTGTCGCAGTCTCCACGCGTAGGTGCGCAGGGTGGAGAGGGCGGAGTCCGGAGGTTCCTCGCCCCAGACCGCGCTGATCAGCTCGTGGGCGGAGGCCGCCCGACCGGACCTGAGCAGCAGGGCGGTCAGCAGCGCCTGCTGCTGTGGAGACCTGGTGGGGAGCGCCGCCCCGTTCCGTAATACCTGCACGGCCCCGAGCACGACGAACCGAATGCCCTCGGCCATTCCCCTCCCCTGACCCCCAGCCTCCCCGCCGGGTGCATCCCGATGCTCTGCCAGCCCCAACCCACCTGCAAGCCGCCTGACCGATTATCGAGATCTTTTGACCGAAAATAGCAGCCGATTCCGGACAGCCGGTGGCGCCGACCACGCACGTCGAGCGGCCGGGATCCCGGGACCGGACTGCGACCTGCTCCTCGAAGAAGGGACAGTCCCCGGCGAACGTGGGCCGCAGCCGGCCGAATTCCTCGGCGTCGACCCGGCGGGCCTCGCCGACCTCTCCCGGATCGAGTGCGAGTTCTCCTCCCTCGACCGCGGCGGTCCACCGGTGGAGGACGAAAGCGCCGTCCTCGGTTGCGCTCTCCCACACCTTCTCCGGAGGCCTGCCCCTGAGCCCGACCTCTTCCAGTACTTCGCGCACCAGCGCGTCCCGCCGGCTTTCGCCCGGCTCGATCGTTCCGCTCAGGGGATTGAGCGCTCTTGCGACGATCAGGTGGAACGCGTCGAGCGGCCGCTTCGCTCTGTGCCGTTGCCGTGCTGTTCCTCGGCGCTTGCGGGACACAGGTGGCCGGCCAGGAGGACGGGAGGTCGCCCTCGTCGGCGGCGACCGAGCCGATCCCGTGGACCACGATGCAGCCTTCCGCGGTCACCGGAGTCCGGCTCGGCGCGGACCGGCGCACGCTGCTCCTCGACGCGCAGGTACCCAGTGGCGTCCCGCGTTGCGGTTGTGCGGAAAGCTGGGCTGCACGCCACCGGTCACCGGCTGCCACTGTCCCCCTCGCTGCACCCGAGTTACCCCCCGCCGTCCGCCTCTCCTACGCCCGGCATACGGTCCTCCGCGCCGGACAACCCGTGACCACCGACCGCTACGGCCTCTTCTGACCGTCTCGCGGGGTGCCACCGCCCACGGCATGCCGTCGGTCGGTTCAGCTCTGCCGGCTTGTCCGCCTGCCCCAGGTGCCACCTCGGTCACCACCGTCGTCAATCCAGCGGTATGACAGGCCTCAGGAGGGTGCCGCGGGTGTGCGGGCGCTGCGCGACGAAGTCGCCCTGTTCGGGGTCGCGATAGGAGCTCGCCTGAATCAGCCACTTGGCGAACCAGGGTTCGCCGCCGCATTCGGTACCGCCGCCGTCGGCGCCGCGGACCTCTCGGCGGTCGGCGGTCAGCTCCCACCTGTAGGAGTTCTCGGCCATGTGCAGTCCGGACAGCGTCGGCGACGCGGTGGCGACGCGGACACCGTCGGGCATGACAAGGGTGTTGCCGTCTTCGAGCCATCGGATCGGCATGCGGTCGCCCCAGGGGAACAGGCTTCGGGCGCCGAATGCGTAGGCGTGTTCCCATTCATCGGGGGTGGGCAGGCGTCGGCCGGTCCGTGCCAGCTCATCGGTGATCGTGTCGTAGGTGGTGTGGGCCGCGAGCCACGCCGCCGTGGGTTTTCCGTCCGGGTCGAAGCGGACTCGGCCATGGGTGCCCGTGTCGGTCTCGGGCAGGATGAAATCGTCGACGAGTTCCTGGCATCCCGGCTTCCACCGCTGGACGAGCGCGGTGATGACCGGGTGGTCGAGGGGAGCTTCGCTCACACCGGCCTCGTCGGAGTGCGTGGCAGCGAGGAACGCCTTCACATGCGCAGTACGGGGGCGCGAGGTGATCGCGGCGATGTGCTCGCGGATCTCCTCGACAGTGCTGTCGGTCCGGTGGGCGAGGGCCTCGGCCCGGTCATCCGGCTCGACGTCGGCGTACTCGGGAAACAGGTCCAACGCTCGGTGGCTACCGAGATAGGACAGCACCTCTTCGTCGGTCGGCGTCCAGGATGCGGGGTCGAAGCCGAGCTGGGCGTGTCCGCCGGGTACGAAGGAGTATGGTCTCCCGTCGATCTCGACGATCGCGTTCCAGGCGGTTCGTCCGGCGAATTCGTGAGAGTGGACGGAAGTGACGGCACCGCCCGCCTTTCGAGCGGTTGCCTCTGCGGTGGCCGCAGCCGCCTTCTGGTCGAAGTGGAGCCACTCGTCGAGGGTGATATCGGCAGTCGACATGCCGCGGAGTATGCCGGACCCCACTGACAGCCGAGGCATCGAGTCTTCGGTCATGCGGAGGCCTCTGTGGTCAGGCGCGCAGGGAGCGCCCGTGACCGGGCGCGGTGCCGACCCGATGCGGTTCTGCGTCGTGGACGGGTCGGCGCTCCCGTCACGGCGTGGCACGGCACAGCGGTCCCGGACGGCGAGGGCCGCGGAGCGGCCCGGGTGGGCATCGGACGGCCGGAGTCGCCGGACGGCCGCCGCTCCCGCTCGTCCTGGTCCCTCAGGGCGTGGTCCGTCAGCCGGCACCGCCCGTGCCTCCGGTGCCGCCGCGGCCGCCGCTCTCACAGCCGATCCCGAGGCAGATCCCGCCGCGGCCGCCGGTGCCGCCGAGGCCGCCGTCGCCGGTGCCCACCGCGACTCCGCCCGTGCCGCCGGTGCCGCCGTTGGCGCTGCCGCCGCAGATCCCGGCGCAGATCCCGCCCGTGCCGCCGGTGCCGCCCTCGCGGCCGGGTGTGCCGGTCGTGCCGGTGCCGCCGTTGGCGCTGCCGTTGCACAGTCCGGCGCAGATCCCGCCCTGGCTGCCGTTGCTCCCGTTGACGGTTCCGTTGCAGTTGCCCGCGCACACCCGGTCGCCGATCCGCACACTGCCGTCGCCCCCCTTGACGGGCCCGAACTGGCCGAGGCCGCCGCCCGGCCGGGCGCTGTCGGCGGGGAGCTGCCGGGCGGCCGCCGTGGCCGGACGGCTCTGCGGCACCGGCGCCGCCATCGCGGCCGGGGCCAGCACGCCGGCCGTGACACCGGCGGTCAGGGCGGCCGAGGCCGTGAGACCGAGACGGACCTTCCAAGAAGGCGTACGCATGACATTCCTCTTTCCAAAGAACTGTTTTCCGTAGTGTGGTTTCCGCTGTATCGAATAAACCCGGTGATGAGCCGTGTCGTCACGGTCCGGGAACTCGGGGCTTGACAGAAACGCCCCGGCCCGCATCGGGCCGGGGCGTCCTGGGGATTTCCTTGGAATTTCCTCAGGAGCCGAAGAGGGAATTCAGATCCAGCAGCGCGGCCCAGTCCCCGTCGCGGAGCTGCTTGTCCCAGGTGTCGAACTCCTTCTCGGAGATCTTGTACTTCTTGACCACCTCGGACTTCTTCGCCTGCCCGGACTCCACGGTCAGCACGATCCGTGCCTTGTCCAGGCCCGTGAGCTCCGACTTGGGCTTGTCGGGCAGGTCGTCGAACCTGAAGCAGCCGGGCTTGCCTGGCTTGCCGGGTTCTCCCGGCTGACCGGGTGCACCGCCCCTCCCGCCCTCTCCACCCTTCCCTCCTTCCCCGCCCTGGCCGCAGTGGGAGGCGGCGGCGGCCGGGGCCGTCAGGCTGGTTCCCGTGGTGACACCCGGCGTCGCCTGGGCGGCGCACGCGGTGCCGGTGGCCAGGGCCAGCGAGGCCACCGCCAGGACGAGCGGACGCTGCCAGCGAGTTCTGGACATGGGGGTTCTCCGTTTTCCTTGATCGAGCTCGTGATTCTGGGGGGGTAGGGGGGTGGGGACGGAGGCCGCG
>NZ_JBHXLU010000157.1:0-14088 GCF_042720695.1 Streptomyces sp. NPDC058457 | reverse complement strand
GCCGCTCACCGGTCGGTGAGCGCGCCGATCACCGGCCGGTGAGCGCCTCGATCACCGGTTGACCGCGGCCTCCGTCACCGGTTGATGACGGCCTCGATCCGGGCCAGCTCCTCGTCGTCGAAGTCGAGGTTGCGCGCGGCGCCGACGCAGTCCTCGACCTGCTGCGTGCTGCTCGCGCCGATCAGCGCCGAGGTCACCCGCCCGCCGCGCAGCACCCAGGACAGGGCGAGCTGGGCCAGCGTCTGGCCGCGGCCCTTGGCGACCTCGTCGAGGTCGCGCAGCTGGGCGACCAGGTCCTCGGTCACCGCGTCCGAGTTCAGGAACGGGCTGTCGCTCGCGGCCCGCGACCCCTCGGGAATGCCGTCGAGGTAGCGGCCGGTGAGCAGGCCCTGCTCCAGCGGGGAGAAGACGATGGAGCCGACCTGGAGCTCGTCGAGTGCGTCCAGGAGGCCCTCGGTCTCCGGGCGGCGGTCGAGCATCGAGTAGCGCGGCTGGTGGATGAGGAGCGGGGTGCCGAGGTCGCCGAGGATCCGGGCGGCCTCCCGGGTCTGCTCCGCCGAGTAGTTGGAGACGCCGACGTAGAGCGCCTTGCCCTGCTGGACCGCGGAGTGCAGGGCGCCCATCGTCTCCTCCAGGGGAGTCTCCGGGTCCGGGCGGTGCGAGTAGAAGATGTCAACGTAGTCCAGGCCCATCCGGCTCAGGGACTGGTCCAGCGAGGACAGCAGGTACTTGCGCGAACCCCACTCGCCGTACGGGCCGGGCCACATCAGGTAGCCGGCCTTGGTGGAGATGACCAGCTCGTCGCGGTAGGCCGCGAAGTCCGCCCTGAGGGCCTCGCCGAACGCGGACTCGGCGGCGCCGGGCGGCGGGCCGTAGTTGTTGGCCAGGTCGAAGTGGGTGACGCCGAGGTCGAAGGCGCGGCGCAGGATGGCGCGCTGGGTCGTCACGGGCCGGTCGGGCCCGAAGTTGTGCCACAGGCCGAGCGACAGCGCGGGGAGCTTCAGGCCGCTGCGGCCGCTGCGGCGGTACGGCATGTCGGCGTAGCGGTCGGGGTGTGCGGTGTACAACGCGACTCCAGAGGGGTGGGCACAGGATCTACCGGTTCCACTCTTTCCCGAGCCGCGGGCAGTGGTCCAACAGGAGAATCCGATGGAATTGTGCGGCTAGGCTGCTCAATCATGGAACTGCGTCACCTTCAGCACTTCGTCGCCGTCGCCGAGGACCAGCACTTCACCCGGGCCGCCGAACGGCTGATGGTGTCCCAGTCCGGTCTGTCCGCGTCGATCCGGGCCCTGGAGCGGGAGCTGCGGGCGCCGCTGTTCGTGCGGACCACCCGCCGGGTGACGCTGACCGAGGCGGGCCGGGCGCTGCTCGGCGAGGCGGAGCGCATCCTCGCCCAGGTGCGGTCGGCGCACGAGGCGGTGGCGGCGGTGCAGGGTGTGCTGCGCGGGACGCTGGCGCTGGGCACCGAGCAGTGCATCGCCGGGGTGCACGTGGCCGGGCTGCTCGCCGCGTTCCGGCGCCGGCACCCGGACGTCGAGATCCGGCTTCGGCAGGCCGGCTCGGGCGCGCTCGCCGAGGAGGTGGCGGCGGGCCGGCTCGACCTGGCCTTCGCCTACCGCACCCAGGACGACACCGACCAGCTGCGCTCGGTGTCCCTGACCGGCGAGCCGATGACCGTGCTGTGCCATCCCAGCCACCGGCTGGCGACGGCCGGGGTGGCCGTGACCCCGGAGGACCTGGGCGGCGAGGTGTTCGTCGACTTCCACCCGGACTGGGGCCCGCGCCGTACGACCGACACCGCCTTCGCCTCGGCGGGTGTACGGCGTACGGTCGCCCTTGAGGTCAACGACGTGCACAGCCTCCTCGACCTGGTCGACGAGAACCTCGGCGTCGCCGTCGTACCCCGCCATTTCCGCCACAAGCGGCCCACGCTGGCCGCGCTCGCGCTCAAGGACACGGACGAGGCCGCGTACGAGACGGTCGCCCTGCTGCCGCCCGAGACGGCCACCAGCCCGGCGGCCCGGGCGCTGATCACCCTCCTCGAAACAGGGGGCCTGGCAACACCCCCGGACGGGGCCTGCCCCTCCTGACCTCGGCCTCCCGCCGGCACAGACTCGTGGACGTCCACGACGACGACGGGGAGTACGGAGATGACGGAACACACACGGCGTACGGTGCTGCGCGGGACGGCGGGCATCGCGGCGGCGACCGCACTGGCGGGCACGGCGGGGGCCGGACCGGCGGCGGCGCGTCCGGCGGCAGCAGCGGCGGAATCGACGGATCGTCAGTATCCGTTCCTGGAGGGCGCGTTCGCCCCGGTCACCGAGGAACTCACGGCCTTCGACCTGCCGGTCACCGGCCGTGTCCCGCGGGAGCTGAACGGCCGTTACCTGCGCAACGGCCCGAACGTGCTCGGCCTGGAGGATCCGCGCGCCCACCACTGGATGCTGGGCGAGGGCATGGTGCACGGCGTACGGCTGCGCGACGGCCGCGCCGAGTGGTACCGGAACCGCTGGGTGCGCTCGTCCCAGGTGGCCGCGAAGCTCGGGGAGTCCTACCCGGGCCCGGTCCCGCCCGACGACTTCCCCTGCAACACCCATGTCATCCCCTACCGGGGACGGATCCTCGCGCTCGAGGAGAGCGGCCCGCTGCCGTACGAACTCGACGGCGACCTCAACACCGTGGGCACCTACGACTTCCGGGGCACTCTGGAGGGCGCGCTCACCGCGCACACCAAGTACGACGCGCAGGCGGGCGAGTTGCACGCCATCGCCTACTACCCGACCTGGGACCACGTCCGGCACCTGGTCGTGGACCCGGCCGGCCGGGTCGCCCGCACCACCCGGATCCCGGTGACGGACGCGCCGATGATGCACGACTTCGCGCTCACCGAGAAGCACGTGGTCGTCTTCGACACCCCGGTCACCTTCGACGCGGCGGCCGCCGAGGCGGGCGCGCTGGTGCCGTACGTCTGGAACCGTGAACACCCGGCGCGGGTGGGCGTGATGCCACGGTCCGGAGGCGCGGTCCGGTGGTTCGGCGTCGACCCCGTCTACTACTCGCACACCCTCAACGCGTACGACGAGGGCACCTCCGTGGTGATCGACCTGACGACCTATCCGGCGCCGTTCGACGTCGCGGGCACCCGCACGGACGGACCGCACGCGGTGGGCACCGGGAAGCTGGAGCGCTGGACCGTCGACCTGCGCCACGGGCAGGTCCGCAGGCGCACGCTCGACGACCGGCCGCAGGAATTCCCGCGTGTCAACGAGGAGTTGGTGTCCCGTCGGCACCGCTACGGCTACTCGGCGGCGGCCGCCGAGATGTCCGTCGCCTATCTGGCCGGCGACGGCAATCCACCGGACCGGGCCTTCTCCAACGCCCTGTTCAAGCACGACCTGGCACGCGGAACGGCCCAGGTGCACCGGCTGCCGAGGGGCGCCGCGGCCGGGGAGGCGGTGTTCGTGCCGCGCGAGCACGCGGTGCGGGAGGACGACGGGTACACGCTCGCCTACGTCCACAACCCCGACCGGGGCGCCGCCGACCTGCTGATCCTCGCCGCGCAGGACTTCACGGGCGAGCCGCTGGCCCGGGTGCACCTGCCGGGCCGGGTGCCGCTGGGCTTTCACGGAAGCTGGATTCCGGACGCATGACGACCTTCGATGCGCGATCGTGGTCGTATGCATGCAAGGGACATCCTCATCGACGGCTTCGGCCGCATCCAGGAAGAAGTCCATGCCGCCCTCGAAGGCGCAGACCCCGACCTGCTCAACGCCCGCCCGTCCCCCGACGCCAACTCCGTCACCTGGCTGGTCTGGCACCTCACCCGGATCCAGGACGACCACGTCGCCGACGCCTTCGACCTGGACCAGGTGTGGCTGACCCAGGGCTGGGAGAAGCGTTTCGGCCTCGACCTGCCGCCCCGTGACCACGGGTACGGCCACACCCCCGCGCAGGTCGCCAAGGTCACGGTGGACTCCGGCGACCTGCTGACCGGCTACTACGACGCGGTGCACGAGCAGACCCTGGGGGTGCTGCGCGAGCTCCCCGCCAAGGACCTCGAACGCATCGTGGACACGCGCTTCGATCCGCCGGTCACGCTGGGCGTACGGCTGGTGAGCGTGCTGTCGGACGACCTTCAGCACGTCGGACAGGCGGCCTACCTGCGGGGGCTGCTTCAGAGCGCGGCGGCGTAACCCGGCAGGACGATGTCCTCGATGAGGGCCTTGCGCTCGTCGAACGGGATGAACGCGCTCTTCACGGCGTTCACCGTGACCGTGCGCAGGTCCTCGACGGTCCAGCCGGCCTCCTCGATCAGCAGGGACGCCTCCCGGGTCATCGTCGTGCCCGACACCAGCCGGTTGTCGGTGTTGAGGGTGACCCGGAAGCCCAGCTCCTTCAGCGCGGTGATCGGGTGCTCGGCGATGGAGGTGGCGCAGCCGGTCTGGAGGTTGGAGGTCGGGCACATCTCCAGGGCGATCCGGCGGTCCCGCACCCAGCCCGCGAGGCGGCCCAGCTTGCCGTCGACGATGTCCTCGGTGATGCGGACGCCGTGCCCGATGCGCTGGGCGCCGCAGGCCTGGACCGCCTGGTGGATGCTGGGCAGGCCGAAGGCCTCACCGGCGTGGATCGTGAAGGGCACGCTCTCGCTGCGCAGCAGCTCGAAGGCGTCCAGGTGGTTCGCGGCCGGGAAACCGTCCTCGGCCCCGGCGATGTCGAAGCCGACGACACCGGCGTCCCGGTAGGCGACGGCCAGCTCGGCGGCCTCGCGGACCCGGTCGAACATCCGCATCCCGCAGAGCAGGGTGCCGACGCGGACCGGCGTGCCGGCGGCAGCGGCCTTCGCCATGCCGGCGGCGAGCCCCTCCTGCACGCTCTCCACGACCTCGTTCAGCGTCAGCCCGCCCTTGACGTTCAGCTCGGGCGCGTAGCGCACCTCGCCGTACACCACGCCGTCGGCCGCCAGGTCGAGGACGTACTCCTCGGCCACCCGCCGCAGCCCCTCCTTGGTCTGCATCACCGCGAGGGTGTGCTCGAAGGTGGCTATGTAGCGGACCAGGTCGCCGGAGTTGGCGGCCTCGAAGTACCAGGCGGCCAGCTCGTCCGGATCGGTGGTGGGCAGGGTGTGACCGGCCTCGGCCGCGAGCTCGACCAGGGTGGCGGGGCGCAGGCCGCCGTCGAGGTGGTCGTGGAGGACGGCCTTGGGAAGGCGACGGATCACATCTGCGTCTACGCGCGTAGCAGTCATGGTGGAGCTTCCTCGGCAGGTGGTTCTGAGCGATCGGTCAGGCGGCGGGCTGGAGCAGGTCCCAGCGGTTTCCGTAGAGGTCCTGGAAGACGGCGACACTGCCGTACGGCTCGTGCCGCGGCGCCTCCAGGAAGGTCACGCCGGCGGCGGTCATCCGGGCGTGGTCGCGGGCGAAGTCGTCGGTGTGCAGGAAGAACCCGACGCGGCCGCCCGTCTGGTCGCCGACGCGGGCGCGCTGCTCCTCGTCCTTGGCGCGGGCCAGCAGCAGCCCGGTGCCGCGCCCCTCCCCGCCGGGCTCCACGACGACCCAGCGGGAGCCGTCGGGCCGCGGCGTGTCCTCGACGAGCCGGAACCCGAGGGCCTCGGTGTAGAAGCGGATCGCCTCGTCGTAGTCGCCGACGACGAGGGTGACCAGGGCGACGCGTGGCATGGGGGCCTTTCGTGGAGCGGTTAGCGGGAGAGGTTATACGTAAAACTTCATGGACGCCAGCTGAAGCGCCCCGAAAGGGGCCCTGGGGGTACTCCCGGCCGAAGGCTGGGGGAGGAACTGCGCGACCAGCCCCCCACCGGCCCGCAGCCGACCGCCGACACGCCCCCTACCGCTCCGCCTCCCCCTGCGCGACCTCCACCCGATGATGAAAGTCGATCATCCCGGTCGCGGAAGCGGCACACGACAGCCCGGCGCAAGCCACCAGCAGCAGCACCGCGACCCGTGCCCCGGCCCGCCGCCGTACCCGCGGAGCGGCCAGCAGCGCCTGCACCCGCTGCGGAACCGGCCCGGACGCGGCACCCGGCACGAACGCCGGCCGCTCGACGCCCCCGCCCTGCCCCGCCAGCGCGGCCCGGGCGATCGCGCGGGCCGTCAGCCGCCGGTCCCCCACCGCGCTCGCCGCGGCCTCGTCGGCGGCCCGCTCCACGGCCAGCCGGATGACGTCCCGGACCCCGCGCAGTGCCGGATGGCAGTGCGCCGCGAGCTCGGCCGCGGCGAGAAAGTAATGATGGCCGCCCGCGTTGTGCGCCCGTTCGTGCGCGAACAGCGCCTCCCGCTCGCCCCCGTCGAGGCTGCGCAGCATTCCGGTGGTGACCACGATCCGGTGCGGCCTGCCGGGCAGCGCATACGCGTCCGCACACGGCGAGTCGACCACGCACAGATCACCCGCCGCGGGCCCTCGCCCGGCCTCCGTGCGGGCCGCGCGGAAGGCACGGGCCTGCCGGAGCACCGACCGTGCGAGCGTCCAGGCACACACGGCGAGGCCGCCCACCGACACGGCGGCCAGCGGCAGCACGTAGCGGTCGGAGGCGGTGTGCAGGGGCCGGATCAGCTCGCCGAGCGCGGCGAAGAACGGGAGCTTGAACAGCCCGGTGAGGACGAACGCGCCGAGCGCGGCGAGCGAGCACCCCGCGACGGCGACGGCCGAGCCGGTGATCGCCCGGAGGGCGACGGCGGGGGCCAGCCGGTCGAGGGCCCGCCGGGCCAGCGGCGGCAGGGCGAACGGCAGCAGCAGTGGCAGGATCAGTAGTGCGATCATCATCCACCGGATTGCTCGTCGGCTTCGAGCAGGCTGCGCAGAACCCGCTCGTCGTCGGGGCTGAGCTGGGCGACGAAGCGGGCGAGCACGGTCTCCCGGTCGACGTCCCGGTCGAGTTCGGTGTGCATCCGCTTCGCGGTCAGGCCCTGCGCGTCCTGGACGGGTACGTAGGCATAGCCGCGCCCCTGGCGATGCCGTTCGACCACGCCCTTGTCGTGCAGCCGGGTCAGGATCGTCGTCACCGTCGTGCGGGCCAGGGCGGTGCCGAGGATCCGCTGCACCTGTCCGGGGGTCTGGGGCACACCTGCGGCCCAGAGAGCCGCCATGACGCTCGCCTCCAGTTCGCCGGCGGGCCGGCGTTCGTCCTTTCCGTCTGCCATGGAAGGTTCCTCACCCCTTCTTCGTCCTCGGTCCGCAGACCGTCTACGGCAGTGTAGTCAGCCCGGTGGCGGCCGTCGCCTGTGAACCCATTATGGGGAGACGGTCGTGGGAGGGGCGTGGTCGCCGGCCGGGAAAGCGTTCCGGGCAGTGCGGTACCGGAGACCTAGGACGCGGGCCCGAGGCGTGCGGAAGGCCCGGCCGGTAGCTTCGCCGTCATGAAGATCACGGACCCGGCTCGCTCCGCCGAGCTGCGCAAGCACGACGTGCTCGCCCGCCTGGAGCGGGAGACGGACATCTGGGTGGCCACGGCGGACGGCACCGGGCTGCCGTGTCTCGTCCCGCTCTGGTTCGTCTGGCACGCGGACGCGGTGTGGCTGTCCACCCGGATCACCAACCCGACCGGCCGCAATCTGCGGGACGGCGGCCGGGCCCGGCTCGCGCTCGGCGACACGCGGGACGTCGTGCTGCTCGACGGGGAGGTGACCGTCTTCTCCCCGGCCGGCGTGCCCGGGCCGGCGGCCGAGGCGCTGCGGGCGAAGACGGGCTGGGACCCGCGCGGGGACAGCCCGTCGTACGCCTTCTTCCGGATCCGGCCGCTCGCGGTGCAGGCCTGGCACGAGGTGCACGAGCTGCGTGGCCGGCATCTGATGCGGGACGGGGTGTGGGCGGTCTGAGCCGGGCCGTCAACCGGCCCTGGTGTGCAGGGCGTTCAGCAGGGTCAGCTCGTCGTCGGTGAGCCGGACGGCGCCGGCCGCCACGTTCTCGGCCAGGTGGTCCGGGTTGCCGGTACCGGGAATCGCGAGGACATGCGGGCCCTGGTGCAGGGTCCGGGCGAGGCGGATCCGGGCCGGGGTGGCGTCGTGCGCGCGGGCGACGGCGAGGACCTCCTCGTCGTGGGCCTCGGTGACGCCACCCGCCCCGGCCTCCCCCGCGACAGCGAAGAACGGTACGAAGGCGATGCCGCGTTCGCCGCAGACGCGGACGAGTTCGTCGGTCTCCGGGTCCCGGGTGTCGAGCCCCCAGCGGTTCCGCACGCACACCACGGGGGCGATGGCCAGCGCCTCGTCGAGATGGCGCGGTTCGACGGCCGAGACCCCGAGGTGCCGGACCAGGCCCGCCTCGCGGAGTTCGGCGAGGGCGCCGAAGTGCTCGGCGATCGAGTCCTGGCCCATCCGGCGGAGATTGACGACGTCGAGGTGGTCGCGGCCGAGCTGGCGCAGGTTCTCCTCGACGCGCGCGCGCAGCTGGTCGGGGCGGGCCGGGGTGCCCCACTCTCCGGAGCAGTCGCGGAACGGGCCCGACCTTGCTGACGACGACCAGGTCATCCGGGTACGGGGACAGGGCGGTGTTGACGAGTTCGTTGGCGGAGCGCCACCAGGGCGGAGCTGCCTATGGCGAGCGAGGTCAGGAGTGCGGCGATACGGCGCCTCACGGATCAACTCCTTCGCGGAGCACGGCCGCGCCCCTTGAAGGGGGTGCGGCCGCGGTGGGGGGTGTGAGGCACACTCAACTGCTTTGGTCTGTACCAGTCAAGGGTGTAGACCAGTCAAAGGTGTAGACCAGCCGACCGGCCGCCGGTCCCGCGCCGTGGCATCCGCAACTACGCCCGGAAACAAGGCAGTCGGGCCCGGCCGTGTCGGTGCGGCCGGGCCCGGGGAGAGGTGGGGTGTCAGCCGAGGGGCTTTGCGAGAATCGCCTTGCGGTGGCTGAACGTCTCGATGGAGTAGCGGCCGTGGTAGCTGCCCATGCCGCTCTCCCCCACCCCGCCGAACGGCAGGTCGGAGACGGTGAGGTGGGCGAGCGGGAGGCCGTGGCCGAGGGCGCCGGAGGAGGTCTCGGCGGCGAACCGGTCCCGGGTGCCGTCGGACTCGCTGAACACGTAGAGCGCAAGGGGCTTGTCGCGGTCGTTGACGAAGCCGATCGCGCTGTCGAGGTCCGGGACGGTCACGATGGGCAGGATCGGGCCGAAGATCTCCTCCTGCATCACGGGGGACTCCGGGTCGACGTCGGCGAGCACCGTGGGCGCGATGTACTTGGCCGCACGGTCGGTGTCGCCGCCGACGGCCACCCGGCCCGAGCCGAGCAGTCCGCTGAGCCGGTCGAAGTGGCGCTCGTTGACGATCCGGCCGTACTCGCCGGACTCCTTGGGCGCGCTGCCGAACAGCCCCTCGACGGCCTTGGCCAGGGCGGGCTCCAGGGCCACGGCCGTCTCCGGGTCGGTCAGGACGTAGTCGGGGGCCACGCAGGTCTGCCCGGCGTTGAGGAACTTGCCGCGCGCCAGCCGCTCCGCGACGACGGTGACGTCGGTGTCCCGGTCGACGAACGCCGGGGACTTGCCGCCGAGTTCGAGGGCGACCGGGGTGAGGTGCTCGGCGGCGGCGCGCATCACGATCCGGCCGACCACGCCGTTGCCGGTGTAGAAGATGTGGTCGAAGCGCTCTGCGAGCAGGGCCGTGGTCTCCGGTATGCCGCCCTCGACGACGGCGACCGCATCGGTGTCGAGGTAGGCCGGGAGCAGCCGGGCCAGCGTGGCCGAGGTCGCGGGCGCCAGCTCGCTGGGCTTGGCGACGACCGCGTTGCCGGCGGCGAGGGCGCCGGCCACGGGGGCGAGCAGCAGCTGGGCCGGGTAGTTCCACGGGGCGATGACGAGGACGACGCCGAGCGGGTCGTACTGCGTCCAGGCGGTCGCGTCGCCGCCCAGGTGCTTCGGGACCGGCGCGGACTCGGGGCGGAGCCACTCCTCCAGGTGGTCGAGGGTGTGGTCGATCTCCCGGATGGTGAAGTCGATCTCCGAGCCGTAGGCCTCGCGGGTGCTCTTGCCCAGGTCCGCGTGGAGGGCGGCGGCTATGTCGTCGCCGCGCTCCGTGAGCATGGCGCGCAGCCGGCGGAGCTGGCCGGTGCGCCACTCGACGGGCTTGGTGCGGCCGGTGCGGAAGGTGGCGCGCAGCCGGGCCACGATGTCGGCGGGCTGCTCGGGGGTGGGCTGGTTCACGGATGCCTCGCTGGTGATGCGCACGGGCCTCGGGGCCCGACTGTGGTCTCGAAGGTCTCAAACGTTCAGATGTACTTTGCAACCATTCAGGGTCCGAAGTAAATTCCGGCGGTCCGAAACTACTGCGCTTGACGAAGGTCACATCTGGTCAGCCGGTGAGTTCGCCCCGCCTCCGTGCGAGGTGTGCCCGTTCGGGAAGGCTGTCGGCGAGCTCGATCGCGGCGTCGTACTCCGCCACCGCCTCGGTGTCGCGGCCGAGCCGGCGCAGCAGGTCGGCTCGGACGGCGTGCAGCACGTGGTACCCGTGCAGGCCGAGCGCGTCGACCAGTTCCAGTGCGGCGGCCGGGCCCGCGACCTCGGCGACCGCGACCGCCCGGTTCAGCGCGACGACCGGGCTCGCGGCGACGGCCATGAGCTGGTCGTACAGCCGCAGGATCTGCCCCCAGTCGGTGGCCTCGGCGGTGGGTGCGTCGCTGTGTACGGCGTTGATCGCGGCCTGGATCTGGTACGGCCCGGGGCGGTTGCGGCGCAGGCACCGCCGGACGAGGTCCTGTCCCTCCGTGACCAGCTCCCGGTCCCACCGCCCGCGGTCCTGCTCGGGCAGCGGCACCAACTCGCCCTGCGCCGACTCCCGGGCGGGCCGCCGGGCCTCGACCAGCAGCATCAGCCCGAGCAGCCCGGCGACCTCGGGCTCGTCCGGCATCAGTTCGTACAGCAGCCGTCCCAGGCGTACGGCTTCGGCGCACAGCGCGGGATCGCCGCCGTACCCCTCGTTGAAGACGAGGTAGACGACGGCCAGTACCCCGTTCAGCCGGTCGGGGAGGTCGGCGTCCTTCGGGACCCGGTAGGGGATCCCCGCGTCGCGGATCTTCGCCTTGGCGCGCACCAGGCGCTGCGCGAGGGTGGGCTCGGGGACCAGGAAGGCGCCGGCGATCCGGGCCGTGCTGAGCCCTCCGAGCAGGCGCAGGGTCAGGGCGACCCGGGACTGGAGGGCGAGCGCGGGGTGACAGCAGGTGAAGATCAGCCGGAGCCGTTCGTCGCGCACGGGGCCCTCCTCGGCCGGCGGGTCGGGCGCGTACAGCCGGGCGGCCTCGGCGTGCCGGGCGTCCCGGGAGGACTCACGGCGCAGCCGGTCGATCGCGCGGTTGCGCGCGGTGGTGATGATCCAGCCGGCCGGGCTCGGCGGCACCCCGGTGCGCGGCCAGCCGTCCAGCGCCGTGGCGAAGGCGTCCTGGACCGCTTCCTCGGCGAGCTCGATGTCGCCGAGGAACCGGACGAGGACCGAGACGGCGCGCCCGTACTCGGCGCGGAAGACGGCCTCGACCTCGGCGGCGTCCGCCATCAGTGCTGGTCCGCGAAGGGCCGTACCTCGATGGGGAGGGTGGTGGCCAGAGCGGCCTTGCGGCCCCATTCCAGGGCGGCGTCGAGGTCCTCGGCGCGGATGAGACAGATCCCGCCCAGGTACTCCTTGCCCTCGGCGTAGGGCCCGTCGGTGATCAGTACGTCCCCGCCCTCGGGCCGCAGCATGGTGGCCGTCTCCGGACCGTGCAGTCCGCCCGCGAAGACCCAGGCACCGGCGGCGCGCAGCTCGTCGTTGAACGCCTCGACGTCACGCATGATCACGGCGAGCGCGTCGGGCGAGGGCGGGGTGGCGCCGGCCGGCTGGACCACGCTGAGCAGGTAGTGCTTCATGATGTTCTCCTCGGTCGTCGTGAGGTGTTCCGTGGGGATTTCCATGGGGTGATCCGTGGGGTGTTCCCGCCTTCTACACGAACGGCGGGCCACCGGATCGACACCGCACGCCGGGCAGCCGAAAGAATCTCCGCCATGACCATCGCCGCGCATCCGCTCGTCGCCCGCGCCCGGGAACTCGCCGACGGCCTCCTCTCCCCCGCCGCCGAGCGCGTCGACCAGGAGGGCGTCCCCCCGGGCCACATCGAGGCGGTCAAGCGCTCGGGCCTGCTGGGGGTGAGCGCGCCGGTGGCGTACGGCGGCTCGGCGGCGCCCGCGTCCGTGGTGCGGGAGACGGCGGAGATCCTGGCCGGGGCGTGCTGCTCGACCTGGTTCGTGCAGACGCAGCACCAGACACCGGTGCTGACCCTGGCGGGGACGGACCTGCCGGTGCGAGACCGCCTGCTGGGCCCGCTGGCGCGCGGTGAGCTGCTGTCGGGGGTGGCGTACGCGCATCTGCGGTCGTACCCGCGGGTCCCCGTGCGGGTACGGCGGGAGGCGGACGGATGGCGCTTCTCCGGCACCGTACCCTGGTACACCGGCTGGGGGCTGAACGACGTGCTGCTGCTGGCCGGCGTGACCGAGGACGACGAGGCCCTGTTCGCCTTCGTCGAGGCGCGGGAGCAGCCGGGTCTGCGGCCGTCGGAGCCGATGCGCCTGGCGGCGCTCACCGCGTCCCGGACGGTGTCCCTGGACCTGGACGGCCTGCGCGTCCCGGAGGCGGCGGTCGCGCTCCGGATGCCGTACTTGCGGTGGGCGGCGGCGGACCGCCCGAAGACCCGCAACGCCAACCCGGCGGTCTTCGGGATCGCGGAGGCGGCGCTGGCGCTGGTGGAGGAGGAGTACGCGGCCGTGCTGCGGGGCCGCCTGGCGGAGATCCGCCGCCGGGCGTACGCGCTGGCCGACCATCCGGTGCCGTACGAGCACGCGGAGGAGCGGCTGGCGGTGCGGGCGGACGCGTTCACGCTGCTGCGCACGGCCACGACGGCGGCCCTGGTGTCGGGCGGCGGCCGGGCGATGTCCCTGGACCACCGTGCCCAACGCCTCGCCAGGGAGGGCCTGTTCCTGCTGGTCCAGGGCCAGACGAGCGAGTCCCGCACGGCTCATCTGAAGCGGCTCGCGGAGCGGTACGAGTCCGGTCGCTGACGGCGGCGCCGACAGGGAAGCACGTTGCGTATCGCACGGAGTAGTGCGCCAAGTGGAACGCTGCCTCTTGACCCGCCTACCTCCTTGGCTGGACCATGTTGCGTATAGTCCACATCGTTGCGCAATGCGCATCAGGAGGATGTCATGTCGCCTCGACCGCAGCCCGGCCGCGAGTTCGTCCTCACCCTGTCCTGTCCCGACCGGGCCGGTCTGGTCCACGCCGTCACCGGCTTCCTGGTCGGCCACGGCGGCAACATCCTGGAGAGTCAGCAGTTCGACGACCGGCTGGAGGACCGCTTCTTCATGCGGGTGCACTTCGACGTCCCGGACGGCTCGGTCTCGCTGGAGGAGCTGCGCACCGGATTCGTCCCGGTCGCCGAAGAGCACCGGATCACCTGGCGGCTGAACGACGCGTCGACCCCGACCCGCACCCTCATCATGGTGTCGAAGTTCGGCCACTGCCTGAACGACCTGCTGTTCCGCAGGTCCACGGGCGCCCTCAACATCGAGATCCCGGCGATCGTCTCCAACCACCGCGACTTCGAGCCGCTGGCCCGCACCTACGGCATCCCCTTCCACCACATCCCGGTGACACCCGACACCAAGGCCGAGGCGGAGGCCCGGCTGCTGCGTCTGGTCGGCGAGCTGGACGTCGACCTGGTGGTGCTCGCCCGGTACATGCAGATCCTCTCCGACGACCTGTGCAAGCAGCTCGACGGCCGGGCCATCAACATCCACCACTCCTTCCTGCCGAGCTTCAAGGGGGCCCGGCCGTACGTCCAGGCGCACCGGCGCGGCGTCAAGCTCGTCGGCGCCACGGCGCACTACGTGACACCCGATCTGGACGAGGGCCCGATCATCGAGCAGGACGTCGTCCGGGTGAGCCACTCGCACGCCCCGGACGAACTGGTCGCGCTGGGCCGTGACGTGGAGGCCCAGGTGCTCGCCCGCGCCGTGCGGTGGCACAGCGAGAGCCGGGTGCTGGTCAACGGCCGCTGCACGGTCGTCTTCCGCTGACCCCACGCACCGCGGGCCGGCACCCCAGGTGGGTGCCGGCC
>NZ_JBHXLU010000156.1:10209-14299 GCF_042720695.1 Streptomyces sp. NPDC058457 | reverse complement strand
GCGTTGCGGGCCTCGTCGGCGGGCTCGGGGCGGACCACGCGCAGCTCGTCCGTCTGCCACACCAGGTCGATGTTCTCGGCGAGGCGGATGTCGGTACGGCGGCGGTCGGACTCGATGACCGGCGTGTCCAGGAGCGCGGCGATACGCCGGAGCTTGTTGAGGACCGAACGGCGCGCGGCCTCGGTGGGATGTGCCGTGAACACCGGACGGACGTTGAGGCGGCCGACCGCCTGGGCGAGCAGGTCCGGGGCCTGGTCCGCTCCCTCGCGTACCACGCGGGCCAGCGCCGACTCCTCGCGTGCTCGTGCGGCCCTCAACTCCCCTCCTCGGTGGACCTGTTCGGTGACGTTGGCGAGGTGGAAGTAGGTGGAGAAGGCGCGGACCAGCTTGGCGGCGGTGTCCAGTTCGGTGCCGCGCAGCAGGTCGGCGGCGGCCTCGCCGTCCTCGCGGGTCAGGCGGCGGACCTTCTCGACGAGTTCCAGCAGCTCGGGGCCCTCCTGGCGGACGAGGGTCTCGCCGAGGAGGTCACCCAGCCGGCGGATGTCGGCACGCAGGGTGGCGTTCGGGATGCGGGCGTGCATGAGGTACTCCCGGGGTGTGGAGTGGGGGGCGCGGTCAGGGCGCCAGCAGCGTCGCAGGGTTGACCGAGGTGACCGCCCGGATCTGCGCCAGCGTCAACTCCGCCTCGGCGAACCAGCGTTGGCTCGTGGCCAGCCAGCCGACGGGGTCCGGCTGGTCCGGCTGTCCGAGGTCGGAGCTGAACACCACCCGTGGATGGGCCCGCACCACCTCGGCCAGGTGCCGGGTGTCGCGGTGGCCCAGCAGGAGTGTCAGGGCGGTGAGTTCGACGTACAGACCCGGCACCGGGGCCAGTAGGGCCAGGTCGGCCGGGGTGAGGCCGGACATGGGGTGGGTGGCGTGGGTCAGCAGCAGACGGGGGAGTTCCAGGCGTACCGCTTCGTCGATCACCCGGAGGGTCTCGTCCCGGTCGCAGTGCCCGGTCGCTAGGACGACGGGCAGGTCACGGGCGGCCCGGAGAACCTCGCGCACCGGCTCGCTGAGCCGGCCCGTGGCGTCCAGGACACGGTTGCCGCGCCGGCGTTCGGGGTCGAGGAGGGGGTGGAACGGCTCCCGGTGCAGTGTGGACCGGTGGGCGGGGCCCACCAGAGTGGGCAGGTGGACGACCAGCCGGGCGGGGCTGTCCGGCCCGTGGCTGTAGACGGCCTGTTCCATGACCTGGGGGCGGACCCCTCCGGCGAGCTCGTTGAGCACGACCGCGCCGGAGACGGGCAGACCCTCCTGCCGGGCCTCCCAGGCGTTCGCCGCTGTCGATCCCAGATGGCTCTTGACCACCACCCAGCCGTCGACCTCCGCGTAGGCCCTTCCTGCGGCGCCGGTCGTCAGACGGCGCCGGTACAGGTCGGGCCCGGCGTGGTAGTGGACGTCCACCACCCGTCGTAGCAGGTCAGACATGACGGGACGCGGAGTCGGCCGGGCCTTCCCAGGGTTTGGCGTAGCCG
Organism: Streptomyces sp. NPDC058457; assembly: GCF_042720695.1. Classification (NCBI taxonomy): domain Bacteria; kingdom Bacillati; phylum Actinomycetota; class Actinomycetes; order Kitasatosporales; family Streptomycetaceae; genus Streptomyces; species Streptomyces sp. NPDC058457. The sequence continues at coordinate 12,779 of NZ_JBHXLU010000156.1, read as the reverse complement.
AACCGGCGGCGGGCCTCGTCCAGTCGCAGGCCCTTGCCGACGGCCTCGGCGATGGCCGACTCGGTCCCTTCGACGCGTTCCGCGCGTTCCGCGACCTCGGCGGCCTGCTCGGCGGGTACGACGAGGACACCGTTGTCGTCGGCGACGACGACGTCACCGGGGCGCACGGTGACGTCGCCGATCGTGATCCGCCGTCCGGTGGCCGCGAGTTCCACCCGGTTCTTGCCGCTCACCATCGTGGCACCGGTGCTGAACAGCGGGTATCCGGCGGCGCGGATCTCGGCGATGTCCCGGGCCGAGCCGTGCAGTGCGGTGCCGCGCACCCCGCGGCTCTGCGCCACCGAGGTCAGCAGCGAACCCCAGTTGGTGCAGGTGGCGGAGCCGCCGTTGTCGACCACGACGAAGGAGCCCGCCGGGACGTCGTCCAGGTAGTTGGCGGCGTTGCGGAACCCGTGCTCGGAGTGGTCCACCGGCTGGTAGGTGACGGTGTATGCCAGGCCCGCCGTACGGGCTCCGGGCACCCGTGCGGCGATCCCGGCGAGCACTCCGGGGATGCCGAGGCTGTCCAGCGCGTCGGAGACCGAGGCGGTGTCGAGCGCGGCCAGCCGGTCCACCACCTCCGCGGGCACGACGGGCACCGGTTCCCCGTCCCCGCCCGCCAGTTCGGCGGCGACGGCCTCGGCGACCTCTCGGGTACCCGCGCTGCCGCCCAGGTCGTACGTGACCGTCGTACGGGTACGTGCGACGGTACGGACGGCGCTCCGCAGTTCCTCGCCCGGTACGGGCAGGCCGAGGTGGTCCAGCATCTGGGCGACGGTGAGCAGCATCGCCATCGGGTTGGCCCGGTCCTGGCCCGCCATGGCGGGGGCGCTGCCGTGCACCGGTTCGAAGTAGCTGCCGTGGTCGCCGATGTTGCCGCTCGGGGCGAGACCGAGTCCGCCCATGACGCCGGCGCCGAGGTCGGAGAGGATGTCGCCGAACATGTTCTCGGCGACGAGCACGCCGAACCGCTCCGGCCTGCGGACCATCCACAGGGCGACGGCGTCGACGTTGAGGATCTCGGTCTCGATGTCCGGGTGGTCCCGGGAGATCAGTTCGAGGCGTTCGCGCAGCTGGTTGCTGCTCTGCCGCAGGACCATCGGCTTGTCCACGACGGTGAGCCGCCGGTGGCCGTGGGCCTCGGCGTGGGCGAGTCCGAAGCGCAGCAGCCGGTCGATGCCGAACCGGGTCTGCAGCCGGAGCGTGACGCTGCTGCCCTCGGGGCCGGAAGCCTCGGCGTTGGGGTGGTCGCGCACCGCGTTCCACAGCGCCTCGTCGAGGCCGTGGATGTCGTAACCGGCGTACAGGCCCTCGGTGTTCTCGCGGATGACGGTGAAGTCGAACCGGCCGTGGTCCAGATCGGTGACCGGGCGGATGTTGGCGTACAGGCCGAGCCGCTGGCGGAGCTGGATGACCGGGGAGACGAACTTCCGGCCGGTGCCCCGCAGCGACGGCGTGAGTTCGGCCTCCGCCTCGCGCAGCGGTTTGCTGGTGATGGCGCCCAGCAGGCAGGTGTCGGTCTCCGCCAGCAGCTTCCAGGTCCGCTGGGGCACCGGGTCGCCCTCCTGGCGCCAGCACTCCCAGCCGATCTCCCCGAACCGGAAGTCCAGGGGAAGACCGAGCCGTTCGACGGTGCGCAGCGCGGCCTCGACGACCTCGGGGCCGATGCCGTCACCGGGCAGGACGGCGATGCTTTTTCTCGGAGCTTTCCTCGGAGCCGACTTCATCGGAGTCCCTTCTCCCGCAGGTAGGCCTCGATCAACGAGGAGACCTTCGCGGGCTGTTCGGCGTGGGGGCGCATGCCGGCCCCGGGGGCGATGTGCACCCTGTGGTGCGGGGCGGCGGCGGTGTGCCGCCGGGTGACGAGCTGGGAGTGGCTGCCCACGATCTGCAGCAGCGGGCCCGGGTGGGCGTGCACGGCGGCGGAGACGTCGATCCCGCACAGCAGCCGCATCCCGGCGGCCAGCCGCCGCCCCGCCGCCGCGTCGGCCTCGACGGGGGCGGGGTCGGCGTCGGGCCCGTCGTACGGGAGGACGCGCTGGTTGAGCAGGGCGAGCGCCGCGCCGGGGCGGCCGGACGCGGCCAGGTCGGCGATCTGCGTGAGCCGCTGTTCGAGGACCGGGTCCGTGCGGGCGGGGCCCGAGACGAGCAGGGCGGCCGTGTCGGGGGCGCAGTCCGGGAGCAGGGCCTGGGCCACCGCCCCGCCCAGCGCGTTCCCGCAGAGCAGGTCGACGCGGCCGAAGTCCGGCAGCAGCGCCCGCCACCGGGCGACGAAGGCGGCCATCGAGTCCACCTCCTCGTCCCACAGCGAGAGCGTGTCCACCACGGTCACCCGGAGCCCGGACCGGGTCAGGGTCCGGATGACCGGGGCGAAGAACGCTCCCTCGTCCCAGCGCGCGGTGACGGGGGCGAGGACGAGGGCGTGGGGCGTGGGGGGGGGGGGGGGCGGGGCGGGCACCGCCCGCGGGCGCCGCCGGGCCGGGGGGGGGGCCCCCGGCCCGCGGGGGGGGGGGGGGGGGCCGGGGGCGGGC
>NZ_JBHXLU010000156.1:0-10199 GCF_042720695.1 Streptomyces sp. NPDC058457 | reverse complement strand
GTCCGAAGACCGCCGTCGGCACGGCCGGTCCGGCGTGGGTCACCGGACGCCGGCGAGGGAGCGTGCGGTCGCGATGGCCTCGCCGTGCTCGCCGAGCAGGTCCTTGCGGTGCTCCACCGGCAGGTCGTAGCGGCCGAGGACCAGGTCCGGCAGCGGCAGCGAGGGCCTGCCCTCGGGGATGTTGGCGAGCAGCAGGTCCGCCAGCTCCAGGACCGGGGCCAGGTCGAGCCGCGCGGCGGCCTCCGGGTCGGTCCGGTCGAGGTGGGCCAGCCACTGTTCGGCGATCAGGTTGCCGGGGCCCTTGCCCATGCCCTGGATCGAGGAGTCCATCCAGGTCGCGCCGGCCGCCGCCGCGCTGATGGCGTTGGCCAGGGCGAGCCCCAGGTTGTTGTGGGCGTGCAGTCCCACCGGGCCGCCGGTGACCGACCTGGTCAGGGTGGTCAGGTCGGTGGTGTCGACGGGGGAGAGGCTGCCGTTGGAGTCGGCGAGGTAGACGAACTCGGCGCCGGCGTCGGTGGCGGCGGTCGCCACCTCGACGACGTCCCGGCCCGGCCACTGGCTGATCCGGGCGAAGTTGACGCCCACCGTGAAGCCGAGTTCCTTGGCCTGCCGGATGTAGCCGAGGCCGGTCTCGTAGCCCTTGGCGGGCAGGATGATCCGGACCAGGCGGGCGCCGGCCGCGTACATGGCCGGCAGGTCGTCGCGGGTGATGTTCTTCGGGTGCAGGATCATCGCGACCCGCTCCGGGCCTATCTCCTGGGCCATCGCGGCGATGAAGTCGTCGTCGCCGCGGCCGGTCAGTCCCAGGTCGGGTATCGGGAGCAGGGAGCCCTTGCGGTAGGCGATCTCGATCCAGTCGAAGCCGGCCTCGACACTCAGCTTCGCGTGCTTCAGGGCGTACTCGAGCGGGAAGGCGAAGCCGTTGCGATAGCCGCCGTCGCGGAGGGTGACGTCGATGTTGACGATACTCATGGAGTCTCCAGAAGCTGCTGACGTGGGGTGGGGTCAGGCGGTCTGCCGGGCGGCGGCCGCGTGGTGAGCGGCGAGCCGTCCGAAGATGAGCGAGCGCAGGACCGAGGTGGCCGGCGGGTAGGCGTGGTAGAAGAGGCCGGTGGCCTCGCCGGCGGCGTACAGGCCGGGGATCGCGGTGCCGGACGGGGTGACGACACGGGCGTCGAGGTCGGTGCGGACACCGCCGTAGGTGAAGCAGACGGCGGCGGTCACCGGGACGCCGACGAACGGTGCGGTGTCCAGCGGGGTGGCCCAGTTGGACTTCGGCGGGGTGATGCCGACGGTGTGCTTGCCGTCCAGGCGGGTCGGGTCGAACTCCCCGGGCGCCACGGCCGCGTTGAACTCGGCGACGGTCTTCTCCAGGGTCTCGGCGTCGACACCGAGCTTCCCGGCGAGCTCCTCCAGGGTGTCCGCCTGCTCCGGAGGCACGTCGCTGAGCAGGGAGTTCATGATCCCGGGGATCGCCAGGGTCTTGGCGTCGGCGATCCAGTACGCCTCCTGGTCCTGGTTCTTCCAGATCTCGTAGCCGATGTGCTCGAAGGTGTTGTCCCAGGTGTCGCGGCCCTCGTCGAAGAAGCGCTCCAGACGGCCGTTGACGAAGATGCCGGCCGGGAAGCCGTACAGCACCGAGTCCGCCTTCGTCGTACGGCGGTCGACCGGTTCGGCGTGGATGCCGTCGAACTGTCCGGCCGTGTCCGCGCCGAGTTCCAGTGCCATGCGCAGCGCGTCGCCGCGGTTGTTGGCAATGCCCGGTGCGATCAGCGGGAGGTCGCAGGCGCGGTCGCCGAGGTAGCGGGTGAGCATCTCGGCGTTGCCCTCGAAGCCGCCGCAGGCGAGCACCACCGCACGGCCGGACAGCCGTCGGGTGCGGCCGTCGGCGCCCCGGACCACGACACCGTCCACGGAGCCGTCCTCGGCGGTGGTCAGGCGCAGCGCCTCCGTCTCGTAGTGGATCTCCACGCGGGGGTCGCTCTCCAGGGCGGCGCCCAGGTGCTCGACGATCGAGGCGCCGCCGCCGCGGGGGCTGGCCGGCCTGGTCATGGAGGGGGTGCCGGCGGCGAAGGTGTGGGGGAGCGGGAAGTCCTCGAAGGCGATCTCGACGCCGTGCTTCTCGACGAAGGCCAGGGTCTGAGGGGCTTCCCGCTCGACGGTACGGCAGTAGTCGGCGTCGGCCAGGCCGCCGGAGACCCGCCCGACGTGCGCGGCCCAGTCCGTGTCCAGCCGCCGGTCCTGGTCGATCCGCAGGAAGGCACCGGTCCAGCGGGTGGCGCCGCCGCGGTCCTTCTCGGCCGCCCGCTCCAGCACGGCTATCCGGGCGGGCGTCCCGCGGCCCTCGGTGGCCTCCGCGAAGGACAGGGCGGCCGACAGTCCGGCGGCGCCGAACCCGACGACGACGAGGTCGTACTCGGCGGACGTGGACGAGGTGGACATGCTGTCTCCTTCTGGGTGTTGACGTATGTCGGGGGCGGTGGTCAGCGCTTCGGGGTGATGACCCGACTCGTCCGGTACAGGCGGTACTTGGCGCCGGTCGTGGTCTTCGCGAAGGCCTCGTAGCGGCGCATGAACTCGGGGTCGTCGAAGATGGCGTTGAAGCGCTTCTCGTCCGTCCAGGCCGCGAGGTTGACCATGGCGTCGCCGTCGACGCTGGTCAGCAGGCGGGAGCCGCGGAAGCCGTCGGCGCCGGCGGCGACGTGCTCCACGGCCGAGGCGAGGGCGTCGACCGAGGCGGGCGCGTCCTCGGTGGTGGCCACGTTGATGAGCAGCACGCTCTCGTCGGGTTCGGCCGCGGTGACCACGCCGGGACTGACGTTGCGGGCCTCGAAGGCGACGACGTCGTACGAGGCGACGCCGAGCCGCGTCCAGGGGTCGCTGTCGACCAGCTCGCGCACGGTGGCCTCGTCGAGGTCGGCCGTGACGACGACGGCGCCGCCGTCCGGGCGGGGCCCGCTCAGCAGGATGCGCCCCCGGTCGGCGTGGTCGCGCAGCCATGCCTTGTGCTCCGCCAGGTGCGCGGTGACGGTGTCACGGGGGACGAGGTAGGTGAGGGTGAGGATGTGGATCACTTGCCAACTCCGTTTCTGCAAGAGCCCGTCCGGCGTTTGAGGACGAGCCCGTTCAGGCCGGTACGGGGGGTCCGGGGGCGGAGCCCCCGGTGACGTTCACCGCGCGGACGTGACCCGCCCGGCAAGGTCGAAAAGAATCGTTTCGGCGTCCCTGACGGTGTCCCGCACCACGCTCTCGGCCGACCGCACGTCGTCGACGAGGTCCAGTACCTCGCCGGCGAACAGCGCCCGCTGCCCGGTGTCGTCGCGGGCGACGGCCGCGGTCCACTCGGGCTCGATCTCGGCCCGCCGCGCGGCCAGTTCGGCGTCCTGCCCGGTCCAGGTGCGGGTGAACGCATTGCTCACCGACCGTGCCGTGTACATCTCGTCCCACGGAATGCCGCGCACGACGTCGAAGGAGCGGGTGTCGACGAGATCGGCGGTGGCGCCGGACACCAGGGCGGTCTTGAAGCCGGCCGTGCCCATGGACTCCTCGGTGAGCGCGAACCGGGTGCCCATCATCACGCCGTCGGCGCCGAGGGCCAGCGCGGCCGCCAGGCCCCGCCCGTCCGCGAAACCGCCGGCGGCCACCACCGGGACCGTGCCCTGCACGATGTCGAGGACGGCGGGGATCAGCGGCAGCGTCGCCTGGGTCTTGTGATGGCCGCCGGCCTCGGCGCCCTGGACCGCCAGCACCGACGCCCCGGCCTGCAGGGCCACCGCGGCCTGCTCGCGGTCGTGCACCTGCACCATCACCTGTGCCCCGCTCGCGGCGGCGGACCCCGCATACCGGCGTACCTGGTCGGCGTCGCCGAACGAGAGGGCGATCACCGGCGGCGCGTAACCGAGCACCTTGTCCCACAGGCCCGGGCGTTCGTCGAAGGTGAACATCACGCAGCCGACGCCCCAGACGCCGCCCTGCTCGGCCGTCGCGGCCACGTGCTCGTCGATGAAGGCGGCGTCGCCGTAGCTGACGCCCACCAGACCCAGTCCGCCGGCGCGGGTGACGGTGCCGGCGAGCCGTGCGCCGGACACGGAGCCCATCGGGGCGCTGACGATCGGATGGTCGATTCCCAGCAGCTCGGTCAGCTTGGTCGAGATCACGCTTCTCCTCTGTTTCCCGGCGCGGCCGATGAACGGATCGGAAATGGGGGGTGACGAAACACCTGGCCGCCGATAGTTTCCGCAGCCACTGGTCCGTGTTTCAAAAGACTAGATTCCGGTGTTCTTCGATGTCCAAGACGGAAAGCGCGTGGCGGTCATAGGGTCTGGCCTATGGGAGTGACGGAGTTAACTTGCCAGGACGCGGAATGAAATGTTCCGGGTGGCGCCCGACGAAATCCCGGTGCTGTCCGGTAAAGGGGGAGCGACCGGCAAAAAAGGATCGGCCCGGAGCCACAGGCGGCTCCGGGCCGATCGGGACGGCGGAAACGGTGATCAGCTGAGGAACGGCCAGCCGCGCCGGGCGGCGACCGTGCGCAGGTAGCGGGCCGAGCGGCTGCCGGCGAGGGTGGTGACGGCCAGGCGCTCGCGCGGTGCCGCGGCGGTGGGCAGCGGGCGCCACACGAGCTGCGGGTCACCCTCCACGCTGAGCCGCGGGCGCAGCGCCACCACGTCGCCGACGGTCTGCAGCGCGTGCACGAACAGAGCTGGCTGGTCCTGGTCGACGGGGTGCAGCACGGCGTTCCAGCCGAGGGCGGTGAGCTGGGCCGGCACGGTGTCCGCGTAGCCGGGCGCGCACCCCTCGTCGTACCAGAGGAGCCGTTGTGCCGAGAGGTCCGCCCAGGTCGGCCGGGGGTGGCGGGCCAGTGGGTGGCCGGCGTCCATGACGACGCCCAGCGGCTCGTCCCAGACCACGGCCCGCACCAGGCCGGGCACGGCCACCGGCAGTCGTACGATGCCGAACGCGATCTCGCCGTGCTGCAGCAGCTCCGACTGGTCCGCCGCGTTGACCGAGCGCATCCGCAGCACCGGGTCCGTACGGCTTTCGGCGCGGTCGGTGTCCTGCCCGGTGAGGCCGTTCTGCACCTCGGCGAGTACCTCGGCCGGTACCCCGCCGCACACGCCCACGGGCCACACCAGGGGAGACGGCGCGGCGGCTGCGATGGCGGACCGCAGCTGCCCGGGGATGCTCTGGATCTCCCGCAGAAACGCCCGCCCGCCCGTGGTCAATTCGACACCACGTGAACTCCGGATGAAAAGCGGGGCACCTATCCGCTGCTCCAGTCTTTTGATCTGCTGACTCAAACTGGGCTGGGATATCCGCAATTCATGGGCGGCTCCGGATACGGTTCCCGCCCGTACGACGGTCAGGAAATACCGGAGGTGCCGCATGTCGAAGTCGTCGACATGCTCGGCATGGGTGACGGCGCGCCTGACCCCCTCGTGGGTCGGGTCGCCGAGGACCTCACCGGTGCCGATGCGGCCGCCTGGGAACGGCCCGACCCGTTCGTCCAGCACAGTCATTCGTTTTCCCCCTTCACGTGTCGAGTCGTTGCCGCGCCCGGCCCGCCCACTGCCGTGCCGAGGTGGTCCGGGCAAGACCGGGGCCACCTCAGCATCACAGAAAAATCCCTTCGAGAAGGTATTTTTAACGGCTCCGCAACGCGCTGCTCATCAGGTGTGCGCGCTCCCTTCGGCCGCCTGTCCGTCCGAAAGTGACCGCGGATCGCCGGCGAGCGCGTCGAGGAGCAGTTGCCACACCGACTCCCAGGCCGCGGCATCAGTGCACCCCGCCGGCCCGAAGGACACATGCAACGCGCCGTGCATCGCGGTCAGCAGCAACTGGGCGACGAGTTCGGGCGGCCGCGGGGGCATGCCGCCCTCCTGCTGTGCGCGCCGGACCAGCCCGACCAGGTCGCGCCGTACGTCCTTCGAGACGTCCGGCAGCCCCCGCGTCAGGCTCGGGCAGTCGGTGGCCAGCCGCATGGCCGCCCGCAGCCGGACGTCCGCCTTCAGCCGGCGGGCGAGGTCGAGGACCAGGGTCTCCAGTGCCGTCCGGGCGGTGACGCCGGGGGCGTTCCGGGTCAGCAGCATCTCCTCCCACACCTCGTGGGACTGGGCCAGCAGGGCGCAGGCGAGGACCTCCTTGGATGCGAAGTGCCCGTAGAGGGCTCCTTTCGTCATCCCCGTCCGTGCGGCCACGGCGTTGAGTGTGGCCCTGCTGTAGCCCTGGACGGCGAATTCCTCGGCGGCGGCGTCCAGGACCTTCTCCCGGGTGCGCCGTGCCCGTTCCTGCTTGACCATGCGGGTGCCCTCCAGTCTCGGCGAGAGGATAAACATACCCTCGCGAAGGAATGTTTTCAGGAGGGTGAAACCGGCCGGTCATCGGCCGTTTTCCGAGGCCATGGCGGACCGGCCGGCGCGGGAGGCCGCGCGGCGCGGTCCGGTGTGGCCGCCGAGCACGGTCCAGCCGGCTCGCCGGGCCTCCGCCACCAGCGGGGGAGAGCCGCCGACCACCACCGGATGCCCGACCGAGCGCAGCATGGCGAGATCGCTCACGTGGTCGCCGTAGGCCCAGCAGTCCTCGGCACGCGCTCCGCGCTCGTGTACGACGGCCGCGACCGCGTCGCCCTTGGCCCGCCCGATCATCGGCCGGTCCACCTCGCCGGTGAGCAGCCCGCCGGCCGTCGCCTTCTGCTCGGTGCAGCGCACCCCGACGGCTCCGAGGTCCTCGGCCACCGCCTCCAGCAGCGGGCGAAGGGAGCCGGACACCAGCACCACCTCGTGGCCACGGCGCCGATGCCCGTCGACCGCTTCGACCGCGGCCGTCACGAACGCCCGCGGCCCCCCGCGGTGGGCGTCGTACCAGCGGCGCGCCGCCGACCTCAGGGTGCCGACCGGCACCCCGGCGAACCGGCGGTAGTACTCGCGGTTCAGCGTGTCCCGGTCCTCGCCCGCCGCCACGCGGGCCCGCAGATCGGGCAGGCGGGCGGGGAGCGGCCAGGCACCGGACGCGGCCCAGAAGTCCCAGAAGTCGAGCAGGGTCTTCGTGGCCAGCAGGGTCTCGTCCACATCGAAGAAGGCCATGGCGGGCCGGTGCCCTGGCTCGGTCACCGCGGACCGCCCGGTTCCGGGGACAGCACCGCCGCCGCGTAGGCCCGGGCCGCCGCGTCGGGATCGAGCGTGCCGTGTCCCGCCGCGGCCGTCGCGTCCCGCCAGGCCCGCTGCACCGGGTGGTCCGGCGACTGGGCGCGCGAACCCGAGGTGCGGAAGAGGTCGTCCACCGCCTCCCGGCACAGGGCGGCCGCCGTCGTCGCGTCCCGTCGGTTCTCGGCCACCGCGAGCGGGGTGATCTCCCCGTGGTCGGCCCGCGTGGCCGCGCCGTCGAGGAGAAGTCCCGCGGTATGGATCCGGGCCGAGGCCCCGGACAGCACGGTGGCCGTCGCCGGATGCGGGGACGCGACCGCGGCCCGTTCCCCCGTCCAGGTGCGCAGGGCGCTGCGGGCGATGCCGAGGAGCGGGGCGGCGAAGACGAGGGCGGCGACCATGGGGAAGGGAACCGTGTGGCAGCGGGCCGCGCCGGGCAGCGGGCGCAGCAGGGCGTCCAGCGTGAACGAGCGGTGGGCCGGCACCCGGACCCCGTCGGCCACCACCGTGTTGCTCCCCGTACCGCGCAGGCCCGAGGTGTGCCAGGTGTCCAGCACCGACAGCTCCGAGCGCGGCACGGCGAAGATCCGGTGCTCCCGGTCGGCGCCGCCGGGTGTCCATGAGGCGAGCAGTACCCAGTCGGCGTGGTCCACCCCGCTGGCGGGCCGCCACTCGCCGTCGAGCCGCCAGCCGCCGTCCGCCGCCACGGCACGGCCCTGTGGCGGTACGACCGCGGCGGCGATCCGCGCCCCGGGGCCGCGCTCCCAGACCTCGCGCTGTCCCTCGGCGGGCAGGTAGGCGGCCAGTCGGCCGTGCGCGGCGAACAGCGCGGCGCACCACGCCGCGGACCCGCAGGTCTCGGCGACCTCCGCGACGCCGGTCACCAGAGGCCCGAACTGCCCGGCCGCGCCGCCCCACCGGTCCGGCACGAAGTGGCGCGGAAATCCGGCGGCGGTGATCGCGGCCGCGACCTCGGGTGACAGCCGCCGCTGTTCCTCCGCCCGGAGCGCCTCGCGGCCGGCGAGGGCTGTCAGTCCGGCCTCTTCCGGGATCAGTCCGGCCTCTTCCGGGATCAGTCGTGTCCCTTCCGGGACCGGACGTGCCGATGTGCGGTCCGTCCCTCGCACGGTCAGCATGTCGATCCGGCGAGCTGACGGTCGGTGCACGGCAGCGCGCACACCACGCGGGCGGCCGCGAGCTCGCGGCTTCCCTGCTCCGCTCGGAGCAGGAGCTCGACCGTGCGCCCGGTGCCGTCCGCGTCGCCGACGCGCTCCGCGGTGACCGACACCGGCAGGTCCAGCTCGCCGAACGAGCTGAACCGGGTGTCGAGCGAGCGTACGTACCGGTCCGTGTCCGCGGTGGTGACGACGGCCACCTGCCGGAAGGCGGCCACGAGGGCCATGCCCGGTATGTGGTCCGACGGGTGGTCGAAGAGGACCGGGTGGTCGAGGTCCAGCCGCAGCCACCACCGGTCGGGTCGCGCCGGGTCGGCGGATATGAGGACGTCGCGGTCCTGCCGCTGCCCGACGCGGGCCGGCCGCAGGGGTACGGCCCTGCTGGGTTCGGGCGCGGGAGCCGTGCCGGTGTCCGGTGCGCCGCGCTTCCTGAGCAGCGCGTAGCGGCGGTCCTCCAGCACCTCCCAGCACACCCGGGCCCGCCCCAGCCGCCGGTGGCCCGTGTGCACCTCCGCGTCCAGTTCCAGCTTCGTCCGGCGCGGGTGCCGGTCCGTGCGCAGGCACCGCGCGTCGAGACCGAGGGCGAGGGGGGCCGGGCCCGGTGCGGGCAGGGGTCCGGCGAGTTCCACGGCGAGTTCGCTGAGGACGAAGTGGTGGCCGTACGGCACCTCGTGGAAGCGGTGCGACAGATGGATGGCCGCCTGCCGTGCCGTCTCCGCCAGCAGGACCGGGTCGGACGTCCGGCCGCCCAGGTCGTCGAGGAAGTGGTCGCGGTGCCATGCGGCGGCGACGGCGAACCGCTCCGCGTCCAGTCGGGCCGCATCCGTGAGCAGGACTTCGCCGGTGGCGTGTTTGTGCACCGTTTCGCGTGGCACCGGGTGGTCGAATCCGAGTCCGTTCCAGGGGTCTTGGAGGCTGCGGGGTTCCGACGGCAGGGCAAGTGATGGTACGAAATGCATGTTCTGGTTCCTCCCCAAGTCGCGGCGGCGGGAGTGAGCCCGCTGCCGTCCCGTCCCCACGGGAAGCGACCTGAAGAAAGATACCTTCTGGAAGGTTTCTTGCGGAGGGTGTTTTTTCGTCAACCTGGCCGGACGAGTCCGTCCGCCGAGCCGTACACGTCATGTCCGCACCCGTGGAAACCGGGCACAACCGGTGGAAGCCGCCACACGCAGAGGAACAGAGCCATGGTGGAGCCGCAGTCGGCGTACTCGTCGTTCGTCCACAAGAAGATCGTCACCAGAAGGGGACCCGATCCCAAGCAGGACCGCTCCGCACGCACCCGCCAGCTGGTGCTGACCGCGGCGTCCGAGCTGTTCGCACAGCACGGATTCCGCCACACCTCGGTCAAGGACGTGGCCGACCGGGTGGAGATGACCAAGGGGGCGGTGTATTTCCACTACCCGACCAAGGAGGCCCTCGCGGTCGCCGTGGTGGAGGAGCACTACGCGCGCTGGCCGATGCTGCTGGAGCAGGTCCTGACGGAGGGGCGCGGGCCGCTCGGCACCGCCGCCCGGCTGCTGGAGCGCGCTGCCCTGGCCTTCCGCGACGACGTCATCGTGCAGGCGGGGGCGCGACTGCAGATCGAGCGCCCGCAGATCGACGCGGAGCTGCCGACGCCCTACCTCGACTGGACGGAGCTCCTGGAGTCCCTGCTGGTCGCCGCCGCGGACGCCGGTGAGCTGCGGGACGGGGTCGTGCCGCAGTCGGCCGCGCGCGTGCTGGTCTCCGCCTTCTTCGGCACCCAGCACATCTCGGACGTGCTGCACGGCCGGACGGACGTGGCGGACCGCTGGGCCGAGTCGAGCGAGCTGTTGTTCCACGCGATCCGCGCTTGAGGGCCCGTACTCCGTACGGCGGCGCACCGCAGCCGGTGCTGCGGTGC
>NZ_JBHXLU010000155.1:0-14676 GCF_042720695.1 Streptomyces sp. NPDC058457 | reverse complement strand
GCCGGCCACCTCCGCGGCCGGCTGCGCCGACACGGTCTATGCGGGAATGACCCAGGCACAGCGCGTCGGCCAGCTGTTCATGGGGGGTGTCAACGCCACCAGCCCGAACAGCACCGACCTGCGAACGCTGCGCACCTACCACGTCGGGTCCGTCATGCTCACCGGGCGCAGCTCCGCCGGGACCACGGCGACGAGGAAGGTGGTCGACGCGATCCGCACACAGGCCGACACGGTCGGCGGGCGCCGGGTCGGGCTGCTGGTCTCCACCGACCAGGAGGGCGGCCAGGTCCAGGTGCTCAGCGGCCCCGGCTTCTCGGTCATGCCCAACGCCCTGACCCAGGGCTCGTGGAGCACGACGACCCTGCGCAGCCGCGCCGAGACCTGGGCGCTGCAGCTCAAGGCGGCCGGCCTGGACCTCAATCTCGCCCCGGTCGCCGATGTGGTGCCGGCGAGCCTCGGTACCCGCAACGCCCCCATCGGCCACTTCTACCGCGAGTACGGGCATACCCCCGCCGTCGTGACCTCGCACACCGGCGCCTTCGCCGCGGGCTTCCGCACGGCCGGAGTGATGACCACCTTCAAGCACTTCCCCGGACTGGGCCAGGTGATCGGCAACACCGACACCACCGCCAACGTCGTCGACTCGGTGACCACCACGTCCAGTTCGAGCCTCCAGCCGTTCCAGAGCGGGATCAAGGCGGGCGCGCCCTTCGTGATGATCTCGTCGGCGAAGTACACCAAGATCGACTCGAAGCATCTGGCCGCGTTCTCGCCGACCGTCATCAACTCGCTGCTGCGTACCAAGTTCGGCTTCAAGGGCGTCGTCATCTCCGACGACCTCGGCCAGGCGGTCGCGGTACGCGCCTACACTCCGGCCCAGCGGGCGGTGCAGTTCATCGGCGCCGGCGGCGACATGGTCCTGACGGTCAAGGCGTCGACCGTGCCGGCGATGGTGCAGGGAGTGCAGGCCCAGATGGCGAAGGACGCCTCCTTCCGCGCCAAGGTCGCCGCCTCCGTGCACCGCATCCTCACGGCCAAGGCAGCGGCCGGCCGCCTCACTTGCAGCTGAGCCACGGCGTCGGGACCGCCCGTCGGGGCCCTCGGTACCATGCCAGCTGTGATGAGTGGGGCGGTCCGGTTGCGGGTGCCGGTGGGCGAGGACGCGGAGCGGTGGATCACCCGGACGGGCTGCCGACGTGTCCTGTTCGTCGTACACAACGTGACGTCGGCGACGCGTCTGCTGGACGTACTCCCGCTGTTCCACGGCGACTTCCGGGTGCAGTTGTTCGCCACCTGCACAGGGTCCTCCCCCTTTCTGGCGGGAGTGCCCGAGTTGCTGGCCGCGGCGGAACTGCCGGTCCTCCCCTGGGAACAGGCCAAGGACACGGAGTTCGATCTGGTGATCGCCGCGAGCTACGGCGGTGAACTGTCATCCATACAAGGCAAGTTGGCCGTTCTGTCGCATGGCGTTGGATACAATAAGAGGCTGGCGACACCGGACACCGGACACCGGACACCGGACACCGGACACCGGACACCAGCCCCAGGCGCCGGTCTTCGGCCTCTCGCCGCAGTGGCTTCTGGAGGACGGGCGTCCGCTCGCGACCGCCACCGTCCTCTCGCACCCCGAACAGCTGGCGCGGCTGCGCTCGGCCTGCCCGGAGGCGGTGCCCACCGCCGTACTCGCGGGGGACCCCTGTTACGACCGCATCCTCGCCGCCCTCCCCGAACGCGCCCGCTTCCGGCGGGCCCTGGGCGTGGGACCCGGTCAGCGGCTGATCCTCGTCAGCTCGACCTGGGCACGGCGCTCGCTGTTCGGCGGAGCCGGAGACACGGAGGCGGCTGATCTGCTGCCCTGGCTGCTGTCCCGTCTGACAGCGGAACTGCCCGCCGACGAGTACCGGACGGTCGCGGTCCTGCATCCGAACATCTGGCACGGCCACGGCCCGGGTCAGGTCCGGGCCTGGCTCGGCAACGCAGAGCAGGCCGGCCTGGATGCCATTCCTCCCCTCGACGGCTGGAGGCAGGCCCTGATCGCCGCCGACTGCGTCCTCGGCGACCACTCCAGCGTCAGCTACTACGCGGCGTCCATAGGCACACCCGTCCTGCTCGGGGCGTTCCCCGAAGAGGACCTCGACCCGCTCTCGCCGGTGGCCGCGCTGGGCCGCACCGCTCCCCGCCTGTCCCGCCGGCGTGGTCTGCGCGCCCAGCTCGACCAGGTGATCGCCACGCACGACGCCACCCGGTACAAGGAGCTGGCGGAGCAGACGAGTTCGGCTCCCGAGGAATCTGCCGTTCTGCTGCGTCGTCTGTTCTACGACCTCATGGGGATGCCGGAGCCGGGGCATCCGGCGCTGCTCGACCCGCTGCCGCTGCCGCCCTGTCGGCCCGCTCGCCGTACCGCGCCGGTCCGTGTGCTGGTCGGCGGGATCGGTGCCGATCCGCCGGAGGTCACCCTCAGCCGGTACGCCACCGTCGGCGGCGAGCCCGATCCGTCGGAAGAGGCGGCCGTGACGGCCGAATCCGCGCACACGCTGGTGGACGAGGAGACCCGGGACCGCGGCCGGCTGCGCATCGCCGACATCGTGGTGCGGCGCGCCCCCGCCGACGACCCGCGGCTGGGCCCGCCCGCCGCCTGGACGGCGGAGGCACTCGGCCGTTACCCCTACTGCGGGCTGGCCGCCTATGTCGACGGGCCGGACCGGTGTCTCGTACGGACCCGCGAGGGGGACCTCCTACGGCTGTCCGCGGCCGCCGGCCCCGACGGCCGCCCCGACCTGTGCGACCCCGCCGTCTACGCCTCGGCGCTCTACGCGTGGCTCGCCAGCGGCCGCGACCTGGCCCGGGTCATGCCCGCGATCACGGTGCGCACCGGTTCCGCGACACACCTGGTCACCGTCGGGACACCGGTTCCGGCCGGCTCATGAGCCGGCGCCCCGGGTCTCCGCGTCGGCCAGCCGCGACCGCACTCTGTCCAGGCCGAGCCGGTCGCCGTGTTCCTCGTAGCACGCGGCGGCGGCCCTGAGGTCCTCGGCCTCTTCCGCCCCGTGCCCCAGGCGGCGATGGCACTGGGACCGCACGTCGAGGGCGTCGGCGAGCTGCAGCCCGGCGCCCGCCTCGGTCATGGCCTTGACGGCCTCGTCCAGGCACACGCGCGCCTGCTCGGCATCTCCCGCGTCCAGGTGGGCGTCGCCCAGACTCATGTAGACGCGCGCGGCGTTGTAGGGGTCGCCGCCGCCCGGCAGGCGGCGGAAGCGCGCGAGGGCGTCGTTCAGCCGGGCGACGGCGGCGTCGAAGCGCCGCTGCCTGGTCAGGGCGCGGCCGATGTGGTGTTCCAGCAGGGCCGTGGCACGCGGCAGGTCCTCCCGGCCGTCCTCGCCCGGACCGATACGGCGCAGGATCTCCTGGGCCTCCTCGAAGCACCGCTGGGCCGCGGGGAACTCCCACCGTTTGAGATGGAGCAGCCCGAGCACCTCGACGGCGGTGGCCTCGCCCCGGTGGTGCCCGCAGTCCCGGTCCGCCGCCCGGGCGTTCGCCAGCGCGGCGGCGGCATCGTCCGCCCGTCCCTCCCCCATGTAGCCGAAGGCGAGCTGGGTCCACATACGGCCCACGGCACGCGGGTCGCCGAATTCCTCCTCGACGCTGCGGCGGGCGGCGTCGACGCCGAGCAGGTGCGTGTCGATCCACTGCGCGTGGAAGCCGAGCATCAGGTGCAGGCCCCACATGGCCTCGCACAACTGCCAGACGAGGTCGTAAAGTTCGTAGTGTGCGGCGGCCCGGATGACGGCCGCGAGGTTCTCCCGTTCACGCCGCAGTTCCGCCAGTGCGCGCCTGCCGTCCGCCGGGTCGCGGTGTTCCGGAAGGGCAAGGCCCCGGTATGCGGGGCCGAGCCGCCATCTCAGCGGCATCACCCTGAAGTCCGCACCCGCCGCGAAACGCACCTGTGCGACCGCGACCCGGCGGACCGCGGCCGCCAGGCGGCCGTGACCGTCCTCGGCGGCCGCGAGTCCGCGGGCGTGCGCCCGGGTCACGTCGTGGAACCGGTAGCGTTCCTCCGCGACCTCCTCCAGCAGGTGCGCCCCGGCCAGCTGCTCCAGCAGCGTCCGTGCCTCGTCGGCGCCGATCCCCGCGGCATGGGCAGCGATCGGGGCGGTCACGGTCGGCCAGGGCCACACCGCGATCGCCCGGTACAACGCGGCGCTCTCGGGGGTGAGTTCGCGGTACGCGACGTCATGGACGAGACGGACGGGGTCGCCTGCGGCGTCGGGAGTCGGTTCGTCCGTGGCGGTGCCTTCCCGGTCCCCGCCGCCGTGGTTCCGCGCGGACAGCTGCTCTGCGACACGCTCCCAGGTCAGGTGCTCCCGTAAGGCCAGGCCCGCACCGGTGGTGCACACGGCGAGCGGGATGCCACCCGTGCCCTCCGCGACGGCCCGGACGAGGTCGTCCGGCGCGGGCGGCCGGTCGCTGCCGGCGACCCGCCTGATCAGGGTGACGGAGTCCTCCGTCGACAGCGGCCCGAGCGCGAACGGCCGGGCTCCGTGACCGGCGACCAGACGCCCGAGCCGGTGCCTGCTCGTCACCAGGACCAGAGACTCCGGCGAGGCCGGCAGCAGGGGGATCACCTGCGCGTCGTCATGGGCGTTGTCCAGTACGACGATCAGGCGCCGGTCGGCCGTGCAGTCGCGGTACAGGTCCCGCTGCCGCGCCTCGTCCCCCGGCACCATGGCGGGCGGCACGCCGAGCCGCTCCAGGAATCGGGCGAGCACGTCGGAGGGCGGGAGGGCCGTGGCGGCCGACGCACCCTCCAGGTCGGCGAACAGGGCACCGCCGGGAAACCGCTCGAGCAGTTCGATCGCGTTCCGGACGGCGGTGGCGGTCTTGCCGATGCCGCCCGGGCCGGTGAGCACGGCGATCGCGGGCGCGCCCGGTGCACGGTCCCCGCCGTCCAACAGCTCCGTGATCCACGCGAGCACGTCCTCGCGGTCGGTGAAGGTCGCCGTACCCGGTGGGAGCATCTGCGGCCGGGAGGCGCCGGGTGCCACGGCGGGCACGCTGCGCGGCGCCAGCCAGGCGGATTCCCGGACCCATTCCGTCACCTCGCGGGAGAACTCCGGCGAGGTACGGGCGTACTCCAGCAGGCGTGAGGCGGCGGCCGCCTGCTGGTCCGCGGTGACCGGGAGGGAAGGCTCGGCCGAATCGCCGCCGACGGCCCCGGTGCCCGTCCCGGCGTGCCCGGTCCGGCCCCTGCTGAGCAGGTCGTAGAGCCGCTCGGAGGTTCGTCTGCCTGCTTCGCCGCCTGCCCCTGACAGGGCGCCGGAGGCGACCGTGCTGACAGCCGAGAGCACCATTCCCACCAACGGTTCCACCCAGGACTCCCCCAACTCGCCGTTCCCGCAATGGTATCGATGCGGCCCGACGAGTCGCAGGGACAACGGCCGCCCGGAGGCCGCTGCAGCGCCGGTGTCTCTCAGGCCGCCTCGTGGCCGGAGGTGTCCCGGTGGGAGACGGCCAGGTAGCCGACGAAGCAGGCGATGGCGGCCGTCCAGGCGAGGGTCACCGGTGCCAGGCCCAGGCCGAGCCCGCCCCGGGTGTGGCCGAGCGCCATCCAGTCGGCGAGCGAGGCGCCGAGGGGACGGGTGATGACGTAGGCCGTCCAGAAGGCGGGTACGGCCTTCAGGGCACCGCCGCGGTGGGCGATCGCGGGGACGCAGATGGCGACGGCGAAGAGGACCACCGAGCCGAGGTAGCCGAGGCCGGCGGTCGCGGTCAGGTCGCCGGCGGCGGTGCCGAGGGCGAACGTGGCGAGGACGGCCGCCCAGTAGAAGACCTCCCGGCGGCGGGTGCGGATGCCGTGGATGGACAGGGTCCGCTCCACGGCGTACCAGAGGGCGAAGACCGCGGTCAGCACGATGACGAAGAACGGGGTGGACAGCGTG
The DNA here is from genome assembly GCF_042720695.1 of Streptomyces sp. NPDC058457. Lineage (NCBI taxonomy): Bacteria > Bacillati > Actinomycetota > Actinomycetes > Kitasatosporales > Streptomycetaceae > Streptomyces > Streptomyces sp. NPDC058457. The sequence continues at coordinate 8,740 of NZ_JBHXLU010000155.1, read as the reverse complement.
TAGGGCACGCCGAGACCGACGTGCAGGACGTCGGCCGCCATCGTGCCGAACACGCTGACCATGACGACGGCGGTCCAGTACACCCAGGCGATGTACCGGCGGACGGCGAACTGCACGGCCAGGGAGGCCACCAGGGCGAGGCCCCCGAGACCGACGGCAGGGATCGGGCCGAGGACCCGGGCCAGCAGGTCCGACGCGGTCTCGCCCATCCCGGTGGTGAGCACCTTGATGATCCAGAAGTAGGCGGTCACTTCCGGCACCTTGTTCGCCATGGTGCGCAGGGGAACGCGGGAGCGGTCGTCGAGGAGGTGCTCTGTGGTCATGATCGGCACGATGACACGCTGGGCTCCCGGCACCACAGATGTCTTTGCCAAGGCTTTGGCCCCTCTGGTGCATGAGTTTCTGGTTCGCCCGCCCAACCTGAACGCAACCTGACTGCCTCGACGAAGCCCCTGGTCAGGATGTTGACCGGGTGATACGGAGGCGCGTTCGCGTGCCGCGCGGTCGGGAGACTTCCACTACATTGCGTGGCGGCCCGCTCGCGGCGAAATGTTCCGTCGGCCACCCCGAGGCGACGAGGGCACGAACGGGCCCGGCGATCGTCTAGAGTCTCCCGCAGTGTCTACAATGATGTAGTCGCCCAGGTGTCCACGTGAAGCCGTCCGCCGGAAAGGGCCCCGTTCATGACCACTCCGCTCCTCGCGACGTCACAGCTGGCCGTGAACGTGCTCGACGCCCATTCGCTGCTGGCGACCTTCGGCGTGCTCGGCGTCGGGGCGGTGATGTTCGCCGAGACGGGACTGCTGGTCGGGTTCTTCCTCCCGGGCGACTCCCTGCTGTTCACCGCCGGCCTGCTGTGCACCGGCTCGGCGCAGGGAAGTCTGCACCTGTCCCTGGGCCCCCTGCTCGTGGCGGCGGCCGTGGGTGCGCTGGCCGGGGCGCAGTTCGGATACCTGCTCGGCCGGAAGGCCGGCGGAGCACTCCTCTCACGCAGCCGCTCCCCTCGTCTGCACGAAGGAGTGAAGCGCGCCGAGGAGTTCCTCGAGCGGTACGGCCACGCGAAGGCCATCGTGCTGGCCCGCTTCGTGCCGGTGGTGCGGACGGTGCTCAATCCGATGGCGGGTGCGCTGGAGGTGCCGGTACGGACGTTCACCCAGTGGCAGGTCGTCGGCGGACTCGTGTGGAGTGTCGGCCTCACTCTCGCGGGATACGCGCTGGGCTCGTCGATCCCGAATGTCGACCGGTATCTGCTGCCGCTGGTGGCCCTGATCGTGCTCGTGTCGCTGATCCCCGTTCTCGCCGAGGTGTACCGGGGGAGGCGGGCCGCCGGGTCCGAGGAGGGACGCGGGTGACCGTCCTGGCCAGGGCCGTCCGGCCCGGCGTCGCCACCGGGTACCGCGTCCCGCCGGCGGGCCCCGCCCGCGTCCGTCCCGTCGTACGCACCGGTTCACCGGCGTCTTCGGTGGCCGGACGGCCACGACCGGGCGGCTCGGCCCGTGCCGGTGGACGAAGGCCCGGGCCGCCGCCCGCCTCGTCCGTCCCGTACTCGGGCCGTACGGCCGCGGCTCCTACGGAGGACCATGCGTCACAAGATCCTGGTCGTTGAGGACGATCACGCCCTGCGTGACGTGCTGCGCCGCGGGCTGGCCGACGAGGGGTTCGAGCCCGTGCCCGCCGCCGACGGTGCCACCGCCCTGCGGCTGACCACCCACGCCATCGGCGCGGTCGTCCTGGACGTCGGACTGCCGGACGCGGACGGGCGGGACGTGTGCCAGGCGATGCGCGCCAACGGCTTCGCGGCCCCGATCATCTTCCTGACGGCCCGCCACCACCTCACCGACCGGCTGTCCGGGTTCTCCGCGGGGGCCGACGACTACCTTCCCAAGCCGTTCCACCTCGCGGAACTCGTCGCGCGGCTGCGGGCGACGCTCAAACGGGCCGCCCCTGCGACGGTGTCCACGGCCGGAGACCTGGTCCTGGACGCGACCCGGCACAGCGCGAGCGTCGGCGAGGCCCAGGTCGAGCTGTCCCCGACGGAGTTCCGTCTGCTGGCCACCCTGGTGGCCGCGGGAGGCGGCATCGTGAGCCGCCGCGACCTGGTCAGGGCCGCCTGGCCGGACGGCGCCCAGGTCAGCGACAACACACTGGACCAGTACCTGAGCCGGCTGCGCCGCAAGCTCCGCGAGGCGGGCAGCGGCCTGAGCCTGGGGACGGCGCGCGGGATCGGCCACCGGCTGTCATGAAAGGTTTCCTGCGGCACCTGGCCCCCCGCACGCTGCGCGGCCGGCTCTCGCTCGTGGCACTGACCACCGCGGCCCTTCTGATGACCGTCCTGACCGTGGCGTTCAACACCGTGCTGGACCGGCATCTGCAGCAAGAGGCCGACGCGGAGCTGCGCAGCCGCGCGGACGCCGTCGCCACCACCGTGGACACCAGCGGCCCGCGGGTACGGGTCCTGGAGACCGTCAACGACCGGCTCCTCGACGCCAACGTCTGGATCTACACGGGGACACGTCTGCTGGAGAAACCCCCGTCCACCGCTGCCGACAGCACGCTGACCGAGGCAGCCGCGCGGCTCGCCGTACGGGGAGACGGCGTCTGCACGACCGTGGCGGCCGGGAATCCCCGGTCCGTCCGTCTGTGCGCCCGTTCCATGGCCGGAAGCCGCAGCACGGCGACGGTCGTCACCGCCCTGGACCTCGCCCCGTACCGCAACTCGGCGGCCGCCGTGCTGCTGGGCTCCCTGGTCCTGGACTCCGTCATGCTCGCGTGCACCTACGCGCTGACCCGCCTCGCCGTCGGGCGGGCGCTGCGTCCGGTGCGCACCATGACCGACCAGGCCACCGAGTGGAGCGCAGTGGGCTCCGACCAACGCTTCGGCGCGGCCCACCACCCGGCCGAACTCGCGCGCCTGGGCACCTCGTTGGACTCGCTCCTTGACCGTATCCGGACCGTACTGCGGCATGAGCGGCAGCTGACCGGGGAGCTTTCCCACGAACTGCGTACCCCGCTCACCCGGATCATCATCGAGCTGGACTGGTGGCGGGCCCGGCCGCGCTCCGGCGCCGAGACCCGCGCCACGCACGAGGTGATCGCCGAGGCCGCCCAGGCCATGCGCACCATCTGCGACACCCTGCTGGACGACGCCCGCAAGGAAGCGCACACCGCCGCCACGGCCCCCGGCGCCACGGCCGTCGTACCGGTCCTGTGCCGGCTGGTCGACCGCCTCGGGACGCCGGAGCGGGTGAAGGCGGTCGTCGACGCGACGGTTCCGGAGCTGGCGGCGGGCGTCCGGCCGGCCCTGCTGGAACGGATCGTCAGCCCGCTCCTGACGAACGCGGTCCGGTACGCGCGCTCCACGGTGACCGTGTCCGCGCGACCGGTGCCCGGCGGTGTGCGGATCAGCGTCACCGACGACGGTCCCGGCGTACCGGAGGCGTTCGTGGGCGACCTCTTCCAGCCCGGTCGCCGGGCCGATCCCGAGGACGGGCACGACGGCGCGGGCCTCGGACTGCCGCTCGCCAGACGCCTGGCCCGGGCCGTCGGTGGCGAGGTGTCCCACGATCCCGCCTACACCTCCGGGGCCCGCTTCCTGACCGACCTGCCCGCCGGGTGAACCGCCGCGGGGCCGCCGGACCGCCCTCGCGCCTCCGGGCCCTGAGAACGGGCGGGTGCGGACCTGGGCGACGAGGCCCCCTGCTGTCGCTACGCCCTCGGCACCGGCTCCCCGCGCCCTTCCCAGGGCCGGGCCAGCCCCACCAGCGCCAGCCCCGCCGCCGCCAGCGCGCTCAGCATGATGAGCGCCATCGGCCGGGAGCTGTCCTCCCCGAACACGCCCACCAGCGGTGCGGCCAGGGCCCCGAACAGGAACTGGAAGCCGCCCAGGAGCGCGGACGCCGCGCCCGGAGCCGTGCGGCCGACCGCCTGGCCGATGCTCATGGCGCTCGGGAAGACCAGGCCGATACCACCGGCGGTCACGAACAGGGTGGTCCAGGTGCCCGCGAGGGTCTCGCCCACGGTCACCACCAGCAGAACCTGCGCCAGCGCGCCCAGCAGGGCGATCCCGACTCCGGCCGAGAGCAGGGTGTTCAGGCGGGTGCCGCGCCCGGCGAGGCGGGCGAAGGAGGCCCCGGCGGCCAGCATGGCGACGGCGTTGGTGGCGAAGATCAGGGAGTACGTGGTCGAGGAGACGCCGTGCAGGTTCTCGAAGACGAAGCTGGAGCCGCTGATGTAGGCGAACAGCGCGGCCGAGACGAGGGCGACCACCAGGACGTACCCCATGAAAGCGCGGCCGGCGAGCAGCGCGCCCATGGATCGGAAGGTCCCGGCGAGTCCGCCGCGGTGGCGTCGCTCCGGCGGCAGCGACTCGGGCACCGCCCGTACGACGGCGAGCAGAAGCAGCACACCGAGGACGGCCAGCACGGCGAAGACCGCCCGCCAGGTGGAGACGGCGAGGACGGCCCCGCCGAGCACCGGCGCGGCGATCGGCGCTACGCCGATCACCTGTGACAACACCGCGAAGTAGCGCGGCAGTTCGGGTCCGTGGAAGCGGTCGGTGAGGACGGCTCTGGCCAGCACCATGCCGGCCGCGCCCGCCACGCCCTGCAGGAAGCGGGCGCCGGTGAGGGCGGCGATGTCCGGGGCGGCGGCGCAGGCGACGGAGCAGAGGACGAATCCGGCCGACCCCGCCATGAGCAGCCGGCGCCGGCCGAGGCCGTCGCTGAGCGGGCCGATGACCAGCTGGCCGACGACGAGTCCGGCCAGGAACGCGGTCATCGTCAGCTGTACGGCCGAGCCGCTCGCCCCGAGCGCCTTCCCCAGCACGGGGAAACCTGGGACGTACATGTCCGTCGCGAGCGGGGCGACGGCGGTCAGCGCGCCGAGCACGGCGATGAGGGCGGTGGCCGTACGACCCGAAGGCGCAGGTCCGGCGGTGTCGGGGACGGCGTCGGCGCGGTTGCGCGAGGATGACGGAGCTACCATGGAAATAAAGGTAGCCGATAGTTCACTAGCTAACAAATATCGAGAGCGAGAAGACGAGCCGCATGCCCTCCCCCAACCCCTCCGCCCCGTCCACTCCGTCCGCCGCGGACGTCGGCGCCCAGTGGGCGGCGCACAATCCCGGCCTGGACACCTCGCCCATGGAGCTGGTCGGGCTGCTCAAGCACGCCACCGGTCTGCTCAGCCGCTCTGTCGAGCCCCTCTACGCGGGTGCCCCGCTCACCGCGCCGGAGGTCGACATGCTGATCCCCCTGCGGCACGCGACCGAGCCGTTCATCGCCCGGAGCCTCGCCGAGCGGCTGGGCCTGTCCCGCGCGGGGGTCAGCAAGACCCTCGGCCGACTGGAGCAGCGCGGTTTCATCGCCCGTACCCCCAACCCCGCCGACCGGCGCGCCGCCCTGGTCACCATCACCGAGGCCGGCGCGAAGGCGGTCGACGACCTCTTCCCCCGGCAGCTCTCCGTCGAGATCGGCCTGCTGGACGGCCTGGGCGAGGACCGCGAGTGGGTGACCAAGGCGCTGCGACGACTGGTGGCGGCGATGGAGGCCCGGCTGGGCCACGGCTGACACTCGGCCACGGGAGCCCCGGACCGCGCCGACGGCAGGCTCCGGCTTCCCGATCCGCCGAACGCCGACCCGGACGGCCCGGACGGCGACCCGGCCGGCCCGGTCGCCGTCCGGACTCCGGCAGGCGGTTCCTGCTGTAGGGGATGCTCCAATTAGAGTGGTCGCCACAGAGGCGGACCACCACCGGGGCCGCCGCGATCCCGTCCCCGAGAGGCACAGAGATGACCGGGCCGCAGACGGCACGCAGGAAGCGCGCGAACGGGGTGGAGTCGCGTCAGCGCATCCTCGACGCCACCGTGGAGATCGCCGGCGAGCGCGGCTACGACGGCACCTCCATCGCGGCGGTCAGCGCCAAGTGCGGGCTGCCCGCCAGCTCGATCTACTGGCACTTCAAGGACAAGGACGACCTGATCGCCGCCGTCATCGAGCGCAGCTTCGAATCCTGGCTCAAGGCCGTCGAAATGCCCGCCGAGGACGCGGGCACCCCGCTGGAACGGGTCACCATGATGGCCGCGAACGTGGCCAGGTCCCTCGTCGCCGCCCCGGACTTCCTGCGCCTCGGTCTGATGCTCGCGCTGGAACGCCGCCCGACCGAACCCCGCGGCCGCACGGTCTTCCTCCAGGTACGGGAGACCACCCACCAGCGCATCGCCGAGATCGTCGCATCCCTGTTCCCGACCTTGACCGAGGACGTCGTGGACACCCTGACCACCTATGCCGTCGCCGGCGCCGACGGCCTGTTCGTGCACCGGGAGGTCAAGGGCGACTCCGTCGACCTGGTCGCCCTGTTCGAACTGCACGCGCGGCTCCTCCACGACGCCGCCGCCCGGATGGCGGCCCGGGCGGAGCGCTGACGGCCGGCACGTCAGCACCCCGCGCGCAGGTCCGGGCTCAGGACGCCGCACCCTCGTGGGTGACGGTGACGACGATCTTGCCGACCTGCTCGTTGGCCGCCATGTAGCGGTGCGCCTCGACGATGTCCGCGAGGTCGAAGGTGCGGTCGACGACGGGGTCGAAGGAGCCGGAGCCGAGGCCCGCGTTGACGAACGCGACCGCGCGGCGCAGGCGCTCGGGGTCCGTGGTGATCTCGAAGAGGGTGTACGTGCTGCTGGTCAGCGCCGGGAAGGACTGGGCGTTGGGCAGCGGGGTGGGGCGCGGGTCGAGGGCGCCGTAGACCACCAGGAAGCCGCCCGGGGCGATCCCCTGGGCGAGGGTCTCCACGCCGGGTCCCGCGACGGGGTCGAAGGCCAGGCGGACGCCCTCGCCGCCGGTGATCTCCTTGATCCGGGCGGGCAGGTCCTCCTCGTCGGTGACGATGACGTGGGCCGCGCCCGCGTCCAGGAGGCGCTGCTTCTTGCCGGGGCCGCGCGTGGTGGCGATCGGGATCGCGCCGACATGGCGGGCGATCTGGATGGCGGCGAGTCCGACACTGCTGGAGGCCGCGGTGATCAGGACATGGTCCCCGGGCCGTACCTGTCCGCTCTCGGCGAGGGGTCCGTAGGCGGTGATGTAGGCCATCCACACGGCCGCCGCCCGGACGGGGTCGACCTCTGCAGGGCGGGGCACTACCGCCGAGGCCGGGACGATGACGTGGTCGCCGTAGGTGCCGTAGTCGGTCTGCAGGAACTGCGGCACGACCGCCACCGGGTCGCCCTCCGAGAGGCCGTCCACGCCCTCGCCGACCGCCTCGACCACACCGGCGGCCTCATAGCCGAGCAGGGAGGGGTAGACCGGGTCGTAGAAGTAGGCGCCCTCGCGGAACATGATCTCGGCGCGGTTCAGACCGATCGCGTCGACGCGGATCCGGACCTCCCCCGCGCCGGGCGCGCCGACCTCGACATCACGGAGGGTGAGGACCTCGGGTCCGCCGGTCCGGTCGAACTGAACGAGTCTTGCCATGGCGCATCCGTCCTAGGGGCAGGGATCGGGGAGGAGACGCGCGGGGTGGGCCCGGCGCCTTCACTCACCTTGCCCCAAGGTTCGATGGCCGTCAAATTTTGAGCACGATCGAAATAAGGTCACCGGCCGTGTCGGGCCGCGCCCGCTTCCGCCTCCACGGCCGCGGCGGCGAGCACCGCGGAGAACAGCCCCGGGAACCGCAGCTCCATCTCGTCGGTGCGCAGCGTGTTCATCTTCGTGGTCCCGACGTAGTACTGCCGGATCACGCCGGCCTCGCGCAGCACGCTGAAGTGGTGCGTGAGCGTCGAGAGCGACACGGGCGCGACGAACGTCCCGCAACTCAGGTCCTCCCCCGCGCGGGCCAGCTGCGACACCACCATCCGGCGCACCGGGTCCACCAGCGCCTCCAGCACCTGCTGGAGCGAGACCTCCGACAGCTCGGGGTGCTCCACGGTGCGGGCGGTGGTACGGGGGCGGGCCACGGTGACTCCTCGGGGCGGCTTCTGGGCGGTCAAGTCATAGTACGACCGCCATCGAAACCGCATCCGCCCCCAAAATCTTCCGCCGGGCCGCTCGGTGCCGGCAGTCGTCCGGCGTCGGCGGACAAATGCGTTGCCCCGGATCGTGACGCTCACTAAAGTCGGCCGGGTGACTGCCGGGTCGGCCTTGGGCCATGCACGAGTGAGGTTCCCGGCCTCGGCGTGATCCCGAGGCGGGCAAGAGGCCCGCCGCCATCTCCGCGTCCTCGCCCCGGCGCCCGTGTGCGGCGCCCGTCCCAGCGGATGTTCCGAGACCGGAGAGACCACACCGATGTCCCTTGACCAGCCACGCCCGCACGTGTCCGAGCTGCCGTCGGCAGCCGTCCAGCTCAACCACACCGCCGTGTACGCCAGCGACCGGCACCTCTCCGCCGGGTTCCTCGCCACGATCCTGGGCCTGGAGGTCGGCGCCCCGCTGGGGCCGTTCCTGCCCATGGACCTCGGCAACGGCGTGACGCTCGACTACTACGAGAAGCGCGACGAGCCGATCCAGTCGCAGCACTACGCCTTCCTCGTCTCCGAGGACCGGTTCGACGGCATGATCAGCCGTCTGGAGACGGCCGGGGTCACCTACTACGCCGACCCGCACCACTCCCAACCCGGCCGGACCAACGGCCTGTTCGGCGGTCGCGGCGCCTACTTCGTGGACCCCGACGGCCACAACATGGAGATCATGACGCGGCCGTACGTCCGTCCGTAGGCCCCCGGAGCCCGGCTCGTGGAGCGGGGGTGCCC
>NZ_JBHXLU010000154.1:0-15586 GCF_042720695.1 Streptomyces sp. NPDC058457 | reverse complement strand
GCCCATCAGGACACGGGCCCGGGGACTCTCCTGCGCCGCAGCGCGTAGGCACCGGTGGCCGCTACGCCGAGGACGGCCAGCCCGCCGGCGGTGACGCCGGGCGTGGCGAGGCCGCCGCCGCCGGTGTGCACGCCGCCGTGCGGCCGGTCGCTCCCCTCGTCGTCACCCCACGACGAGCCGCTGTCGTCCTTCCCCTTGCCTCCCTGGTCGTCCTTGCCTCCCTGGTCGTCCTTGCCGCCCTGGTCGTCCTTGCCGCCCTGGTCGTCCTTGCCTCCTTGGTCCCCCTTGCCGCCCTGGTCCCCCTTCTGCTCGTCGTCGTTGCCCTTGTAGCTCTCAGGGTCGTACTTGCTGTCGTTGCTGCTGTAGGAAGAGTCGTCACGGCCTCCGTCGTCCCAGTCCCCCGCGATCGCGGCCTGGGCTGCGGGGGCGGAAAACGCGAGGGCTGCGGTGGCGGCCGTCGTCGCGAGGATCATGCGGGCAGAACGCATCTCGATGTCCTTCCGCCGTGGCCGGGCGCCGATACTCCATCAGCTGTAACGACCCGGCCCCGACATGAACCACCGTCAGCCAACCCCCCGGCTCGCACCATCCAGGCCGCCCATCCGTGGTGACGACACGCCCAACACCCCCCGGCTGGGTCAATCCCGCACGGGGGCGCACCGCCATTCGGGCGGTCATGGGCCCGTCGTCGGCGTGTCGGCGCCCGACGGGCCCGTCGGGCTGTCAGTAGCCGACGTAGAAGGTGGCGTCGGCCTGGCCCGTGCTCGTGGAGATGGGGTCGATGCGCAGCACGTAGTCGGAGTGGCGGATGTAGCGCGTCGGGTAGTTGTACGAGCGGAACGAGGACCAGGTGGAGTCGGCGAGGCCGGCCGTTCTGTAGAACGTGGCGTCCTGGGCGAACGCCGTGGTGCTGTCGTTCTCGTCGAGCTGGAGCTGGTAGTTGTAATGGCGCAGATAGCGGGTCGGGTAGTTCACCGACTGGAAGGACACGCCGCTGCTGTCGGCGAGGCCGGGGACCAGCGTCCACATGCCGTCGGTGTACGGGTCGAAGGCGTACTCGTCGATGCGGCCGACGAAGTTGCTGTGCCGCACGTACCGGGCCGGGTAGTTGTAGGACTTCAGCCGGTTCCAGGTGGGGGTGCCCCACTTGGCGACGAGGTTGTTGTACTCGGTCGAGGTGATGGGCTGGATGCCGCAGTGCTTGGAGTTGAGCGGCTGGGTGTAGGTCTTCTGGTCGAGGGCGGTCCAGGTGCCGGCTGACAGCGCGCTGGTCTGCCAGGCGTAGAAGACGCCGTTGGGGTCCCAGGTGTCTCCCCAGAGGTACCAGGTCGAGCTGGACGTCAGGGACTTGACCAGGGTCGGGGCCTCGGTGCCGTTGTGCGAGACCGCGGTGCTGAACTCGGTGAAGCTGCCGGGGTCCAAAGACGTGGACTTCGCGCCGACCAGCGTCGAGTTCTTCTTGAAGTACAGGTAGTTGACACCGCTCACGCCGACGGCCAGGTCCCCGTCGATGACGTCGTAGCCGGGGTCGAAGAAGACCTGGGGGTCGCCGGCGGTGATGAAGTCGCCGGTGTAGTTGATCATGATGACGTTGTGGCCGCTGTCGTTGACGGCGGAGTAGATGACGCCGTACGTGCCGCGCCCCGCGTCCCAGAAGGCCTCGGGGGCCCAGGCATGGGTGTCCATGTCGTGCAGCTTCATCCGCCGGTACCCGGTGAAGGTGCGCAGGTCGGTGGAGTCCCAGACGTGGATGTACTGGCTGACGTACGTCCAGTCGGTGCCGTAGAGGTCGGTGGCGAGGACGACGAAGGTGCCGTCCTGCTTGCGCAGGATGAACGGGTCGCGCAGGCCGAGGGAGCCCGCGGTGGGGGTGGCGACGGGGGCGTTCTGGTTGAGCGGGGTCCACTGGAGACCGTCGGTGCTGACGGCCAGGTGCAGGCCGTAGTTGGCGGCCAGCATGTCCGGGGACTCGGTGAAGTAGCACATCACGTAGGCCGAGTTGGTCGCGGCCCGGGCGGCTCCGGCGCCGAGGGCGAGGGCGCCGGTGGCGGCGAGGGGGACGGTCGCGGCCGCACCGAGGAAGTGGCGGCGCGACAGGGGGGTGCCGTTCATGTGCGCTCCAGACGAGGGGGGATGTCCGGGATATCGGACACGGTTCGGAAAACCGATCAGAAACTAGAGGGGCGCGTGAGGCGCGTCAATGCTTGCGTAACAAGGGAGTTACTAGGAATTCGCTGTGTGCACCGGGAGCGCAAGGGGGCGCCTGCCACAGACCGGGCGGCGTGGCGGTGAGCGTGCGGCGGCCCGGCCGGCGGGGCACGGTGAAGGCGGCCATGGCCTGTCCGGGTGCGGCCGCCACGAGTCGGTCGGGTGCGTCCGCTCCGGTCTCCGCCGAATCCGACTCGCCGGCGCCTGCGGCCCGCCGGAACCGGCCTGCCTCCCCCTTCCGCCTCCGCCAGGTCGTCCCGTGGTACGGAACTGCCTAGGCTCGGTCTGAAAGTCCGTCGGAAAAGGACCGCACATGACCGGTTGCCTCCCACGCCGCCCGCTCGCACTTCTGGTTGGTGTCATGACCGGTGTGGTCGCCGCAGCGGCCCCGGCCCCTGCCGCGGGCGGTGTGGTGACGGAGTATCCGATCACCACCGTCGCCGACAGCCTCCCCGCCGGCATCACCACCGGGCCGGACGGCGCCCTGTGGTTCGCCCAGTCCGGCGCCGCCCGGATCGGGCGGGTCACGACCGACGGCACGGTGACCGGATATCCCACCCCGACCCCGGACAGCACGCCCTTCGGCATCGCCCGGGGACCGGACCACGCCCTCTGGTTCACCGAGCAGTCGGCAGGCCGCATCGGACGGATCACGACCTCCGGTGCCGTCACCGAGTTCGCACTGCCCAGGGCCGCGAGCTCGCCCGCCGCCATCACGTCCGGACCCGACGGCGCGCTGTGGTTCACCGAACTGGGGAGCAACCGGATCGGCCGCATCACGACCGCGGGCCGGGTCACCGAGTACCCGGTGCCCACGGCCGCCGCCCTCCCGTACGGCATCGCCGCCGGCGCCGGCGGTGCCCTCTGGTTCACCGAGCTGGCCGGCGGCAGGGTGGGGCGGATCCAACCCACCGGCCGGATCACCGAGTTCCCGCTGCCGAGCCGTGCGGACTTCCCCGAGGACATCGTCACCGGGCCGGGCGGAATGTGGTTCACGGCGTCCGGGTCGGACTCCGTCGACCGGATCGATGCCACCGGCCGTGTCACCCGGTTCCCCCTGCCCGGCGCCGACGGCGACCCCGGTGGGATCGCCGCGGAGCCGGACGGCCCGGTGTGGTTCACCGACCGGTCGGGCCGGATCGGCCGGGTGGCGGCGGACGGCGGGGTCACCGTCGTACCGCTGGCGTCCGGCCCCGACAAGGCACCCTTCCGGCTCGCCGCCGGCCCGGACGGCACGCTGTGGTTCACCGAGCTGCTGGGCAACGCGATCGGACGGCTTCGGGATCTCGAAGGCGTCGGCCATCGGCACGGATGCCGTGGTCAAGGGGGATACCCTCCGCCGCGCGCGTCCTGACCGGGCCTTGTGCCCTGGTGTGGCGACGCGGCGAGGCTCGAGTCGGCCGCACCGGGTCGACGGGGGCAGTGGCTGCCGGATGCCGGCCGGAACCCGTCGAGGCATCGATGGAGGCTCCATGGAAATTCAGCTGCTTGCGGGCGAGGAGGATGGGATTCTTCGCTACGGCACGACGAGTACCGCAGGGGGAGGTATCACCGCAGTGAGCCGTATGCACAGAACTTCCGGGATCCCGGCCGTCGCCGGCGGCGTCATCGCCGACCGGCCGATCGCCGTCGACCGTCGGAGCCGCTCCTCCGTGAGCGCGAGCGGCCGGGCGGCCGAGGGCGGCTCTTACGCTGGTGGCCGTGGTCGACTGCGGTGAGGGTCCGGGCGCGGCGGCCGTCCGGCTCACCGGGCGGCGCGTCTCTGCCGAGCGGGCACGGTCGGGCGGCCTGGCGGAGGTGACGTTCGCGGGCGGTCCCGCGGTCATGGTCAAGCGCGGCGACGGTCCCGGGGCGGTACGGGCCGAGGTGGCCGGGCTGCGCTGGCTGGCCGCCGCCCGGGCGGTGCCGGTACCGGAGGTGCTCGGGCACGACGAGCGGTGGATGGTGACCGAACTGGTCCCCACGGGGCCTCCGGGCGCCGAGGCGGCGACGCGTTTCGGCCGCGCCCTGGCCGCCCTGCACGCCTCGGGCGCCCCGGCCTTCGGGGCGGCGCCGCCGGACGGCCCGCTCGACGCCTGGATCGGTCGCGCCCCGATGCGCAACGAGCCCGGCACCGAGTGGCCGCGATGGTACGCCGAGCACCGGGTGCTGCCGTATCTGCGTGCGGCGGTCGACCGGGGGACCCTGCGGCCGGGCGAGGCCGCCGTGATCGAGCGGGTCTGCGAGCGGCTGCCGGAGCTCGCGGGGCCGCCCGAGCCGCCCGCCCGGCTGCACGGCGACCTGTGGAACGGGAATGTCCTGTGGGGCGCCGACTGCAGGGTCCGGCTGATCGACCCGGCCGCGCACGGCGGGCACCGCGAGACCGACCTCGCGATGCTCCGGCTGTTCGGCTGCCCGTATCTGGACCGGATTGTGGAGGGCTATCGGGAGGCGGCTCCGCCGGCCGACGGCTGGGCGGAGCGGATCGGGTTGCACCAACTGTTCCCGCTGCTGGTGCATGCCGTGCTCTTCGGACGGAGCTACGCCGAACAGGCTTTGACGACATCCCGGAATTTCGCGGACATGTGACGCCGTCATGTGCCGGACGGGAATGTGAAATCGGCCACGTGCAGGAGCGATTCGCCGCTTCTCCCTTAACAAGCTCTTAATTCGGGCTGAGATTACGCAGAGTAAGGAAACCAACCACGCGTTCGAATCGTATAAGTGCATGGAAGAACGAAACAGGGAGAGACCATGCAACCGTTCGCGCTCAACTACGCACGCCCCGCAGTGCAGTTGGACGTCACCACTCCGTACGCGTATGACTCCGGACTGCAGTTGAACGTTCTCCACGATGGCCGGATCGCAGCCACCGATCACGCAACGCTCAGAGCCCTGGGGACCACGACCTCCACCGCGGGCTCCAAGACGCACTTCGACGACTGATCGCGGACCCTCACGATGACCGTGCTCATCCTGACCAGTGACGAGGACGTGACGGCGGACATGGTGGTCCTCCGGCTGCACGAGGCCGGAGTGCCCGTCGTCCGCCTCGATCCTGCCGATCTGACCAGCGGTGTGGCCCTGTCGGGCGAGTATGTGCAGGGCGTCAGCCGCGGGCATCTGTCCGTGAACGGGCGCCTGGTCGGCATGAACGGCCTGCGCTCGATCTGGGTGCGCAGGCCGGGGGCGGCGGCCGCCCGGGCCGTCCAGCCGTCGGCCTGGCTGACCGAGGAGTCCGCGCAGGCGCTGTACGGCATGCTCCGGGGGACCGAGGCGCGCTGGATGAACCATCCGGACGCGGCCGCCCGGGCCCGCCACAAGCCGTGGCAGCTGCGGCTGGCGCAGCGCAGCGGGCTCGCCGTGCCCGCGACGCTGATCACCACGTTTCCGCAGGCGGCCCGGGAGTTCGCGGAGCGGTTCCCGGACCTCGTGGTCAAGCCGGTGTCGGGCGCGCATCCGCAGGAGCCGCCGCGGGCGGTGCCGACCAGCCGGGTGGCCCCGGACACCGACTTCGCGGCGGTGGCGTTCGGCCCGACACTGTTGCAGCGGCGGGTCGGCAAGCGGGCCGACATCCGGCTGACGGTGGTCGGCGAGCGGCTGCTGGCCGCCCGCAAGCCGGTGAGCCCGGACGCCCACCCCGACGACGTGGACGTCCGGTTCGCGCCGTCGGACTCTCCCTGGCGGGAGGCGGAGGTACCCCCGCGAGTCGCCGAGGCCGTCCGCACGTATATGAAGGACGCCGAGCTGGCCTACGGTGCCTTCGACTTCGCGGAGGACGCCGACGGCATCTGGTGGTTCCTGGAGTGCAACCAGTCGGGCCAGTTCGGGTTCGTCGAGATGGACACCGGTCAGCCGATCGCCGAGGCCATCGCCGGATGGCTGGCGCACGGCACCGACCGGTGCCGGACGTACGTCAACGGCGGGCGGAGCACGACGCCTTGACGGGCCGGGCGACGATATGGAACCGGGTACGGAGAAAGGAACGGGAGATGCGCATCGGACTGCTGGGGACGGGGCCCTGGGCACGGGCGGCGTACGCCCCCGCGCTGGCGGGGCATGGTTCGCTGGAGTTCGCCGGGGTGTGGGGCCGCCGCCCCGAGGCCGCCGCGGAACTCGCCGAGGAGTACGACGTCCGGGCGTACGACGACGTGGACGTACTGCTCGGCGATGTGGACGCGGTGGCGGTGGCGCTGCCGCCGGTCGTCCAAGCGGAACTGGCGGTGCGGGCCGCGGCGGCGGGCCGGCATCTGCTGCTGGACAAGCCACTCGCGCTCGGCGTCGCCGAGGGGCGGGCGGTGGTGGAGGCGGCGGAGCGGGCCCGGGTCGCCTCCGTGGTGTTCTTCACCACCCGGTTCCAGCCGGAGCCGGAGGCGTGGATCGGTGAACAGGCCGCCACCGCGGGGTGGTTCACGGCCCGGGCGCACTGGCTGGGTTCGCTGTTCACCGGTGAGAGCCCGTTCGCCGACTCGCCGTGGCGGCGGGAGAAGGGCGCGCTGTGGGACGTGGGTCCGCACGCCCTGTCCGTGCTGCTGCCGGTCCTGGGCGACGTACGGCGGGTGGCGGCCGCCGTGCACGGCCCGGCGGACACCGTCCATCTCGTCCTCGACCACGCCGGCGGGGCGTCGAGCACGGTGACCCTGAGCCTCACCGCACCCCCGGCGGCGGCCGGGGCCGATGTGGAGCTGCGGGGCGAGACGGGGGTCACGCTCCTTCCGAGGAGTGCGGAAGGAGCGGTCCCGGCCCTGACCCGGGCCGCGGACGCCCTGGTCACCGCCGCGCGCACGGGCCGGGCGCACCCGTGCGACGCGGCCTTCGCCCTGCGGGTCACCGAGATCCTCACGGAGGCGGAGACCCTGCTGGGCAAGGACGTCGACTGAGCGCTCCGCTGGAATTGCCGCGATGCGCCGTCGTTCGTCCGCGGCGCCGTCGTGGCTGGTCGCGCCCACGCGGCGGTAGCCGCACATTCGATGCAGCCCCGCGCCCCTTCGGTGCGCTGCCCGGGGGCTGCCGGCTACTCCTTGTCGAACGGCTCGTCGCTCCATCTGAACCAGGCCCGGTCCCCCTCGATGTGCAGCAGGAACTCGGGGACCGGGCCGTCCGGCGAGACCAGGGAGACCTGGCGGCAGATCTCGTCCTGGACCTCCTCCCACGCCTCCCAGTCCTCGTCCTCGGCCAGCACCAGCTCACGGGCGAACAGGTCCCGGACACCGGCAAGGCCGGGACCGGGGGTGAAGGTGCCGTGCAGCCAGGGGAAGTCGGCCTCGTCGATGACGATCTCGCCGACCGGCTCCCGCCTGCCGCGCACCTGCCAGACCTCACCCTCGAACCCCATGCCGGCTCCTCCCGTCAGCTGTCGGTCACCCTGCTGTCAGCATGTCACCCGGCACTGACAGCGGCCGTCGCCCAGAAGTTCACCCGCTCCCGGGCGACGGGGTAACCGGCCCGGGCGAAGTGCGCGGCCATGGGAGTGTTGCCCTGGTCGGTGGCCGCGGCGACGAACTCGGCGCCGTGCTCGACGAGGAAGTGCGTGCACTCCACGAGCAGGTCGTAGGCGTACCCGTGCCCGCGCTGCTCCGGCAGGACGCCGATGAACCCGACACAGGGCCCTCCAGGATTGCGCCCGGGGATGTGGATGCCGACCGGCTCGCCGTCGGGGGTGCGGGCGATCTGCCACCACTCGCGGGGCGAGGGCATCCAGTGGAAGAAGTCCATCTCCTCCTGGGCCGCCTGGTCCACTCCCCCCTGCTCGATGGCGCGGCGGGCGTGGGCGTCCAGGGTGACGGAGTGGATGCGGCGCAGGGCGTCGACGAACACCCGGTCGTCCGGTTCGGCGGTGAAGACGAGGCGCCCGGGTCGTTCGGGGAGGCCGCACTCGGGTGTCCAGCGGTAGTTGTAACGCTCCACCAGGAGTTCGAAGCCCGCCTTGCGGGCGGCGGTGAAGCGGGTCTCGGCGGCGGTTGCCAGAGCGGGGTCGTCGTGCCAGCCCGTGGGCAGGTCGAGTTCGAGTTCCTCGACCTGCCAGGGCGCGCCGCGCAGCAGCTCGGCGCCGGCCTCCTCCTCGCCCTCGGCCACGTCGAACCAGTTGATCAGGATCGGCTCGGTGGCCTCGGGAGCGCCCCACCAGGCGGCCCGGGCGACCACGCGCCCGTCGCGCAGGGCGACGCGCTGCCAGTCGGGGCGGAACAGGGTGCGCTGGTGCTTCTCCCGCAGGCGCAGCGGGTCGGGCAGGGCGTCGAAGAGGTGGGCGGTGCTGTCGTCGAGCGTGCGGATGACCGGATCGGTCACGGATTCCTCCGGGATAAGTGCTACGGGGAGCGCTCCCGGGTCAGCTCTGACCTGTCACGCCCGGGAAACGGGGAGGGAGCGCGGGATGGGTGTGATGCACATCGCACTCGCCTCCTTCCGTCCGGTCTCGGGCGTGCGCTCATACGTTAGGGGACCGGCTCGGACGCGTCCACGGGTTTTCCGCACGCGGCTATTCAAGATCAGGGCGGGTCCGGTGACCGGGCACGGGCGTAGCTTAGGGATGTGACTTCGGTGCGCGGCTGGTCGTCGCGTGGCTACCGGGACGGTCGTGGCTGGTTGCAGGGTGCGCCGCCGCCACGCTGGGTGCGGGTGCTGCCCGTCGTCCTGCTCGGGGTCGTGACGGCGGCGACGCTGATCAGCCCCGACGGACACGACTTCGGTTTCCTCCTCGGGGCCATCCCGCCGCTGGCCGTCCTCTCCTACGGCCCGCTGGCGACGGCCGTGCTCAGCTGCCTGGTGGTGCTCCTGCTCAACGTGCCCGCCACCCATCTGAACCATCCCGGCGACACCGACCTCCTCACGGTCACCTTCGTGGCGCTACTGAGTGTCTTCGTGTCGTATGTGCGCAGTCACCGGGACGCCCAGCTGCTCACCGAGCGGGCGGTAGGCGAGGCGGTGCAGCGAGCCGTGCTGCCGCCGCTGCCGAAGCGGGTCGGCGCGGTGGGGTGCGTGGGGCTGTACCGGGCCGCGCAACACGGCACGCTGGTCGGCGGGGACTTCTTCGACGTGCGCGACGGCCCGTACGGGGTCCGGGCGGTGATGGGGGACGTACGGGGGCACGGGCTGGCCGCCGTCGCCACGGTGGTGTCGCTGCTCGGTGCGTTCCGGGAGGCGGTGCTCGACCTGCCGGACCTGGAGTCGGTGGCGACGCGGATGGACCGCAGGCTGACGGTGGACTCGGCCGGCGTCCCGCACGCGGAGCTGTTCGCCACGGCCCTGCTGCTGGAGTTCTCCGCCGATCTGCGGTCGGTGCGGATCGTGGCCTGCGGTCATCCGGCGCCCGTGCTGCTGCGGGACGGGCGGGCCCAGGAACTGGTCGTCGCACCGGGGGCTCCGCTGGGCCTCGGCCTGGTCGGGGTGGACCCGGCGAAGGAGATCACGGTCGAGCTGGGGCCGGGCGACCGGCTGTTCCTCGCCTCTGACGGGGTCTGGGAGGCGCGCGACGGGGCCGGGGGCTTCTATCCGCTCCCGGAGCGGCTGGCCGGGTTCGCGGGCGTGGACGCGGTCGGGCTCACCGAAGAGGTGTGGGCGGACCTGGCCGGGCACTACGAGGTGCGTGACGACGCCACCATGCTCGTCCTGACGCCGGCCATCGGCTGAGGTCCGGGCCCCGCCGTCGGCCGGGGTCTCAGCCCACCTCCCACAGGAAGCGGTGGGTGTGGATGCCGAAGTACGGGAAGGGCCGGACCTCGCGCACGCCCTCGATGGGCCGGACCACGTCGTTGACGAAGTCGAGCAGTTCCTTCGGGCCGGGCGTGACCACCTCGGCGAACAGGTCGAAGCCGCCCGAGGTGAACACGGAGTACACCACCTCGGGGTGTCCGGCGAGCGCGTCGGCGACGGCGCGCGGGTCGCCGTCCACACCGATGCCGAGCAGGGCCATCGCCTGGCCGCCCATGGCCATCGGGTCGGTGACGCCGACGACCTGCACGGCCCGGGAGTCCAGCAGGCGCTGCAGCCGCTGCCGGGCCGCGGAGGCGGAGAGGCCGACCTTCGGGCCCAGGTCGGCGTAGGCGATACGGCCGTCGGCCTGGAGCTCGCGCAGGATGGCCCGGTCGATGTCGTCCATGTGCACCACGTCCCCGTCCCTTCCTCTTCCTCAGCCGGCCAGTTCGAGCAGGGCGGCGCCGAACACCGCGGTGTGGGTGTCGACGTCCTGCTCTGTGGTGTCGGGGCACATCAGGGCCATGTTGTGGAACGGGGTGAGGAGGATGCCCCGGTTGGCGAGGTAGAGGTGCAGGAAGTCCTCGAGGTCGGGGTCGGCGGCAGCCTCGGACTCGGTGCCGGTGCGCGGGGCCGGGTCCGCGAAGCGGTACTCGGTGCGGGCACCGAGGCGGCCGACCGACCAGGGCAGGCCGTGCGCCTCGACGGCGGACCGCACGCCGGTCTCGAAGCGTGCGGAGAGCCGGTCCATGTGGTCGAACGCCTCGTCGGTGAGCACGTGCTCCAGGGTGGCCCGGGTCGCCGCCACCGAGAGCGCGTTGCCGGCGAGGGTGCCGCCGACACCGCCCATGTCCACCAGGTCCAGGTCGGCGCGGGCGAGGAGCCGCTCGGCGAGGTCGGCGGAGAGGCCGTAGGCACCGGCCGGGATGCCGCCGCCGATGGCCTTGCCGATGGTCAGCAGGTCCGGCTCCAGCTCCCAGGCGGCGGTGCAGCCGCCGGGGCCGGCCGAGAAGGTGTGCGTCTCGTCGTTGATGAGCAGCGTGCCGTACTGCCGGGTGAGGGCACGCACGCCGTCCAGGTAGCCGGGCTCGGGCAGGACGATGCCGATGTTGGTGAGTGCGGGTTCCATGAGGACGGCCGCCACGTCGCCGTGGGCGAGTTCGCGCTCCAGCTGGTCCAGGTCGTTGAACTCGGCGACCCGGCTGGTCAGGGTGACGTCGCAGGGCGCGCCGACGTTCCCGGGGCGGGGCGCGCCCTTGCCGTCGGGGCCGACGACGATGAGGGACTCGTCGACGCTGCCGTGGTAGCTGTAGCTGTTCACCAGGATCTTCGGGCGTCCGGTGACGGCGCGGGCGAGCCGGATCGCCCACCGGTTGGCGTCCGTCGCGGTGAGCGAGAAGCTCCAGCGGGCGAGCCCGAAGCGGCGGGTCAGCTCGGCGCCGACCCACTCCGCGTCCTCCGTCGGCAGCATCGCGGTGGCCCCGCCCAGCTCGGCGAACCGACGGTGCACCGCCTCGGTCACGGCGGCCGGCGAGTGACCGGCCATCGCGCCGGTGTCGCCGAGGCAGAAGTCGATGTACGTGTGCCCGTCGACGTCGGTGACCCGGGCACCGCGGGCGGTCGCCAGGTACCGGGGGAAGGCTCCGGCGGTCTTGTTCATCCACGTCATCGGGACCCGGCCGAAGAGATGGCCGGCCTCGGCATATGCGGCCAGGGAGCGGGGGTTTCGCCGTTCGGCCTCGGCGCTCTCGCGGGCCAGGAGGGCATGCAGTCGGGTGCGGTCCATGGAGTACCCCTGGTCGGATGCTGCGGCGACGGAACAACGGGAGCGTACGGCTGATATCGCCTCCACTTCAAGGTATGGCGCTTGAATCGCTTGCCGTGACGACGGAATCGAGCGTGATCGTCAATCCAGGAGGATCTTCCGTTCTGCGCAACATCCGTACCAATGCGCAGTGTTCGAACATCCGCCCTCAAACGCCATGGTTCGCCACCCCTTCCGCCAGTTAGAAATATCTACCAGCATGCATATGCCGGGTTGGCGTGCGGACGCGCCGACTGCCCGGTGTCGGTCGTTCCCTGCACCCGAAACAGGTGAGCGGTTATCCCACGGAGCAGTGCATGACGAACACGATGTGGATGCAGGGTGTGGAATGGCTCGCGGCGGCCTCGGCGGACCCCCGGGCGTGCAAGTGGGAATGGGACCACGGTGAGGGCGTCTCACTGCTGGAGGCGGGCCGCTTCTGGGATGTGCTGAGCGTGCCGGACCGGCTCGGTCTGCTCACGCTCGACCTGCTGTGGCGGCCGTCCCTGCCGGTGCCCGGGCCGACCCTGGTGGACACCGCGGCGCGCCGGGTCGGGTTCTTCCTGCCCCCCGACCCCGACGGCGGCTGGATCGGGTCCGGGCTGCGGTACACGACCAGAGGGGCGTGGGTCGCCGTACCGCCGCCCTACCGGCCCGCGCGCTTCCTGGAGTGGCTGGTGCCGCCCGACGGCAGTGGCGCCCTGCACTCGCCGGCCACCCTGGAGCTGGCGCTGCGGGAGGCCAACGGCACGCTGGCGGTGCTGCGGCCGGTGTGCGACGAGCAGTGAGGGCAGAGGTCAGCGGCGGGGCAGCAGGATGAGGACGGCGGCCCAACGGCTGTCCGGTTCGCCCGGCACCGTACGGCCCTGCTCCCGCCACTCCCGGACGAGCTGGGCGTAGATCGGCTCACGGGAGCGCAGGGCGCGCGGCTCCTGGACCGTGCGCCAGGGCGTGCGAGAGGTTCCGTCCATGCCGGGGCAACGCCCGGGACGCGCTGGTGGTACGCGCCGCCCGACGCGCTCACCGGGTCGGGTGAACGCACCCCCCGATCGGGCCCGGCCGCCGTCCTACAAGCATTCCGGCGGCCCGCGGTCGGCAGGCGGCGCCGGGCGCGCGCTCGTATCCTGTGAAGTCAGGGTTCTGACGTCCGACCCCACCGCACGTTCGCTCTCACGTGCTTGGAGTCAGCCCATGCCGTACACGTCCGCCAGGCTGCGCCGAACGGCCGCGGTCGCCGTCGTGCTGGGGGCGCTCACCGTCCCCCTCACCGGAGCACCCGCCGCCGCACCGGCCGCGTTCGCCGCGCCCTCGCCCACCCCGTCGCCGTCCGGCAGCCCGGACGTCCGTGACATGACCCCGGCGGTGGCACGCCAACTCGACGCGGTCGTCCAGCACGTCATGCGCGAGGCGGACGTACCCGGCGTGACCGTCGGTGTCTGGACGCCCGGCCAGAGCGACTACGTTCGCTCGTTCGGGGTCGCGAACAAGGCGACCGGGCAGAAGATGTCACCCGACCTGTACATGCGGATCGGCAGCGAGACCAAGACGTTCACGGTGACCGCACTGCTCCAGCTGGTCGACCAGGGCAGGGTGGGCTTGGACGACCCGATCGGCAAGTACCTCGACGGGGTGCCCAACGGCGACCGGATCACGCTGCGGGACCTGGCCGGGATGCGCAGCGGGCTGTTCAACTACTCCGAGGACACGGGCTTCTTCAAGGCGCTGACCTCCGATCCGCAGCGCGCCTTCACCCCGCAGCAGCTGCTCGCCTACTCCTTCGGGCACCCGGTGATGTTCCAGCCCGGGGAGAAGTTCTACTACTCCAACACCAACCTGATCCTGCTCGGCCTGCTCGTCGAGAAGGAGAGCGGGCAGCGGCTCGGCGACTACCTCGAACAGCACGTCCTGGGTCCGGCGGGCATGAGCCATACCCTGTTCCCGACCGGGAACGAGTTCCCCGCCCCGCACGCACAGGGCTACACGAACCAGACGGCGACCGGGAAGGTCGAGGAGACCGCCGGCTGGAACCCGTCCTGGGGCTGGGCCGCCGGCGCGATGATCTCGAACCTGGACGATCTGCGCACCTGGGCGCGCACCGTGGCCACCGGCGTCTTCCCCGACGGCACCACCATGGTCGGACCGGTCGTCCAGAAGCAGCGGCTGACCACACCCTCGACCGGCATCCAGGGCGCCGGGTACGGCCTCGGCATCTTCGATGTCCAGGGCTGGATCGGGCACAACGGCTCACTGCCGGGCTACGAGTCGCTGACCGTCTACCTGCCGTCGACGCGGACGACCGTGGTCGTGCTCCTCAACACCGACATCAGCTACAAGGGCGACATCGAGCCCAGCACCCTCTTCGGCCAGGCGATCACCCGGGTCGTCTCCCCGTCCCACGTCTTCAACCTGCCGGTGCCCGCCTCCGCCACGCGGTGACGAGCCGGCCCGCGCGGGAACCCAACTCACCGCCCCTGCATGGCATTTCCGACACTTGACACAGAAGCGAACAGTCGCCGGGCGGATTCGAAGTGATGTAACGATTCACCGTGCGGGGCCGGTCAATGACGGTGTGTACTGTGCTGCGAGCGCCACATGGGAGGGCCCCGGGCTCTCCCTGCCGTCTGCTGCCCTACTCCCCCTGGAAACCGATTCCATGATCGAATTACCGGAACTGGTGGCCGGTGGTCTCGCCGCCGGAACGCTCTCCGCGCTCGCCCTCGGCGGCAGTCTGGTCAGGTCCCGGCGCCAGAAGGCGGCGCTGCGGGCCGAGGTAACGGAGCTGCGCGCCCAACTGGAGGGCGCCGAGGGCGCGTTCATCACCGAGGTCGAGCATCTCGCGGCCCGCCGGATGCCCGCGGCCGCGGCCCAGCTCGCGCATCCGCACCTGAGGGTGCCGGGTCCGGCCAGGCAGCACACGCCCGGGACCCCCACCGGGATCGCGCTGGAGTACGTGCTCACCGCGCTGCGCGAGGAGCTGAGCGCGCAGCGCACCCGGATCGACGCGGCCGCGCAGGCCGGCCTCCGGGGCGCCACCCGGGAGATCCAGGCCGCCCTGTACCGCCTGCAGGACGCCCTGCGGGGACTCCAACAGCGCTACGACGACCCCGAGCTGGCGCAGACGCTGTTCGCGCTGGACCACGAGAACGAGCAGTCGCTGCGGCGGGCGCAGGTCGCGGCCGTGGTGTGCGGGGCCTGGGTGGGACTGGCCCGCGAGGAGTCCCACGTGGTGGACGCCGTCACCGGCGGCCAGGCCCGGCTCTCGGGCTACCACCGGGTCCAGGTCAACAACCATCTGGACCCGGGCACCGCCCTGGTGTCCCACGCGGTCGAACCGGTCGCCATCATCGTCGCCGAACTCCTGGACAACGCGCTGCGCCACTCGGCGCCGGACACCGACGTCGTGGTCAATCTGGAGCACGTCCACCACGGGGTGTGCGTGACCGTCGACGACGCGGGTCTCGGCATGACGCAGGACGAACGGGCCCGCGCGCAGCGGCTGGTGGCGGGGAGTGACCCGATCCTGCTGACCGACCTGGGCGACCCGCCGCGCATGGGCCTGGCCGCGATCGGCCAGCTCACCCGCCAGTTCGACCTGAGCGTCGACGTCTCGTCCCCCTCGCCCTACGGCGGGGTGCGCGCGGTGCTTCGGGTGGACAGCCATCTGCTCGGCCGGGTCGACCCGGGCGAGCGGCCCCCGTCGGTCAGCGCGCCCCGCTCGACCCGGGAGCGCGCGGCGCGCAGGGAAGCGGTGCGTGAGCGGGCCGTGCGCGAGGCGGCTGCGCGTGAAACGGTGGTGCGTGAAACGCCCCTACGCCAGACGGCCGTGCCCGAGACGGCCGTGCCCGAGATCGTGGCGGCCGACATCGCGTCGGCCGAGTCTCCGGTGCCCGCCGCGCCGGCCCC